>NZ_JBIAUK010000006.1:0-348394 GCF_042892775.1 Streptomyces sp. NPDC001717 | reverse complement strand
CCAGATGTGGAAGCCCGGTAACGGGTGAAGCTGACTGGTACTAATAGGCCGAGGGCTTGTCCTCAGTTGCTCGCGTCCACTGTGTTAGTTCTGAAATAACGAACGGCTGTGAGTTCACACCAGCGTTCAAATTTCATAGTGTTTCGGTGGTCATAGCGTTAGGGAAACGCCCGGTTACATTCCGAACCCGGAAGCTAAGCCTTTCAGCGCCGATGGTACTGCAGGGGGGACCCTGTGGGAGAGTAGGACGCCGCCGAACAATCATTGTGGGAAAGCCCCGCACCAGCCCTTCAGGGTTCGGTGCGGGGCTTTTCTGCGTTTACGGGCCGGCCTCGCGGTGGATCGGTCCGGCGGCCGCTCACCAGTCGGCGGGGTAGCTCTTGAGGCTGCTCGTGTCGAGGGTCCAGCGGCCGGCGGTGACGGTGTCGCCGAAGGCGTAGGGGACCGCCTTGCGATAGCGGATGCCGTCGGGCCCTGATGAGGGGTCGCTGTGTACCGTGACGGTCTTCTTGTCCCTGCGGGGGTCGACGACGACATACAGGGGGACACCCATCCGCGGGTAGTCGTGCAACTCGTCACGGATGTCGGTGAGTGAGTTCGTACGTGAGACGACCTCGACCACCAGCAGGACATCGCGGGAGTTGACGACCTTCGCGGTGTCGTCGGTGTCCTCCTCGGCGATGACCATGAGATCGGGGACCTTGGTCAGGCCGGTTTCGGGATCGCCCATGTTCGTGTCGTTGAGGGCCATGACCTCTGGGGTCTGGGCCTCGATCTGCCGGCGCAACCGCACCACGTTGAGCCCGTGGGGGGCTGTCGGGCTCATCATGGTGAGGAAGATCTGGCCCTCGGTGGTCTGAACCCTCCACTGGTCCTCGTGGTGCTCGGCCAGCTCCGCGAGCTGCTCCGCGAAGTCGTGCAGGCGGCGCATCTGCTCAGGGGTGAAGTCGGCCATGTGTCTTCCTGGTAGGTGCCCTGCCAGAGTAGCCAGTCGGACGACTCCTAGAGCCGGCCCGCGGCCTTCAGGGACAGGTAGGCGTCGGCCAGGGCGGGGGCCAGGGTGTCCGGGGTGGCGTCGACGACGTGGACGCCGTGGCGGGTGAGCTGGTCGGCGGTGCGGCGGCGCTGGGACTGGGACTGGGTGCCGGCCGCGGCCTCGTAGACCGCGTCGGCGTCACCGCGGGCCGCGGCCATGGCGGCGACGTGGGGGTCGGCGACGGAGGCCAGCAGGACCGTGTGGCGGGCCGTGAGCTGGGGGAGGACCGGGAGCAGGCCCTCTTCCACCGGGGCCGCGTCCAGGCTCGTCAGGAGGACCACCAGGGAGCGGCGCGGGGCGCTGCGGAGGATGGTGGAGACCATGCTGCGGGAGTCCGTCTCGACCAGTTCCGGTTCGAGGGTGGCCATCGCGTTGACGAAGGACGGGAGGACGTCGGCGGCCGCCCGGCCCTGGACCTGGGCGCGGGGGCGGCGGTCGTGGGCCAGGAGGTCCACGCGGTCGCCGGCGCGGGTGGCCAGGGCGGCGAGGAGCAGGGCCGCGTCCATGGCGGAGTCGAGGCGGGGGGCGTCGCCGACGCGGCCCGCCGAGGTGCGGCCGGTGTCCAGGCAGATCAGGATGTGCCGGTCGCGTTCGGGACGCCAGGTGCGGACGGCCACCTTGTTCTGGCGGGCCGTGGCGCGCCAGTCGATGGAGCGGGTGTCGTCGCCCGGGACGTAGTCGCGCAGGCTGTCGAACTCGGTGCCCTCACCGCGCGTCAGGACGCTGGTGCGGCCGTCGAGTTCGCGCAGGCGCGCCAGGCGCGAGGGGAGGTGCTTGCGGCTCGTGAAGGGCGGCAGGACACGGACGGTCCAGGGGATGCGGTGGGTGCCCTGACGGGCGAGCAGGCCCAGGGGACCGTACGAGCGGATCGTGACGCGGTCGGCCTGGCGGTCGCCGCGGCGGGTGGGCCGCAGGCGGGTGGTGAGCCTGCGGCGTTCCCCCGACGGGACGGTCAGGGCGTGCCGGGAGGCGGGGCCCTCCGTGCCGGGGAGCCAGCTGCTGGGGGGCCAGGCGTCGCGGATGCGGGCACGGAGCGTGCGGGTGCCCGGGTTGGTGAGGGTGAGGTGGACGTCCGCGGTCTCGCCCAGGCGGACCGAGGTGTCGCCCGAGCGGGTGAGGAGGAGCGGGCGGACGGGCGCCGCGAGGGCGTAGTCGACGGCACAGGCCAGCGCGAGCGGGGCGTTGACCGCGAGCATCCCCGTCCAGCTCGGTTCGAGGATGCCGACGGGGATGCTGCCGAGGGCCGCCAGCAGGGCGGCGCGTCCGGTGAGGGCGGCCATCAGCGCGGAACGGGGACGTGGGAGAGGATCGCGGTGATGACCGCGTCCGCGGTGACGCCTTCCATTTCGGCTTCCGGGCGCAGCTGGACGCGGTGGCGCAGGGTCGGGAGGGCGAGGGCCTTCACGTCGTCGGGGGTGACGTAGTCGCGTCCGGTGAGCCAGGCCCAGGCGCGGGCGGTGGCCAGCAGCGCGGTCGCGCCGCGGGGGGAGACGCCGAGGGTGAGGGACGGCGATTCGCGGGTGGCGCGGCAGATGTCGACGACGTACCCGGCGATCTCCGGGGAGACGGTGACGTGGGTGACGGCCTCGCGGGCGGCTTCGAGTTCCGCGGGTCCGGCGACGGGGCGGACGCCGGCAGCGTGCAGGTCGCGGGGGTTGAAGCCGGCGGCGTGCCGGGTCAGTACGCCGATCTCGTCCTGGCGGGAGGGGAGGGGCACGGTGAGCTTGAGGAGGAAGCGGTCCAGCTGGGCTTCCGGGAGGGGGTACGTGCCCTCGTACTCGACCGGGTTCATGGTGGCGGCGACGAGGAAGGGCTCGGGGAGGGCGCGCGGGGTGCCGTCGACCGTGACCTGGCGTTCCTCCATGGCTTCGAGGAGGGAGGACTGGGTCTTGGGGGGCGTGCGGTTGATCTCGTCCGCGAGGAGGAGGTTGGTGAAGACCGGGCCGTTCTGGAAGGAGAACTCGGCGGTGCGGGCGTCGTAGACGAGGGAGCCGGTGACGTCGCTCGGCATCAGGTCGGGGGTGAACTGGACGCGCTTGGTGTCGAGTTCGAGGGAGGCGGCGAGGGCCCGCACGAGGAGGGTCTTGGCGACGCCGGGGACGCCTTCGAGGAGGACGTGGCCGCGGCAGAGGAGGGCGACGACGAGACCCGTCACGGCCGAGTCCTGGCCGACGACGGCCTTGCCGATCTCGGTGCGGAGCGCTTCGAGGGAAGCGCGGGCGCCGTCGGCGTTCGAGGCCGGGGACGGGGCCGTGGAATCGGTGGCCGGGTACGTCATGACGTACGGACCTCTCTTTCGAGGGCGTCGAGGTGGTCGGCGAGCGCGACGAGTGCCGCGTCGTCGGAGGGTGTGGGGCCGAAGAGCAGGCCGGTCACGTCGTGCGTGCCGCCGGTGAGGCGGGCGGAGACCGCCGGGCCCAGGGCGGCGGGGTCGTGGGCCTGGGTGTGCGCGACGCCGGTGAGGGCGGCGAGGCGTTCGCGGGCGGCGGCGCGCAGCACGGTGGCGGCGCGGTCGCGGGCGCGGGCCTTGCGGTACAGGCGGGCGCGGCCCTCGGTGGCCTCGGAGGCGCGGATGACGACGGGGAGCTTCTCGGTGACGAGGGGGCCGAGTCGGCGGGCGCGCCAGAGGGCGGCGAGCGCGGCGGCGACGAAGAGCTGGAGCAGGGCCCAGGACCAGCCGGCGGGGATGAGGTCGAGGAAGTCCTGGCGCTCGCCGGCGTCTCGGCTGTCGGCGTCGGAGTCCTCCAGGGTCGGCATGTACCAGACGAGGTCCGGTCGGGAGCCGAGGAGTTGGAGGGCGAGGGAGGCGTTGCCTTCGTCGGCGAGGTTCTCGTTGAGGAGGATGCTGCCGGTGCCGAGGACGACGGTGTCTCCACCGGTGGTTCCCGCGGGGAGGACGAGGAGGGTGGGGTGGCCGTCGGAGGGGTAGCAGGCGATGGCCCGGGCGGCGGAGGTGGTGTAGCGAAGGCCGTCGCCGAGGCCGGCGCGGCCGGCGGTGGTGGCGGCGGGGAAGGCGCAGTCGGGGGCGAGGGTCTTCGGGTCGGCGTCGCCCTTGGTGTGGACGCCGTACGCGAGCTCGGTGAGGGAGTGGCTCGTGGGTCCTATGAGGATGGTGCGGCCGCCGGAGAGGTCGGAGGCCCAGGCGATCTGTCGGCGCTGGGTGGCGCCGAGCCGGTCGGGGTCGGTGACCAGGAGGGTGGTGCGGGGGCCGGTCGCGGCGGCGGCCTCGCGGGCGGTCGTGACGACGCGGGTGGTGACGCCGCGCTCCTTGAGCAGCTCGGACACGGCGCGGCTGCCGGAGGGGTCGGCGGAGCGGGGGTCGAGGAGACCGTGTCGGGTGCCGGAGTTCAGGGCGGCGAGCACGGTGACGCCTGCGGCGAGCACGCCGAGGACGACGAGGCCGGTGCGGATCCGCTGCGTTCGGCGCCGAGGGGGGCGGGTGGCCTGCCGGGTGGCCTGCGGCCCGCTGGGCGGGGTTGCGGCGGTGCCGGGTGCGGGGGGCTGCGGCGCGCCGGGTGCGTGCTGCCCGCCGGGCGGCGTGGTGCCGGCCGGGGGCTGCGGCGCGTCGGCGGGGGTTCCCGTTGGGCCGGGGGCGTGCAGGGGCGGCTGTTGGGGTGCCGAACCCTGCCAGGGGGCGGACGGGGGAGCGGGGGTCGCGTCCGGCGTCGTGCGGGGGTGCCCCGGCACCAGCCCGGCAGCGTCGGGTGCGGGGGCTGCGTTGACCTCGGCCGGGGGCTCGTTGGGCGGGGTCATGCGGTGGGTCCCGTCAGGAGGGGCTTGGTACGGGTCAGGGTGGTGTCGAGGGCGCTCAGGCGGGCGTAGGTGTCGGCGTCGGCGGTACGGCCGCCGTAGGTGACGTCGTCGAAGACGCGGGCCGCCGCGCGCAGCTCGGCGCTGTGGTCCGGGAGGGAGACGGAGGCTTCGGCGGCGGCCTCGTCGGCGGTGCGGCCCGGGCGGGGGTCGAGGAGGGTGCGTTCCTCCAGGGAGCGGACGACGGCGCGCATGCGTTCCTGGACGGCTTCGGTCCAGCGGCCGGCGGCGGCGTGCGCCTCGGCGGCCGTGCGGTGGTCGGCGGCGCTGCGGATGCCGTCGTCGAAGAGGGTGCCGGCGGAGGTGGCCGTGCGGCGGGGGGCGCCCAGGCGCCACCACAGGGCTCCGACGGCCAGGGCGACCAGGACGACGATGGCGAGCAGGCCGAAGCCGCCGCCGGGGGAGGCCCCGGAGGCGGTGTCGAACAGGTCGCCGAGCCACTCGAAGAACTTGCGCACGGCGCGGTCGAACGGGCCCGGGTCGTTCTGGTGGTAGAGCGGCTTGGACAGTTCGCGTTCGGCCGCCTCACGGGCGGGGTCGCGCGGTGTGGTGACCGGTGGTGTCGGCACGCTGCTGATGAGGCCCCCCGTACTCATCATGTGGGTGTCAGCCTCCGTAGTTCTCTACGCCGGCCGCCCGGGCGAGCTCCAGGTCGAGTCCCTCGCGGCGGATGCGCTGGTCGACGTAGAGGAGGACGGTGACGCCCGACTGGATCGGCATGACGACGGCCTGCGCGATGATCGCGCCGAGGGCGGTGAAGACCAGCGGCCCCCAGGCGATCTGGGCGGCGGGGTCCTGCATGGCGGACAGGCCGTCGCCGAAGACCGAGTAGCCGATCATCTGCAGCGGGAGGATGATGATCGCCGCGAAGATGAAGGTGATGAGCCAGGTGAGCAGGGTGATGCCGAAGATCCGCCACCAGGAGCCCGTGACGAGCTTCGAGGAGCGGGCGAAGGACTTGAAGACGGCGCCCCGCTCCAGCATCAGGGCGGGCGAGGCCAGGATGAACTTGATGCCGAGCCAGGCCAGCAGCCCGACGCAGGCGAAGGCGCCCAGCGCGATCAGGCCGGGGTTCCCGGTCAGGGCCAGGGGCAGGATGATCACCGTGGCGAGCAGGATCAGGCCGACGGCCAGCAACAGGGTGAGGCCGGCCAGGCGCAGCAGCTGTGGGCGGGCGTCACGCCAGGCCTGGGAGACCGAGGAGTGCTGACCGAGCACCGCCTTGCTGAAGATCATCGTGAGCATCGCGGTGACGACGATCGTCCCGAGGAACTGCAGGAACTGGGCCGCCGCGGACGCCGCGAAGGCGCTGCCCATGGTGTCGAGCAGCTGCTCGGGCGAGATGTTCCCCCTGTCCACGGAGAGGACGAGGTCTTCCAGCATGTACTTCTGGATGAGCATGCTGACGACCTGGACCACGGTGGCCACGACCAGGGTGATCGGCAGGACCGAGCGCCAGTGGGCGCGCATGGTGGCGACCGCGCCGTCGAGGATCTCGCCGAGGCCCAGAGGGCGCAGGGGGATCACACCGGGCTTGGCGGCGGGGGGCGGGCCCCACTGGCCAGGGCCGCCCGGGTAGCCGTACTGGCCGCCGTACGCGCCCCAGCCCGGGCCCTGCTGGGGCTGCTGGGGCTGCGGCGGCGGGGTCTGGCCCGGGGCGGGGCTCTGCCACTGGCCGGGCGGCGGCTGTTCGGCGGACCACTTCGGTGCGTCCGCCGGCTGGGCCGGAGGCTGCTCGGCCGGGTTTCCAGGGCGCTCGCCGTCGGAGGGGGAGGACCCGGGCGTGGCCCAGCCCGGAGAGTCGTTCATCGTCGCTCCTTCACGTGCACCTGCTGCTGTGGCGGGGGCGCTGGTCGGCTGCCATCGTGCCACGTGGGGTCCACGAACGGACCGGCCGTCCCCCCGGATCTCCGGCAGCCCGTACCTTCAATTGTCACCCGGATCCGGGGCAGACTGGTCGACCTGATCTCCACGCAGGTCCGAGGGGCGATTTCCAGCCCTTTTGGCTGTGGGACAGCTCACCGCCGGGTAACGATTAGCTAATGGGATGATGTCAACCATGAAGGGACGCGTCCTCGTCGTCGACGACGACACCGCGCTGGCCGAGATGCTCGGCATTGTGCTGCGTGGAGAAGGTTTTGAGCCGTCGTTCGTAGCGGACGGTGACAAGGCACTCGCTGCCTTCCGGGAGGCGAAGCCGGACCTGGTGCTGCTCGACCTGATGCTTCCGGGTCGGGACGGCATAGAGGTCTGCCGCCTGATCCGGGCGGAGTCCGGCGTGCCGATCGTCATGCTCACCGCCAAGAGCGACACGGTGGACGTGGTCGTGGGCCTGGAGTCCGGGGCCGACGACTACATCGTCAAGCCGTTCAAGCCGAAGGAGCTGGTGGCCCGCATCCGGGCCCGCCTGCGCCGGTCGGAGGAGCCCGCGCCCGAGCAGCTGGCCATCGGTGACCTGGTCATCGACGTGGCCGGGCACTCGGTCAAGCGGGAGGGTGCCTCCATCGCCCTGACCCCCCTCGAGTTCGACCTGCTGGTCGCGCTCGCCCGCAAGCCCTGGCAGGTCTTCACCCGTGAGGTGCTGCTGGAGCAGGTCTGGGGCTACCGGCACGCGGCGGACACCCGGCTGGTCAACGTGCACGTGCAGCGACTGCGCTCCAAGGTCGAGAAGGACCCCGAGCGCCCCGAGATCGTCGTGACGGTGCGCGGTGTCGGCTACAAGGCCGGACCGAGCTGACGTGCAGTCCGGCAAGGCCCGGAGCGGTTCCCGGTGGGGAGCGCTGCGGGGCGGCAGGCTGCTCCAGGACGGGGCGCCCGGCGGTCCGCTGCTGCGGCTGTGCGTACGTCTCGTACGCCGGCCGCTGCTTCCGGCTGTCCGGCTGTGGCGGCGCAACATCCAGCTGCGGGTGGTCGCCGCCACCCTGCTGATTTCGCTCTCCGTGGTCCTCGCGCTCGGCTTCGTCGTCATCGCCCAGGTGAACAAGGGCCTCCTCGACGCGAAGGAGGAGGCGGCGCAGAGCCAGGCCGCCGGAGGGTTCGCGGTCGCACAGGAGAAGGCCAACGCCCCCGCGACCGTGGACGGGCCCGACGCCGTCGACAACAAGGTCGGGCGGGACGCCAGCACCTGGATGAACTCGCTCGTCAAGCAGCTCGCCAGTGGCGGCCAGACCGCCTTCGAGGTCGTCGCGCTCGGCGCGGGGACCGGTGAGCAGGCCCTGCCCAACGCGCAGGGCGTCAAGGGTGCCCGGGCCTCCGGCAACGTGGACCCGACCGCGAGCGTCCCGCTGTCGCTGCGGCGGGCCGTCAACCGCGGCACCGGCACCTTCAAGACCTTCTCGGAGATCCGCTACACCAGCGGGACCGGGCAGAAGGCCCCGGAGCCCGCGCTGGTCGTCGGCAAGCGGCTCACGGACATCAACGGGGACCCGTACGACCTGTACTACCTCTTCCCGCTGACGCAGGAGGAGGAGTCCCTCACCCTGGTCAAGAGCACGATCGCCACCGCGGGCCTGTTCGTCGTCGTCCTGCTCAGCGGTATCGCGTGGCTCGTCGTACGGCAGGTCGTGACGCCGGTGCGGATGGCCGCCGGGATCGCCGAACGGCTCTCGGCCGGGCAGCTCCAGGAGCGGATGAAGGTCACCGGCGAGGACGACATCGCGCGCCTGGGCGAGGCCTTCAACAAGATGGCCCAGAACCTCCAGCTCAAGATCCAGCAGCTGGAGGAGCTCTCCCGGATGCAGCGCCGCTTCGTCTCGGACGTCTCGCACGAGCTGCGCACCCCGCTGACGACCGTGCGGATGGCCGCCGACGTCATCCACGACGCCCGCGTCGACTTCGACCCCGTGACCGCGCGCTCGGCGGAGCTGCTCGCCGGGCAGCTGGACCGCTTCGAGTCGCTGCTCGCGGACCTGCTGGAGATCAGCCGCTTCGACGCCGGCGCCGCCGACCTCCAGGCCGAGCCCATCGACCTGCGGGACGTCGTACGCCGCGTCATCGACGGCGCCGAACCGCTGGCCGAGCACAAGGGGACCCGGATCCGGGTCCTCGGCGACACCCAGCCCGTCATCGCCGAGGCCGACGCCCGGCGCGTGGAGCGGGTGCTGCGCAACCTCGTCGTCAACGCCGTGGAGCACGGCGAGGGCCGGGACGTGGTGGTACGGCTCGCGTCCGCGGGCGGGGCCGTCGCCGTGGCCGTACGGGACTACGGCGTCGGGCTCAAGCCCGGCGAGGCCACCCGCGTCTTCAACCGCTTCTGGCGGGCCGACCCGGCGCGGGCCCGCACGACCGGCGGTACCGGCCTCGGCCTGTCCATCGCCGTCGAGGACGCCCGGCTGCACGGCGGCTGGCTCCAGGCGTGGGGCGAGCCGGGCGGCGGGTCGCAGTTCCGCCTGACCCTGCCGCGCACGGCGGACGAGCCGCTGCGCGGGTCGCCGATCCCGCTGGAGCCCGAGGACTCCCGGGCCAACCGGGCCAGGGCCGCCGCCGAGGCGGCCGGCAGCGCGGCGCCCGCCCGGCCCGCGGAGGGCGGCGACCGGTCGGGCATACCGCCCAGGTCGCCGATGGCCGGGGCGATGCCCGTACCGGCCGATCCGACCGCCCTGCCGGGGAACGGAGCCCGCGTCGTGGCCCGGCCCGCCGAAGACGCGCCCGCCGTGCAGGCGGAGATGGAGGACGGACCCGATGGACGCTGAGCCCACGAGCGCGCGCATCGCACGGGCGCTCGCCCTCGGCGGGGTCGCCCTGCTGCTGGCCGGCTGCGCCACGATGCCCACCCACGGCGAGATCCGTTCCGTGCAGGGCTCGCAGGGGGTCGACTCGCAGGTGCGGGTGTTCGGCGTGCCGCCCGCCGACAAGGCCATGCCGGACGAGATCGTCAAGGGCTTCCTGGAGGCCATGACCAGCGACGACCCTCAGCTGGAGACGGCTCGCAAGTACCTCACCGAAAGTGCCGCGAAGGGCTGGAAGCCCGGCTCCACGGTCACCGTGCTCAAGTCGGGCCTCGGCCGCTCGCAGGTCACCAGCGAGAAGGACCCCGACGGGCCCCGCTCGAAGGTGACCGGCGAGAAGCTCGCCACCGTCGACGAACGCAGCGCGTACCAGCCGGAGATCGGCGGCGCGAAGTACGAGTGGGTGCTCCAGCTCGTCCAGGAGAACAAGCAGTGGCGGATCGCGAACCCGCCCCAGAGCCTCGTGCTCAGCGAGTCCGACTTCCAACGCATCTACATGCCCGTCAACAAGTACTACTTCGCGGGCGGCGCGCTCGTCGCCGACCCCGTCTACGTGCGCCAGCGCGCCGACCCGGACTCGCGCATGGACCCGACCACGCAGACCGTGCAGTCGCTGCTCTCCGGGCCCTCCAACTGGCTCGGCCCGGTCGTCGAGTCCAGCTTCCCGACGGGCACGGAACTGCGCGAGGGCACCAAGTCCCTTTCGTACGACGGCCAGAACACGCTGCGCGTGCCGCTCAACGAGAAGGCGGAGCACGTCACGCAGCCGCAGTGCAAGAAGATGGCCACCCAACTCCTGTACTCCGTCAAGGACCTGACAGGCTCCCGGCTCGACCAGGTCGAACTGCTGCACTCCGACGGCAAGTCCTCGCTGTGCTCGGTGAACGACTCGACGGCGGCCACGATCGCCGGGCGGCCCAGGGCCCCCGAGTACCAGTACTTCGTCGACAACGAGAAGCGACTGGTCCGCATGAAGATCGAGAACGCGAGCGAGGACCAGCAGCCGAAGGCCGAGCCGGTGCCGGGGCCGCTGAGCACCCCCGCCCCGTTCTCGATCAGCTCGGCCGCCGTGACGTACGACGAGAGGCGCGCGGCCGTGGTGTCGGAGGACGGGCACGGCCTGTACGTGGTGCCGATGTCCGGGGTCGGACCCATGCCGCAGGTGCCGGTCGTCACGAGCAAGGGGGCCAAGGCAACGGACACCCTGACCGCGCCCAGCTGGGACGCGGCGGGCGATCTGTGGGTCGCGGACCGGGATCCGCAGCACCCCGGGCTGTGGCGGGTGCCGGGCGGGGTCGGGACCCCGGAGAAGGTGCAGGTGGCGGGGCTCAACGAGCGGAGGATCACCGCGCTGAAGGCTTCCGCCGACGGGGTGCGGATCGCGCTCCTGCTGGAGGAGAACGGTCGCCACACCCTGTGGGTGGGGCGGATCGAGCGGCCCGACGCCAAGACGAACGCGGAGTCGGTGTCGGTGCGCGAGCTGCGCCCGGCGGCCCCGCAGATGGCGGACGTGACGGCGATGAGCTGGGCACCGCGCGGCCGGCTGCTGGTGGTGGGCCGGGAGAGCCGCGGGGTCGTGCAGGCGCGTTACATGCTGGCCGACGGTTCGATGGTCGCGGCGACTCTGCCCGGGGCCGCGGGGCTGGCGGCGGTCGCGGCTGCCGTCTCCGAGGAGGAGTCGAAGCCCAAGCCGGTGGTGGGCTACTCCAGCGACGGCATCGTGTGGCTGCCGCCGGGGGCGCAGTGGCGCACGGTGGCGGCCGGCGGCCAGGCTCCGGTGTACCCGGGCTGATCGACCGCCGGACCTCGTACGACCCGCCTTTTCGTGGTCGTCCACAGGGGTGGCGGGGGTGGGTGGGGTCGGGCAGGGTGGAGCCATGCGGGGGTGGTGGCAGGAGCTGGCCGGGCTGGTCCTGCCGGACGACTGCGCGGGCTGTGGCGCCGCCCGGGTGCTGCTGTGCGAGCGCTGCCGGGAGGCGCTGAGCGGGGCCGGGGCGGGGCTTGTACGGCCCTCGCCGGCGCCCGAGGGTCTGCCGGTGGTGCACGCGGCCGCCGTCTACGAGGGTCCCGTACGGGCGGTGCTCCTGGCCCACAAGGAGCGCGGGGCGCTGCCGCTGGCCGGGGCGCTGGGCCGCGCCCTGGCGGCGGCGGTCCTCGCGGGCGCGGAAGGGCCCGGGGAGGGGTTAGGCGGGAGGCCTGGCGAGGGGGAGCTGGTCCTGGTGCCCGTTCCCTCGGCGCGGCGGCGGGTCCGGGCGCGCGGGCACGACCCGGCGCGCAGGATCGCGCTGGCCGCGGCGGGGCGGCTGCGGCGGGCCGGTGTGCCCGCGCACGTGGCGCCCGTACTGCGGCTGCGGCGGGCGGTGGCGGACCAGGCGGGGCTGGGGGCCCGGCAGCGCCGGGAGAACCTCGCGGGGGCGCTGGAGGTGCGCCGGGACGGGGTGCGCGCGGTGGCGGGCGCGGCCGTCGTACTGGTCGACGACCTGGTCACCACCGGGGCCACCCTGGCGGAGGCGGCCAGGGCCCTGCGCGCGGCGGATCGGGGGGCGACCGGAGGCGCCCCGAGGGCCGCCGTGGTCGCCGCGACCTCCGGCTACTCGAAGAGAGCAAAAGTCTCGTGAATACATTTGGAACTGCTGGGGAAGGCCCATCGTTGCAGGTAGTAAGAGAGATCAGTGACGGGATCGGAAGAACGTCCCGGTAGCGGGTGCCGACAACCGCCATAGAGGGATATGTTCGGTTGTAAGGACTGGCGAGCCTAGGGCCCACGCATCGCGGTCTCTCGACTCCGAAGTCGGTGGGGTGTAGATCTTGCCGATGGGGGAGGAGGAGGTGGAAGTCGCCAAGTCCGTGGCTCCGGCCTTCACCGGAGCCTGGTGCGAAAGGGAGACGCTTCGCCCCATGAGGCGGAGCTATCCGGGAACGGAGTTCTGCGTGGACATCGTCGTCAAGGGCCGTAAGACCGAAGTGCCCGAGCGGTTCCGCAAGCACGTGGCCGAGAAGCTGAATCCTGAGCGGATCACCAAGTACGACGGCAAGGTGATCAGCGTGGACGTCGAGGTGTCCAAGGAGCACAACCCGCGTCAGGCCGACCGTTCCGACCGCGTGGAGATCACCCTCCGCACGCGGGGCCCGGTGATCCGTGCCGAGGCTGCGGCCACCGACCCGTACGCGGCGCTGGACCTGGCTCAGGACAAGCTGGAGGCCCGGCTGCGCAAGCAGCACGACAAGCGCTACACGCGCCGCGGCAGCGGACGTCTCTCGGCGGCGGAGGTCGCCGACGTCGTACCGGGTGCCGCAACACTCAACGGCAGTGGCCAGCCGGTCGGCGAGGAGAAGACGAACGGGGTACCGATCACCCGGATCGGATCCATCGAGGTGCAGGGCGAAGGCCCCCTCATCGTCCGCGAGAAGACCCACTCGGCCGCACCCATGTCGCTCGACCAGGCCCTTTACGAGATGGAACTGGTCGGCCACGACTTTTATCTGTTCGTCGACGCCGAGACCAAGCTGCCCAGCGTCGTCTACCGCCGTCATGCATACGACTACGGCGTCATCCACGTGAACCCCGACGGAGCCTCCAGCTCGGAGGAACCGCGAGGCGGCGCCGGCGGCGCGCTCGGCGGCTGACACCGACCATTCGTTGCCCCTGCGGTTCGCTCATGCGTCCGCAGGGGCACCTGTGCGACGGGTATGCGCCATGCCTGGCCGTCGGACGCCCCCGTGTCGTGGTGCGGGCATGGAATCATGGCGGTCAGTCAACCGATGGCGGTGTTCGTCCGGTTGGTCCGGCGGTTGGGCACATGCAGGGGGAGGAACGATGGCGGACAGCTTCGGGCCGGTACGCGGTGACGGCGGCGCGGACTGTCGTGACGCGGACGGGGCGGCTTCGGGGGAAGCGGCCGGTTCGCGGGGCGGGGAACCCATCCGGGTGCTCGTGGTCGACGACCACGCGCTGTTCCGGCGCGGGCTGGAGATCGTCCTCGCGCAGGAGGAGGACATCCAGGTCGTCGGCGAGGCCGGGGACGGGGCGGAGGCCGTGGACAAGGCGGCCGATCTGCTCCCGGACATCGTGCTGATGGACGTGCGGATGCCCAGGCGCGGCGGGATCGAAGCGTGCACCTCGATCAAGGAGGTGGCACCCTCCGCGAAGATCATCATGCTGACGATCAGCGACGAGGAGGCCGACCTCTACGACGCGATCAAGGCGGGCGCGACCGGGTACCTCCTGAAGGAGATCTCGACCGACGAGGTGGCGACGGCGATCCGCGCGGTCGCGGACGGGCAGTCGCAGATCAGCCCGTCGATGGCGTCGAAGCTGCTCACCGAGTTCAAGTCGATGATCCAGCGGACCGACGAGCGCCGGCTGGTGCCGGCGCCGAGGCTGACGGACCGGGAGCTGGAGGTCCTGAAGCTGGTCGCCACCGGCATGAACAACCGGGACATCGCCAAGGAGTTGTTCATCTCCGAGAACACCGTGAAGAACCACGTCCGCAACATCCTGGAGAAGCTGCAGCTGCACTCCAGGATGGAGGCCGTGGTCTACGCGATGCGGGAGAAGATCCTCGAGATCCGTTGACCTACCGGAGCGCGGCCAGTTCCGCCGTGACGGCCGCCGCCTCCGCGGGGGTGCCGGCCCGCTCCACGCGGACCGCCTCGCAACCCACCCACTCCGCGGCCTCCCGCAGGGCCTGCGCCATGGCGGGGGCCGCCTTGGGCGTGGTCAGGGAGAGCTGCCGGGCGACCAGGGTGCGGCCCTCGCGGGCCGGGTCGACGCGGCCCTGGAGCAGGCCGCCGGCCAGCAGCGGCATCGCGAAGTACCCGTGTATCCGCTTCGGCTTGGGGACGTACGCCTCCAGGCGGTGGGTGAAGCCGAAGATCCTCTCCGTGCGCGGCCGGTCCCACACCAGGGAGTCGAACGGCGAGAGCAGCGTGGTGCGGTGGCGGCCCCGGGGGACGGTGGCCAGCGCCGCCGGGTCGGCCCAGGCCGGCTTCCCCCAGCCCTCCACCTCGACGGGGACCAGCCCGGAATCCGCGACCACCGCGTCGAACTCCTCGCCCTTCAGGCGGTGGTAGTCGGCGATGTCGGCGCGGGTGCCGACGCCGAGGGACCGCCCGGCCAGCGCGACGAGGCGGCGCAGGCACTCGCGGTCGTCGAGGTCGTCGTGGAGCAGGGCGTCGGGGACGGCGCGCTCGGGCAGGTCGTACACCCGCTTCCAACCACGGCGCTCACTGCACACCACCTCGCCGGTGTCGAGCAGCCACTCCACCGCGATCTTGGTCTCGGACCATTCGAACCACTCGCCGCCGTTCTTGGCGCCGCCGAGTTCCGTGGAGGTCAGCGGGCCGTCGACCTTCAGGCGGTCCAGGACCGCCTTCGTCGAGCGTTCCTTGTCCTGGAGGACGTGCCAGCGGTGACCGCGGGCCCGGCGGGCGCGGCGCCGGAAGGCGAAATGCGGCCATTCCTCGATGGGCAGGATGCAGGCGGCGTGCGACCAGTACTCGAAGGCGTGGCGGTCCGACCAGTACGCCTTCTCGACCGTGTCCCGGCCGACCGCGCCCAGGCGCGCGTACGGGATCAGCTCGTGCGAGCGGGCCAGGACGGAGATGGTGTCGAGCTGTACGGCGCCCAGGTGGCGCAGGACGCCGCGGACCCCGCCGCGGCGGTCGGGCGCCCCGAGGAAGCCCTGCGCGCGCAGCGCGATCCGGCGGGCCTCGTCGGCGGAGAGGGACAGGGTCGGCGGCGGCAGGCTGGTCATGCGCCGAAGCCTAGGGCCCGGCACTGACAGCGGGCCCGTACGGCAGCCGGGAGGGCAGGCCGAGGTCGGACGGGAGCAGCGCGCCGGCCCAGCAGTCCATCAGCGCGCCGTCGTGTTCCATTCCGGCGCGCTGGACGCCCTCGATCACGAATCCCGCACGCTCGGCGACGGCGCGGGAGCCGTCGTTGCCGACCCCGGCGCGCCAGACCAGTCGTACGACGCCCGCCTCGGTGAAGGCCCAGCGGGCGACGGCCCTCAGGGCCTCGGTCATGTAGCCGCGGCCCCGGTGACCGGCGACGGTCCAGTACCCGACCTCGTGGGTGTACGTACCCGTCTTGTGCACGGCGACCGTGGCGACGAGCGGGCCGTCGGCCCCGAGCCGGACGGCGAAGTCGTAGGCGTTGTCCTCGCGCCACCCGGCCGGGACGCGCTGCGTCACGTACGTCTCCGCGTGTGCGGGCTCGTAGGGGACGGGCACCGAGATCCAGCGCTGGATCTCGGGGTCCTGGCAGGCTGCGTGCACCTCGGCGGCGTCCCCGGGCACGTGGGGGCGCAGCACGAGGCGGTCGGTGCACAGGGTGATCGGTTCCATGACCTGCGATCCGTGGAGGGCTAGCGGGCGGAGGACGGCAGGTAGGGCAGCGCCGGGGTCAGGCCGAGGTCCGACGGCAGCAGGGCGCCCACCCAGGAGTCGCGCACGGTGCCGGAGCGGTGCAGGGAGGCCCGCAGGAGCCCCTCGATGCGGAAACCCGCCTTCTCGGCGACGGCCCGCGAGCCGGCGTTGCCGACCTCGGCGCGCCACTCCAGGCGTACGGCGCCCAGCTCGGTGAAGGCCCAGCGGGCGACGGCGGTGACGGCCTCGGTCATGTAGCCGTGGCCGCGGTGCTCCTTGGTCGCCCAGTAGCCGATCTCGTACGACTTCTCCCCGAAGGTCTCGTGGACGTGGACGCCGACGGCGGCGACCAGCGGGCCGCCCTCGCCGAGGCGGACGGCGAAGGAATAGCCCGTGTCGGCGCGCCAGCCGTTCGGCACCAGCTCGCCGACGAAGGCGCGGGCGTGCTCGCGCGCGTAGGGGGAGGGCACCATCGTCCAGCGCTGGATGTCCGGGTCCTGGACGGCCGCGAACACCTCGTCCTCGTCGGCGGGGGTGAACGGCCGCAGGTCGAGCCGGTCCGTGGTCAGTGTCGTGGGCTCCATGAGCGGATTCTGCTGCCATGGCGTGTCGCCGGGCGAACACTTTTCGGGAATCTCGCGGAGGAAGCGGCACCTTCCGTGTCACCCGTACGTTCTCAATACGGGCACCCGCGCCCTCGCGGCTACGGCGGACCTCCCGGCGCGACCACGTCCTCGCTTACGATGGCCGTTACGGTGGGGCCCACCTGCCGTGCCCGTGTACGTAAAGTGCCCAGGCCCGACCGGCAAGGAGACAAACCTCGGTGTCCGTCTTCAACAAGCTCATGCGTGCAGGCGAAGGCAAGATCCTGCGCAAACTGCACCGCATCGCGGACCAGGTCAACTCCATCGAAGAGGACTTCGTCAACCTCTCCGACGCCGAGTTGCGGGCGCTCACTGACGAGTACAAGCAGCGCTACCAGGACGGCGAGAGCCTGGACGACCTGCTGCCCGAGGCCTTCGCCACGGTGCGCGAGGCCGCGAAGCGCGTGCTCGGCCAGCGTCACTACGACGTACAGATCATGGGTGGCGCGGCGCTGCACCTCGGCTACGTGGCCGAGATGAAGACCGGTGAGGGCAAGACCCTCGTCGGCACGCTGCCCGCCTACCTGAACGCGCTGTCCGGCGAGGGCGTCCACCTGATCACGGTGAACGACTACCTGGCCGAGCGCGACTCCGAGATGATGGGCCGCGTCCACAAGTTCCTGGGCCTGTCCATCGGCTGCATCCTGGCGAACATGTCGCCGGCGCAGCGCCGCGAGCAGTACGCCTGCGACATCACCTACGGCACGAACAACGAGTTCGGCTTCGACTACCTGCGCGACAACATGGCCTGGTCGCAGGACGAGCTCGTCCAGCGCGGCCACAACTTCGCCGTGGTCGACGAGGTCGACTCGATCCTCGTCGACGAGGCCCGCACCCCGCTGATCATCTCCGGTCCGGCGGACCAGGCCACGAAGTGGTACGCGGACTTCGCCAAGCTCGTGACCCGCCTGACCAAGGGCGAGGCCGGTCAGCCGCTCAAGGGCATCGAGGAGACCGGCGACTACGAGGTCGACGAGAAGAAGCGCACGGTCGGCATCCACGAGGCCGGTGTCGCCAAGGTCGAGGACTGGCTCGGCATCGAGAACCTCTACGAGTCGGTGAACACCCCGCTCGTCGGCTACCTGAACAACGCCATCAAGGCGAAGGAACTGTTCAAGAAGGACAAGGACTACGTCGTCATCGACGGCGAAGTCATGATCGTCGACGAGCACACCGGCCGTATCCTCGCCGGCCGCCGCTACAACGAGGGCATGCACCAGGCGATCGAGGCGAAGGAAGGGGTGGACATCAAGGACGAGAACCAGACCCTCGCCACGATCACCCTGCAGAACTTCTTCCGCCTGTACTCGAAGCTGTCGGGCATGACCGGTACGGCCATGACCGAGGCCGCCGAGTTCCACCAGATCTACAAGCTCGGCGTCGTCCCGATCCCGACGAACCGGCCGATGCAGCGCGTGGACCAGGCCGACCTGATCTACCGCACCGAGGTCGCCAAGTTCGCCGCCGTCGTCGACGACATCGCGGAGAAGCACGAGAAGGGCCAGCCGATCCTCGTCGGCACGACGTCGGTCGAGAAGTCCGAGTACCTCTCCCAGCAGCTGTCCAAGCGCGGCATCCCGCACGAGGTCCTCAACGCCAAGCAGCACGAGCGCGAGGCCGTGATCGTGGCCCAGGCCGGTCGCCGCGGCGCCGTCACCGTCGCCACGAACATGGCCGGCCGCGGTACCGACATCAAGCTCGGCGGCAACCCGGACGACCTCGCCGAGGCCGAGCTGCGCCAGCAGGGCCTGGACCCGGAGGAGCACATCGAGGAGTGGGCGCACGCCCTCCCCGCGGCGCTCACCCGGGCCGAGGCCGCCGTGAAGGCCGAGTTCGAGGACGTCAAGGCCCTCGGCGGGCTGTACGTGCTGGGCACCGAGCGTCACGAGTCGCGCCGTATCGACAACCAGCTGCGCGGCCGCTCCGGCCGACAGGGCGACCCGGGCGAGTCCCGCTTCTACCTGTCGCTGGGCGACGACCTGATGCGCCTGTTCAAGGCCCAGATGGTCGAGCGCGTCATGGCCATGGCGAACGTGCCGGACGACGTGCCGATCGAGAACAAGATGGTGACGCGCGCGATCGCGTCGGCCCAGTCGCAGGTCGAGACCCAGAACTTCGAGACGCGCAAGAACGTCCTGAAGTACGACGAGGTCCTCAACAGCCAGCGTGAGGTTATCTACCGCGAGCGCCGCCGCGTCCTGGAGGGCGAGGACCTCCAGGACCAGGTCCGCTTCATGATGGACGACACGATCGACGCGTACATCGCGGCCGAGACGGTCGAGGGCTTCGCCGAGGAGTGGGACCTGGAGCGCCTGTGGGGCGCCTTCAAGCAGCTCTACCCGGTGAAGGTCACCATCGACGAGCTGGAGGACGCGGCGGGCGACCGCGCGGGCATCACCGCCGAGTTCATCGCGGAGTCCGTCAAGGACGACATCCACGAGCAGTACGCGGCGCGCGAGAAGGCGCTCGGCTCCGACATCATGCGCGAGCTGGAGCGGCGCGTGGTGCTGTCGGTGCTGGACCGCAAGTGGCGCGAGCACCTGTACGAGATGGACTACCTGCAGGAGGGCATCGGCCTGCGGGCGATGGCCCAGAAGGACCCGCTGGTCGAGTACCAGCGCGAGGGCTTCGACATGTTCAACGCCATGCAGGAGGGCATCAAGGAGGAGTCCGTCGGCTACCTGTTCAACCTGGAGGTCCAGGTCGAGCAGCAGGTCGAGGAGGTTCCGGTGCAGGACGCGGCGCCGTCGCTGACGAAGGAGCCGGTGCCGGCGGCGCGTCCGGAGATCCGGGCGAAGGGGCTGGACGCTCCGCAGCGGCCGGACCGGCTGCACTTCTCCGCGCCGACCGTCGACGGGGAGGGCGGGGTCGTCGAGGGCGACTTCGACGATGCCGATTCCGACGGCTCGGGTGACGGGCTGACGCGGGCGGAGCGGCGGAAGGCGGCCAAGGCCTCTGGTGGGCGCCGCCGCAAGAAGTGACCCCTGCGGGGTCGTCGAGTTCGTCGGCCGGGGCCGGACACCATCGATGGTGTCCGGCCCCGGCCGCGTTGCGGTCGCCTCAAACGCCGGCGGGGCTGGGTTTGTCCCCGGCGGGGCTGGAGTTGCCCGGGCCGTGGAGTTCCACCGCTGCGCAGCGCCAGCGGAGGTCCGGGCCCTGTTCGAGGCGGAAGGCCATCGCCGTGATGCGGTCGCCCGTCGCGATGCGGGCGAAGGCCTCGATGACGCCCGGGCCCGGGGTGAAGCGGCCGCACTGGCGGATGACCGGGCTGTGGCGGGCGCGGAGGTGGTCCGCCGGGGCCAGGGTGATCAGCTGCTCGTACGCGGGGCCGACGGTGTGGCCGAGGAGCGAGTGGACCGGGCGGCGGCCGCTGACCACCGCGAGCAGCCGGTCGGCGAACCAGTGGTGCGGGCCGAGCCGTACGGTGCGCGGAGGGCGGCGCTGGTCGTTGCGGCCCGCCGGGCGGGTGCGGCTCCGGGCCCCGGGGCGGCGGCGGGCGGCTTCCCCGCCGATCGTCGTGCGCAGCGTCGTGTCCATGGCGGTCTGCCCCCGTCAGGCCGGGCCCGGTTCGGTACCGGGCGGTAACTTGATGGGGATCTTCTACGGCCGTCGATCACGTTCCGCAATCGCCCGGACCGTTCGGGTGGCCTTCGGGGGCGGTTCACCTATCCGAGTGCGCGGCGGTGCCGCCCGAGGCTGCCGCCCGACTCCGGCCGGTACGGGGGTGGACGGGGGCGAAGGGAGGTCGGACGCCCCGAAGGGGGACGGCGGCGGTCCCCCACTCGGACGCAGGGTGACAGTCGTATCCTGGGGGCGTTTCCGACTACCGAAAGCAGCCGGCCATGCGCGTGTACGTCCCCCTGACCCTCCCCGGGCTCGCCGAGGCGCACAAGGCGGGTGAGCTGGGGCCCGCCCCGCTGCGTGCGTACGCCGTCACGCCCGGGCTTCGCGAGTGGTACGTGTCCGACGACATCGAGGAGCTGGAGTACGCCGCCCTCAGCCGGGCCGCCGCCGCCTCCCTGCGGATGCTGGCGGGGGAGGAGTCCGCTCCGCGCAAGCGGGTCGTCGTCGCGCTCGACGTGGACGACAAGGCCGTCACCTCCACCCCCGGGGTCGACGAGGCCACTCTCGGGCAGGTCGGCCTGGCCGCCGCCGTGCGGCTGACCGTGGCCGCCGCCGTGCACGTGGACGCCGATGACGCCCGGGAGGACGTGGCCGCCGCGGCGGCCGCGCTGGAGGCCGCCGACGGCGGGGACGACGACGCGCAGTTCACCGTGGACGGGGCCGAGGACCACGAGCTGCTGTGGTTCGGGGTGCAGGAGATTCCGGGGCTGCTGCGATGACGAGCCAAAATGCCCACATTGTGTGGGATTGGAACGGAACGCTGCTGCACGACATCGACGCCGTCATCACCGCGACCAACGCCTCCTTCGCCGAGCTCGGCTTCGCGCCGATCACCCTGGAGACGTACCGCGACCTGTACGTCGTGCCGGTGCCCAAGTTCTACGAGCGGCTCATGGGGCGGCTGCCCACCGATGAGGAATGGGTCGTCATGGACGACACCTTCCACCGGCACTACTGGGCCGCCGCCGCGGACTCCGGGCTCGCCGACGGCGCCCGAGAGCTGCTCCGGGACTGGCAGCGGGCCGGGCTCACCCAGTCCCTGCTGTCCCTCGCGCCCCACGAGAAGCTCGTCCCGCTCGTCAAGGCGCACGGCATCGACGGGCACTTCCTGCGCGTTGACGGCCGGACGGGGCCCTCGCACACCTCCAAGGCGGGGCACCTCGTACGCCACATGGCCGCACTGGACGGGACGGGTGTGACCGCCGGCCGTACGGTCCTCATCGGAGACGCCGTCGACGACGCGCTCGCGGCCGCCCACGTCGGCGCCAGGGCCGTGCTGTACACGGGCGGGTCCCACAGTCGCGCCAGTCTGGAATCGGCCGGTGTACCCGTCGTGGACAGCCTGGCAGAGGCTGTTCGGACAGCTCGGGAACTGGCCGAATAGCGTCTTGACGGGCCGGCTGCGAGCCGCCTGCACGGACTCACGGCACAGTCGCTGGCCAGAGTGTCAAAGTTCCACCCCGAGATTTGTACAGATGCAGTGAATGACGACCTGGGGGTGGGGCGAGATAGCCTAGTACCCGTGATCAGCGCGATAGTCATCGGCGGCACTGGAGCCTCCGGCATGCGCCCGGCGTACGACCGTACCCGGGCCTTCGCTGATTCCCGCTGCCGGGACTCCCTGCCGAACGTGGCTGATTCCCTCCCGGCGGCCTCCCCCGACGACCTAGCGTCGATATCGATCACTGACGGACGTCCCGCCCCCGGGCGGCACTCCGTCATTCCTTCCTTCACCTACGTCACGCAATGGCGCGCGACAGGAGCCAGAGGACATGCAGACCAAGCTGGACGAAGCAAAGGCCGAGCTGCTCGCACGGGCGGCCCGGGTAGCTGAGAACAGCCCGGCCGGGGGGCTACTTCCGACTGGGTCCGAGCAGGGAGAGCGTCCAGACAAGGACACGGTGCTCTCCTACCTCCAGCGCTACTACCTGCACACGGCCCCCGAGGACCTCTCGGACCGCGACCCGGTCGACGTGTTCGGGGCGGCGCTCTCGCACTACCGCCTCGCCGAGAACCGTCCGCAGGGCACCGCGAACGTGCGCGTGCAGACGCCCACGGTGGAGGAGAACGGCTGGACCTCCAGCCACTCGGTCGTCGAGGTCGTCACCGACGACATGCCCTTCCTCGTGGACTCCGTCACCAACGAGCTGTCCCGCCAGGGCCGCGGCATCCACGTCGTGATCCACCCGCAGGTCGTGGTCCGCCGTGACGTCACCGGCAAGCTCATCGAGATCCTCGGCCCCGACTGCGACGCGCACGGCCCCCGTACCGCGCGCCCCCACGACTCCCTCGTCGAGTCCTGGATCCACGTCGAGATCGACCGCGAGACCGACCGCGCCGACCTCAAGCAGATCACCGTCGACCTGCTGCGCGTCCTGTCCGACGTCCGCGAGTCCGTCGAGGACTGGGAGAAGATGCGCGACGCCGCGCTGCGCATCGCCGACGGCCTGCCCGACGAGCCCACCGCCCCGGACCTGCGCGAGTACGAGCTCGAAGAGGCCCGCGAGCTGCTGCGCTGGCTCGCCGACGACCACTTCACCTTCCTCGGCTACCGCGAGTACAACCTCGTCGACGGGGACGCCCTGTCCGCCGTGCCCGGCACCGGCCTCGGCATCCTGCGCTCCGACCCGCACCACAGCGGCAAGGAGGACGGCCACCCCGTCTCGCCGTCCTTCAACCGGCTGCCGGCCGACGCCCGGGCCAAGGCCCGCGAGCACCGCCTGCTGGTGCTCACCAAGGCCAACAGCCGCTCCACCGTGCACCGCCCCTCGTACCTCGACTACGTGGGTGTCAAGAAGTTCGACGCCGACGGCAACGTCGTCGGCGAGCGCCGCTTCCTCGGCCTGTTCTCCTCCGCCGCGTACACCGAGTCCGTGCGCCGCGTGCCGGTCATCCGCCGCAAGGTCGCCGAGGTCCTGGAGCGGGCCGGCTTCTCGCCGTCCAGCCACGACGGCCGCGACCTGACGCAGATCCTGGAGACCTACCCGCGCGACGAGCTGTTCCAGACCCCGGTCGACCAGCTCCAGTCCATCGTCACCTCCGTCCTCTACCTCCAGGAACGCCGCCGGCTGCGGCTGTACCTGCGCCAGGACGAGTACGGGCGCTACTACTCGGCGCTCGTCTACCTGCCGCGCGACCGCTTCACCACCGGTGTGCGGCTGCGCCTGATGGACATCCTGCGCGAGGAACTCGGCGGCATCAGCGTCGACTTCACCGCCTGGAACACCGAGTCGATCCTCTCCCGCATCCACTTCGTCATCCGCGTCCCGCAGGGCAAGGAACTCCCGGTCCTGACCGAGGCCGACGTCGAGCGCATCGAGGCCCGCCTCGTCGACGCCGCCCGCTCCTGGGCCGACGGCTTCTCCGAGGCCCTGGTCGCCGAGCTCGGCGAGGAGCGCGCCGCCGAACTGCTGCGCCGCTACGGCACCTCCTTCCCCGAGGGCTACAAGGCCGACCACTCGCCGCGCGCGGCCGTGGCCGACCTGTGCCACCTGGAGAAGCTCTCCGCCAGCGACCGCCCGTTCGCGCTCTCCCTGTACGAGCCGGTCGGCGCGGGCCCCGGCGAGCGCCGCTTCAAGATCTACCGGACCGGTGAGCAGGTCTCGCTGTCCGCGGTCCTGCCGGTGCTCCAGCGCCTGGGCGTCGAGGTCACCGACGAGCGCCCGTACGAGCTGCGCCGCTCCGACCGGGTCAGCGCCTGGATCTACGACTTCGGTCTGCGGATGCCGCTGTCCACCGGCAACGGGGACAACTACCTCGGCGACGACGCCCGCGAGCGGTTCCAGGAGGCCTTCGCGGCCGTGTGGATCGGCGACGCGGAGAACGACAACTTCAACAGCCTCGTGCTGGGCGCCGGGCTCACCTGGCGGCAGGCCGTCGTCCTGCGCGCGTACGCCAAGTACATGCGCCAGGCCGGCTCCACCTTCAGCCAGGACTACATGGAGGACACCCTCCGCAACAACGTCCACACCACCCGGCTGCTGGTCTCCCTCTTCGAGGCGCGGATGTCGCCCGGCCGCCAGGCCGCCGGCAGCGAGCTCGTCGACGCCATGTTGGAGGAACTGGACGGGGCCCTGGACCAGGTCGCCTCGCTCGACGAGGACCGCATCCTGCGCTCCTTCCTGACGCTGATCAAGGCGACCCTGCGGACCAACTTCTTCCAGATGAACGAGGCGGGCGAGCCCCACTCGTACGTGTCGATGAAGTTCGACCCGCAGGCCATCCCGGACCTGCCGGCGCCGCGCCCGGCCTTCGAGATCTGGGTGTACTCCCCGCGCGTCGAGGGCGTCCACCTGCGCTTCGGCAAGGTCGCCCGAGGCGGCCTGCGCTGGTCCGACCGCCGCGAGGACTTCCGTACGGAGATCCTCGGCCTGGTCAAGGCGCAGATGGTGAAGAACACCGTCATCGTGCCCGTCGGCGCCAAGGGCGGCTTCGTAGCGAAGAACCTCCCGGACCCGTCCGTGGACCGCGACGCGTGGCTCGCCGAGGGCATCGCCTCGTACAAGATCTTCATCTCGGCGCTGCTCGACATCACCGACAACATGGTCGCCGGCGAGGTCGTGCCGCCGAAGGGCGTCGTCCGCCACGACGAGGACGACACCTACCTCGTCGTCGCCGCCGACAAGGGCACCGCCACCTTCTCCGACATCGCCAACGGGGTCGCCGAGTCCTACGGCTTCTGGCTGGGCGACGCCTTCGCGTCGGGCGGCTCGGCCGGCTACGACCACAAGGGCATGGGCATCACGGCCCGCGGCGCGTGGGAGTCCGTCAAGCGGCACTTCCGCGAGCTGGGTCACGACACGCAGGCCCAGGACTTCACGGTCGTCGGCGTCGGCGACATGTCCGGTGACGTGTTCGGCAACGGCATGCTGCTCTCCGAGCACATCCGCCTCGTGGCCGCCTTCGACCACCGGCACATCTTCATCGACCCGAACCCGGACGCGGCCACCTCGTACACCGAGCGCCGCCGCCTGTTCGACCTGCCGCGCTCCTCGTGGGCCGACTACGACACCTCGCTGATCTCGGCGGGCGGCGGCGTCCACCCGCGCAGCGCGAAGGCCGTCCCGATCACCGCGCAGGTCCGCGAGGCCCTGGGCATCGAGGCGGGCGTCACCAAGATGACCCCGGCCGACCTGATGAAGGCGATCCTGCAGTCCCCGGTGGACCTGCTGTGGAACGGCGGCATCGGCACGTACGTCAAGGCCACGGCCGAGACGCACGCGGACGTCGGCGACAAGGCCAACGACGCCATCCGCGTCAACGGCTCCGAGATCCGGGCCAAGGTCATCGGCGAGGGCGGCAACCTCGGTCTGACCCAGCTCGGCCGCATCGAGTTCGCCCACCACGGCGGCAAGGTCAACACCGACGCCATCGACAACAGCGCGGGCGTGGACACCTCCGACCACGAGGTGAACATCAAGATCCTGCTCAACGCGGTCGTCGCCGACGGGGACATGACCGTCAAGCAGCGCAACAAGCTGCTCGCCGAGATGACCGACGAGGTCGGCACGCTGGTCCTGCGCAACAACTACGCGCAGAACACGGCGCTCGCCAACGGGTCCGCCCAGGCCCCGAGCCTGCTCCACGCCCAGCAGCGCTTCATGCGCCGCCTGGAGAGCGAGGGGCTGCTCAACCGCGAGCTGGAGTTCTTGCCCACGGACCGCCAGATCCGCGAGCTGCTCAACACCGGCAAGGGCCTGACCCAGCCGGAACTGGCCGTCCTGTTCGCCTACACCAAGATCACGGTGGCGGACGAGCTCATCCACACCGAGCTCCCGGACGACCCGTACCTGCGCCGCCTGCTCCACGCGTACTTCCCGGGCGCCCTGCTCAGGAAGTTCCCGGAGCAGATCGACGCGCACGCGCTGCGCCGGGAGATCATCACCACGCTCCTGGTCAACGACACCGTCAACACCGGTGGTTCGACCTTCCTGCACCGCCTGCGCGAGGAGACCGGGGCCTCCCTGGAGGAGATCGTCCGGGCGCAGCTCTCCGCGCGTGAGATCTTCGGCCTGGCCGAGGTGTGGGACGCGGTGGAGGCGCTGGACAACAAGGTCGCCGCCGACGTCCAGACCCGGGTGCGGCTGCACTCGCGCCGTCTGGTCGAGCGCGGTACCCGCTGGCTGCTGAACAACCGGCCGCAGCCGCTCCAGATCACCGAGACCGTGGAGCTCTTCCAGGCCCGGGTGGAGCAGGTGTGGGCCGAGCTGCCGAAGCTGGTGCGCGGCGCCGACCTGGAGTGGTACCAGTCGGTGCTGGACGAGCTGACCGGCGAGGGCGTGCCGGAGGAGCTCGCGGCGAAGGTGGCCGGTTTCTCGTCGGCCTTCCCGACGCTGGACATCGTCGCCATCGCGGACCGCACGGGCGTGGACCCGCTGGGCGTCGCCGAGGTCTACTACGACCTCGCCGACCGCCTGGACATCACCCAGCTGATGGACCGGATCATCGAGCTGCCGCGGTCCGACCGCTGGCAGTCCATGGCCCGCGCCTCCATCCGCGAGGACCTCTTCGCGGCGCACGCGGCCCTCACCGCGGACGTGCTGTCGGTGGGCGACGGGGAAGCGACTCCGGAGGAGCGGTTCAAGGCCTGGGAGGAGAAGAACGCGGCGCTGATCGGGCGCGCGCGGACGACCCTGGACGAGATCCGGGGGTCGGACGACTTCGACCTGGCGAACCTGTCGGTGGCGATGCGGACGATGCGGTCGCTGCTGCGCGCGCACAGCTAGTCGCTTCTGCGGAACGGGCCGGGCCCGGGACCTTGGTGGTCCCGGGCCCGGCCCGTTCGTGCAACCGCTCGCGGGCGGGTGCCGCGCCGCTGCGGGGGCTCCGCCCCCGGACCCCCGCGCCTCAAACGCCGGCGGGGCCGGATTCAGCGGCCCGCGGTGAACTCCTCGTACGCGTCGCAGACTTCGTCCGCGGGGCCGTCCATGCGCATGACGCCCGCCTCCAGCCAGATCGCGCGGTCGCAGGTTTCGCGGACCGTGCCGATGCCGTGGCTGACCAGGAAGACCGTGCCGGCGTGTTCGCGCAGCTCCTCGATGCGGGCCTGGCTGCGCCGCTGGAAGGCGGCGTCGCCGGTGGCCAGGGCCTCGTCGATCATCAGGACGTCGTGGTCCTTGGCGGCGGCGATGGAGAACCGGAGGCGGGCGCCCATGCCCGAGGAGTACGTGCGCATGGGCAGCGAGATGAAGTCGCCCTTCTCGTTGATCCCCGAGAAGTCGACGATGCCCTGGTAGCGCTCCTTGATCTGATCGCGGGTCATGCCCATGGCGAGGCCGCCGAGGACGACGTTGCGTTCGCCCGTCAGGTCGTTCATCAGGGCGGCGTTCACGCCGAGCAGGGACGGCTGGCCGTGCGAGTAGATCCGGCCCCGCGCGACCGGCTGGAGGCCCGCGATGGCGGCCAGCAGGGTGGACTTCCCCGAGCCGTTCGTGCCGATGAGACCGATGGCCTCGCCCTTGTACGCGGTGAAGGTGACGCCCTTGACGGCGTGCACCTCGCGGATGCCGGGGGCGGGTTTGCGGGAGAACAGCCGGCTCAGGGCCGCGGTGGCGCCGCCCTTGCGGCCGCCGCCGTTGACCTTGTAGACGACGTGGACCCCGTCCGCGATGACGGTGGGCACGCGGGTGTCGGTGGGGGTGGGGGTGGTGGTGAGTTCAGCCACGGCCGTACTCCTCCTCGGCCTTCCAGAAGTAGATGAACCCGCCGACTCCGGCGAGCAGGGCCCAGCCGATGGCGATCAGCCATGCGTGGTGGGGGAGCGAGTGCGCCTGGAAGCTGTCGATCAGCGAGAAGCGCATCAGGTCGATGTAGACGGCCGCCGGGTTGAGCTTGAGCAGCATCGACACCCAGTGCGGCAGCTGGCCCGACTGGAGCATCGTGTCGATGGACCACATGACGCCCGAGGAGTACATCCACGTCCGCAGCACGAAGGGCATCAGCTGGCTGACGTCCGGGCTCTTGCTGCCGATCCGCGCCATGATCATGGCGACGCCGGCGGCGAAGACGGCCATGAGGAGGAGGGTGGGGACCGCCAGCAGCCAGGCCCAGCCCGGCGTCTGGCCCAGGACGAGCAGCAGGATCACCAGCGCGCCCATGGTGACGAGCAGCTGCTGGAAGAGCTGGACGACGGTGGAGATCGGCAGGCTCGCCCGGGGGAAGTGCAGGGCGCGGACCAGGCCGAGGTTGCTGTGGACGGAGCGGGTTCCGGCGTTGATGGAACTGCCGATGAAGTCCCAGACGAAGACGCCGGTGATCAGGAACGGCACGTAGTCGGGCACGCCGTGGCTGGCGCGCATGACGATGCCGAAGATGAAGTAGTAGACCGCCGCGTTGAGGAGCGGGGTCACCAGGTGCCAGACCTGGCCGAGCTTCTCGGTGCTGTACTGCGCCTGCATGCGGGCGGTCGCCAACGCCGTCACGAAGTGGCGGCGGCCCCAGAGTTCCGCGATGTAGCGGGGGAGGGTGGGGCGGGCGCCGCTGAGGGTCAGGCCGTGGGCGGCCGCGAGCTCCGCGAGCTGGGCGGAGGTGGGGCGGGAGGCCTTCGGGGATTCGGGGTGCGCGGGTGCCGTCGAGGTGGTCACGAGGGTCGCTTTCGCCGGGGTCGGGGCGTCCGCGGCGATGGGACGGGTCCGTATCGTCGCTACGGCGAGAGTAGGACGCGTTACGTCGGAACGCAACCGTTTCGTCGTTACGTGACACGGTTATGCTCTGTGCATGACCACGGACCCTGCCGCTTCCGCCGCCGCTTCCGCCGCCGCGTCCTCCTCGTCCGCCCGCAGGGCCCCCGCCGGGGCAGCCGTCCTGCGGGAGGACGTGACCGAGGCGATCCGCGCCGCGGTGGTGGAGGAACTGGCCTCCGTCGGCTTCGCCCGGATGTCGATCGAGGGGATCGCGCGGCGCGCGGGCGTCGGCAAGACCGCGGTGTACCGGCGGTGGAAGTCGAAGCTGCACCTGGTGCTGGACCTGGTGGGCGCCTTCGCGGTGGACGGGCTGCCGGTGCCGGCGACGGGGTCGCTGTACGGGGACGTACGGGCCCTGCTGGAGGTCATGTCGCACGTGCTGCGGCACCCGGTGGCGTCGGCGGTCATCCCCGACCTGCTGGTCGAGGCGGCGCGGAACCCGGAGATCGCGGACGCGGTGCGGGGTGCGTTGCTGGACGGGCAGAAGCGCATGGCGGAGGGGATCGTCTCCGCCGCCGTCGCGCGGGGTGAGCTCACCGAAGGGACGTGCCCGGACCGGGCGCTCGACCTGGCGATCGGGCCGCTCTACTGGCGGCAGGTCGTGGTTCGGGACTCCGTCCCCGCGAGTTACCTGGACGAGCTGGCGCGGTCGGTGGTGGCAGGGCTCCGAGCCGCCTGACCCTTGCGGGTCGCCTGAGCGGGCGGGTCCCTCACATGACGCTGCGGGCGGCCTGAGCGGGCGGGATCGGTGGGCGCGGGGGTTGCCGCTGCGCGGAGCCGGTCCCCTACCCGCCCTTCCACCGTTCCCCGGGGCTCCGCCCCGGACCCCGCTCCTCGAACGCCGGAGGGGCTGGAGTTGTCCTCGGCCGGGCCGGAACCCCTGGGTGCCGCGCAGTGGCAGCTCGGCCCATCGGCGAGTAGCGGATCACGGCCAGAGCGACGGGCTCAGCGAGGGCAGTGGGGGTTCGCGGAGCGGGCCCCCGGTCGCCGCCGGGCAGGGGCGCCGGTCCTCCGGCGGGACGACCGCCGGGACCGGGTCCGGCTCGCCGAGGAAGACGCGGCGGACCACCCGCTCCGCCGCGTGCCCGTCGTCGTACGAACAGAACCGCGCGCGGAACGCCGCACGCAGCTGCGCCGAGCGCGAGCCCTGCCAGTGACCCGTGCCGAAGATGTCCACCAGCTCGTCCTCGGTCCGGGCGATCGCGCCCGGTGGGCAGGCCCGCAGGTCGAAGTAGGTGCCGCGGGCCGCCTCGTACGCCTCCCAGTCGTCCGCGTGGATCACGATCGGCCGGTCCAGCGCCGCGTAGTCGAACATCAGGGACGAGTAGTCGGTGACGAGCGCGTCCGAGGCCAGGCAGAGTTCCTCCACCGAGGGGTGGGAGGAGACGTCGATGAGGCGCGGGTGCGGCTCCGCCGTCGCCGGGGCGTCCGCGTACGTGAGGTGGGTGCGGGTCAGCAGCACGAAGCGCGGCCCCAGATCGCGCAGGACCCGTTCGAAGTCGAGGTGGTCGGGGCGGCTGCGCCGGTAGTCGCGGTGCGTGGGGGCGTACAGGATCGCCGTCGATCCGGCCGGGATGCCGAGGCGTTCGCGCAGCTCCAGGACCTCGGAGCGGGTGGCCCGGTGGAAGGGGTCGTTGCGCGGGTAGCCGTATTCGAGGGTGGTGTAGGAGGCGGGGACCGCCTTCTCCCACACCAGGGTGGAGTGCCGGTTCGCCGACAGCAGGTAGTCCCACTGGTCGGCGCCCCGCAGCAGGCCCGCGAAGTCCGGGGTGGGGGTGGCGGCCGGTCGGTCCTGGAGGTCGAGGCCGACCCGCTTGAGCGGGGTGCCGTGCTGGGTCTGGAGGAGGACCTGGCCCGGGCGTTTGACCAGGGCGCGCTCGAAGTTGACGTTCGTGGTGAGGTACGTGGCCCTGGCCAGGGCCGTCCAGTACGCCGCCGAGCCCGGCCGCAGCGCCGTCGTCTCGCGGGGCAGGGTCGCCTCGTGCCCGGGGTCGCAGATCCACGCCGTCCGCATCCCCGGCGCCAGCTCCCGCAGCTTCGCCTCGATCGCCGCCGGGTTGCAGGCGTAGCCGCCGTGCCAGTACGCGGAGAAGACCGCCAGCTCGGGGCGGAGCGGGAGCAGGCGCTGGGTGCGGTAGTGCAGGCGCAGGGCGCTCTCCCGCAGCCCCCGCCCGAGGGCGGCGGCGCCGCGGCCGCTCGCCAGGGCGGCCGAGCGCAACACCGACAGCAGCCGGTACGTGCGCCGCGCGCCCAGCCGCATCAGGGCGTGGCGCAGCCGGTCGGCGCGGGACAGGGAGAGGGGCAGCGCTCCGGCGCGGACCGGGGCCCGGTAGCGGCGCAGGAGGGTCGAGGCCCGCTGGAAGAACTCGGCCCGGCAGGCGCGCGGGAGGCGGCGCGGGTCGGCGTACAGGGTGCAGAAGTGCTCGGCCATCCGCCGGTGCACGGCGGGGCGCCAGCGCTCCAGCTCGGGGCGGCCGGCGAGGTGGCCGAAGACCCGGTCGTACTGGTCGAAGACGTCGAGGTGGCGGCGGCCGGCCGTGGTCGGGATCGAGCCGGCGCGGCGTCGGCGGTGGTGCACGCAGACCCGGTCCAGGACGGCGACGGACTCGGCGGCCGGCAGCGCCCGATAGGTCCAGGGGGTGTCCTCGTAGAAGCCGGGCGGGAACTCCAGGCCCTCGCGTTCCACGTACTCGCGCCGGTAGGCCTTGTCCCACGCCGCCGTCGGCATGCCGAGGAGGGCCGGGCGGTCGGCGAGGCGGAAGCTTGCCGGGCCCTCCTCGGAGAGGCGGTGCGGGAGGCCGCCCCGGACCGGCTCGCCCGTCCAGGAGGTGTGCGCGTGGTCGTACACCAGGACGTCGGGGGAGCCGGTGGCCTTCAGCCGGTCGGTGACGGCCTGCAGGGCGCCGGGGGTGAGGACGTCGTCGCCGTCGAGGAAGACCAGGTAGTCACCGCCGGCCCGGGCCAGGCCCGCGTTGCGGGCGGGGCCCGGGCCGAGGTTGTGCGGCAGGTGCACGGCGGTCACGCGCGGGTCCCGGGCCGCGTACTCGTCGATGATCGAACCGCAGGCGTCCGGGGAGGCGTCGTCGACCGCGATCAGCTCCAGATCCGGGTACGACTGCGTCAGGACCGAGTCCAGACTCTCCTGGAGGTAGGCCTGGACCTTGTACGCGGGCACGATGACGCTGAACCGGGGCACGGCACATCCAGGGGTCGGCACGGGCATATTGCCCAGGAACCCCCGGCGTGACGATCGGGTTACGCAGAGTGCGCCATTCGGGTCACGGAGCGTCAACACCCCACGTCAGGTAGGCCGGTGGGGCTATTTGACCGCGCCCGCCATCACCCCCGTGACGAACTGCCGCTGGAAGGCGAAGAAGACGACGAGCGGCACCACCATCGACAGGAAGGCGCCGGGCGCCAACACGTCGATGTTGTTCCCGAACTGCCGTACCTGCTGCTGGAGCGCGACCGTCACGGGCGGGTTCGCCGAGTCCGCGAAGACCAGCGCGACCAGCATGTCGTTCCACACCCACAGGAACTGGAAGATGCCGAGCGAGGCGATCGCCGGGCCGCCCAGCGGCAGTACCACCCGGGCGAACAGCCGCAGTTCGCCCGCTCCGTCGAGGCGGGCCGCCTCCAGCAGCTCGCGCGGGATCTCCGCGAAGAAGTTGCGCAGCAGGAAGATCGCGAAGGGCAGTCCGAAGGCGGTGTGGAAGAGGACGACGCCCGCGGTGGTCTCGAACAGGCCGATGGAGCCGAAGAGTTCGGAGACCGGGATCAGCGCCACCTGCACGGGGACGACCAGCAGCCCGACGACGAGGAGGAACAGCCAGTCCCGGCCGGGGAACTCCAGCCAGGCGAAGGCGTATCCGGCGAACGCGCCCAGGGTCACCACCAGGAGGGTGGCGGGGACGGCGATCGCGAACGTGCTGAGCAGGGAGTGGGTGATGGTCTCGTTGGCGAGCAGCCGCTCGTAGTTGCCGGTGGTCAGCCGGGCGGGCGCCGTCAGCACCTGCCACCAGCCGCCCCCGTTCAGGTCGGTGGGGGACAGGAACGAGGAAACCAGCAGTCCGAGGGTGGGCAGCAGCCAGAACAGTGCGGCCAGGACGAGGAAGACCCGCACGGCCCCGCTCGCCGCCCGTGCCGCGAGGCCCCCCGCGGCGAGCCCGGCCCGTGGGGGTTTCACGTCCCCGGGTGCCACCGCCGTCGCACCGGAACGGGTCATCGGGATCCCTCCTTGCGGAGCCGGCGGATGTTCACGAGCATCACGGGCACCACCAGCACCAGCAGTAGGACGGCGATGGCACTGCCCAGGCCCGGGTCGGCGTCCGTGCCGAAGGAGGTGCGGTACAGCTGGAGCGCCAGGACGTTCGCGTCGTCCTGCACCGCTCCCGGCGCGATCACGAAGACCAGGTCGAAGACCTTCATGACGTTGATGACGAGCGTGACGAGCACGACCACCAGTACGGGCGCCAGCACCGGCACGGTGATCCGGCGGAACACCTGCCACTCGTTCGCCCCGTCCACCCGCGCGGCCTCCATCAACTCCCGGGGCACGGCTGCCAGCCCGGCCCCGATCAGCACCATCGCGAAACCGGCCCACATCCACACGTACGCCCCGATGACCGCCGGGGTGACGAGCGCGGGGCCCAGCCACTCCACCCCCGCGTACGCCTCCCGGAAGTTGGAGGCGGGCAGGCGCAGCACGGCGCCGTCGGCCGCCGCGGGCAGGGTGAAGGTGCCGTCGGCGCGGGTCGTCGCCGAGGCCACGACCCTGCCGTCCTTGACCGCCTCGATCCGCATGCCGGAGAACGCGGACTCGCTCGGGTCGACCGCGTTCGTCCGCCCGCCGCCGCCCCGGGTGAAGTCCTGCCAGGCCGTCCCGGTGACCTTGCCCGGCTCGGCGGCCGCGGCCTTCGCCGTACGGGTGCCCTCGGGCAGGGACTCCGGGGCGACGCCGACCAGCGGGAGCACGGCCGGGGTGCCCGCCCTGACCGGATCGCGGGTCACGAAGGCGCCCCCGTCGGCCGGGACCAGCGGGGAGTCCCGGCCCGGACGGGCCTTCGGGAACGCCGAGGACTCCGCGAAGGTGTCGTGCACCCCGACCCAGACCGCGTTGGCGATGCCCCGGTCCGGGTCGTGGTCGTAGACCAGCCGGAAGATGATGCCCGCCGCCAGCATCGAGATCGCCATCGGCATGAAGACCAACAGCTTGAACGCCGTTCCCCAGCGCACCCGTTCGGTCAGCACCGCGAAGATCAGGCCGAGGGCGGTGGCCGTCGTCGGCGCCAGGACCACCCACACCGCCGTGTTCTTCAGGGCGGTGCGGATCGTGCCGTCCCGGAGGATCTCGCGGTAGTTGCCGGTGCCCACGAAGGTGTCGCCGGAGCGGTCGAAGAGGCTGCGGTAGACCGAGTAGCCGATCGGGTGCACGACGAGCGCGCCCAGCAGGACGAGCGCCGGGAGGAGGAACGCCGCCGCGATCAGGCGGCGGCGCCGGGCCTCCCGGGAGGTGGCCGCCACCGGGATCAGTTCCCGTAGGCCTTGGCCGCGTCCGCCTCCAGTTTCGCCTGCGTGCCCGCCACGTCCGACGGGTTCGCGAGGAAGTCCTGGAGGGCCTTCCACTCGCCCGCGCCCGGGGTCCCGCCGAAGGCGGACGGGGCCTGGTCCGACATGTCGAAGCGGAAGTCGTCGCCCGCCGCGATCAGGGCCTTGGCGATGTCGCGCTGGATGTCGTTGGGGTAGGCGCCCGGGTTCACCGCCCGGTTCGGGGAGACGAACCCGCCCTCGCGGGCCTGGATCTCCGCCGCGTCCGCCGACGCCAGGAAGGTCAGCAGCGCCTGCGCGCCCTTCGAGGGCTTCAGCGCGACCGCCACGTCACCGCCCGAGACCACCGGAGGCTTCGCGCCGACCGCCGGGAAGGGGAAGGCGAGGGCGTCCTTGCCCACCTTCGCCTCCGTCTGCGCGATGTTCACCGCCACGAAGTCGCCCTCATAGACCATCGCGGCCGCCGGCCGGTCCCCGCCGGTGAAGGTCTGCGTCACCGACTTCGGGAACTCCGTGGCGAGGGCCCCGCTCGGCCCGCCCGCCAGGAAGTCCTTGCGCCCGAAGAGCTCGGCGAGCGTGGTCAGCGCCTGTTTGACGCTGTCGTCCGTCCACTTGATCTGATGCTTCGCCAGCTGGTCGTACTTCTCCGGCCCCGCCTGCGAGAGGTAGACGTTCTCGAACCAGTCGGTCAGCGTCCAGCCGTCCGCGCCGGCCACGGAAACCGCCGGGGTACCGGAGGCGGAGAGGGTGTCCGCCGCCGTCAGCAGCTCCTTCCACGTCTTCGGCGGTTGCACGCCGGCCGCCTCGAAGGCCTTCGCGTTGTACCAGACCAGCGACTTGTTGGCGGCCTTGTAGTAGACGCCGTACTGGGTGCCGTCGACCGCGCCGAGCTTCTTCCAGCCCGGCGAGTAGTTCGCGTCGAGCTGGGCCTGGGCCTCCGGGCCCACCGGCTGCGCCCACTTGTTCTGCACGGCCGAGACCAGCGCCCCGACCTGGGGGAGCAGCGCCACGTCCGGCGGGGCGCCGCCCGCGATCTTCGTGCCGAGGAAGGTGACGATCGGGTCCTGAGCCGGGACGAAGGTGACCGTCGCACCCGTCCGCTTCTCGAACTCCTTCAGGACCTTCGTGAAGTTCGCCTGCTCCGGGCCCGTCCAGACGGCGGCGACCTCCAGCTTCTCGCCGGGCAGCTTCGGTAACTGCACCCGAGGCGAGGCCGTCCCGCCCTGGGGTGCCTCCGACGCGCCGTCCTTCGTCGTGGACCCGCCGCCGCCGTCGCCGCACGCGCCGAGCACGAGCGCGCCCGCCGCGGCCAGCGCCGCCCAGGTGAGTGTCGTACGGCCCGTTCCGTGCTCGCGCATGGTTCTGCCCCCGATGCCCGCTGTGTGTCCTGGAGTGTGTCCTGGACCACAAGGTCTACGCCGACTCGCGCACCCCGCGCAATACCGCCTCGCGGGGGACGCGGCCGCGTCTACGGGGACGGCGGGAACAGCACGGGCACCGCCGAGACCAGGTGCGAGGCCCGGTCCAGGGCGCTGGCCAGCAGCGCGAGGTCGGTCGGCCCGTTGCCCAGTTCACGCACCGGGCGGCGGGCCGGAGGGTCACCCATCCGCTCCCATTCCACCGGGACCACAGTGGGCCGCAAGGTCGCCGTCCGGGGGATCCGGCCGGTCACCCTGCCCGCCTGGAAGGGCACCGTCCGCCCGTCGGAGTGCCGCAGCAGGCCGCGGCCGGGCCCCGGCTGGTCGGGGGCGTCCAACTCCACCCGAAGGGTGGTCAGCCGGGCGAGAAGGGTGTCGGCCGTCCGGTCCGGGCGGGCGCTCGTGGCCACCAGGTGCACGCCCAGCCGGGCGCCCTCGCGGGCCACCGCCTCCAGCGCCCGCACCACCGAACCGGCGGCGGGCCGGCCCGTGGCGCCGAGCCCCGGCGCGACCAGCGCGTCGAAGTCGTCCACCAGCACCACCAGCCGGGGCAGCGGACTGGGCCCCGCCGGATCGGTACGGGTCGCCGAGGAGCGCAGCCGCAGCGTGCCCGTGCGCTGGGGGTCGAGGTCACCGCGCAGCTCGCCCGCACTGGGCCTGCGGGGGGACACCATCCGGTCGGCGAGCTCCCGGCCGCCGTACTCCCGGCCGATCTGCTCCCGGGCCGCGTGCCACTCCGCGAACGGCACCCCGTCCAGCAACTCGGCGCGACGCTTGAGCTCCGCGCCCAGCGCCTGCGCGAACTCCCTCATGCGCAGCGGATCGGAGGCCACCAGATGGGCGGAGACGTGCGGGAGTTCCGTGCACGGCAGCAGGCCGTCCCCGCGTTCGCCGCCGGCGCCGTCGAGCAGGACCAGCCCGAGCCGGTCGGGCCGGGCCGCCGCCGACAGGGAGGCCGCGACCGAACGCAGCAGCTCCGTACGGCCGCTGCCGGCGGGCCCCTCGATGAGCAGGTGCGGCCCGTCGTTGACCAGCTCGGCGCCGACGGGACCGCGCCGGCCTCCGCCCAGCACGATCTCGGCGAGGCCGCCCACGCCCTGCCCCTGGTCGGTGGCGGCGGCCCAACGGGCCATCAGGGAGGCCGGGGTGGCCCGGGCCAGCCCCAGCTCGTCCAGCAGCCGCGCGGTGGCGGGCAGCGCGGCGGCGGCCGGACGGTAGGTCTCCGCGGAGCCCTCGGTGGTGCGCAGGGGCGCCAACGCCCGCGCGAACCGCTCGGCCCAGGCGGCGGAGACGGCGTCGGCGGTGGCGGTGGCCCCGGCGGGCACCGGGCGACCGCCACCGGTGGTGAAGGTCCGTACGGCCGTGGCCACGTCCCCGCTGAGCAGGGCGACCGCGCCGCAGTCCCGGAAGGCCGGGGAGCTCGCGCAGGCGGCCTCGTACGTCTCGGCGACCGGGGAGGCGGGGGTCGAGGCCGGGGCCTCGGCGAGCGCGAGGACGTGGATCCCGGCGGCCGGACCGTGCGAGGCGATCCGCCCGGTGAGGTCCCGGAGCGGGCCCGCGCCGGGATCGCCGTCGAGGACGAGCAGGGTGTACGGGCCCTCGTACACGGCGGCGGCCCGCCGGACCTGGTCCGCGTCGGCGGCGGCCCAGTGCGGGCCGAGGGGGCCGTCGTCGAGGCGCCGGGTCAGCTCGCCCGTGCGGGCGGTCGCCTGATCGCGGTCGTACGCGAGGAGCAGCCGGCAGTCCTGGCCGTGCGCGGGCCGCACGTGGGGCAGCCAGCCGAGCCAGCCCCAGTCGCGGCGGCGGTCGACGAGCCCGCGGGCACGGTCGGTGGACAGCAGTACGATCTCCAGCTGCCCGGGCGCGTGCAACGCGGCGACCTGGGCGATCACCCAGCGGGCGACCCCGGTCAGCCGGGCCCGAGGCCCGGCCACGCCGAGCCCCCCGACGGCGGGCAGCGACACCCGGCACCCGGCGCCGAGCCCGACCTCCAGCAGCCGGGGGTGTCCGGCCGCACGCGACCACAGGCGCTCGGTGGGCGCCAGCGCCGCCAGCAGCAGCGCGGCGGGGTCGTCGGCGTCGGGCACGACGGCCGCCGCGGCCGGCTCCCGCGGCTCCTCGGCGACGTCCTCCCCGCGCACCCACTTGCGCGCCCAGGCGCCTATCCCCTTGCGACGGGCCTTTCCGGGGGGCGTCCCGGGGCCGTTGGCCCCTGCGGTCTCCGGCTCCCCGCCGGACCCGGCCGCGCCCTGCGGCGCCCCGCCGTGCCGGCTCCCGCCGTGGGGTGCGAAGGCCGGGTCCGCGACCCGCCCGGCGCCGCCGGTGGCTTCCGTGCCGTCCGGCGTGCCGCCGGGGGCGGGCCAGCCGGCCGCGCCCCGCGCCGTGGCGCCGTGGGTCCCGGGGCCGTGCCCCGAGTCCCGCCCGGCGCCGCCGGTGGCGTCGCCGTCGGGCCCGCCGCCGTGTCCGGGGCGTCCGGCCGCGCCGGGACCGGCGGGGCCGTTGGCGCCGGGGGCGTCCGGGGAGCCGCCCTCGGGGGTGCCGGTCGGGCCCTCGCGGCCCGGGGCGCCGGTCGTGAGGGAGAGGTGGCCCTCCAGGTCCGGGGTGACCGGGCGGAGGGCGGCCGTGGTCGGAGGGGCCAGGCGGAGGGTGGACTCGCCGACCCGGAGCAGGGCTCCCGGGGTCAGGGCGACCGGCTGCGGGCCCACCGGGGCGCCGTCCAGCGTGGTGCCGTTCGTGGAATCCAGGTCGGCCACGGCCACCCGCCCGTCCCGCAGCACCGTCACCGCGCAGTGCAGCCGCGAGACGTCCGGGTCGTCCAGCGGGACGTCGGCGTCGGCGGAGCGGCCGACCCGGATCTGCCCGCTGTGCAGCAGGTGGACCCCGCCCGCGTCGGGTCCGGCGACCACGTGCAGCTCGGGGGCGCCGAGGCTCTCGTCCGGCAGGACGTCCGGCACCGGCACGTTCAGGGAGAGCACCGCCCCGTCGACGAGCGGCGGCTCTCCCAGGACCCGCCGCTGGAGGTCGAGCCGCTCCGCACCGGCGTAGAGCACGACCGTGCCCCCGGTGTCGGGTCCGCCCACGGTCGCCGCCAGCCCGGAGGCCACCGCGGCGAGCACGGTGCCGACGGGCGCGGTGACGAGCACGTCACAGCCGGCGGGGGCGCTCGCGGTCTGGTGGCCGCTGCGCGACCCGAGGACGGTCAGCCGGATCTGCATCGCCGTCAGCGGTCCCTTCTGCGCGGTGGGCGCGGTGTGTGCGCCCGGCAGGGGATGGACCGGACGGGCATGGCTGCCCGCTCGTCGCCCCCCGCCCGGCACGGACGCGTCGTCCGGTCAGGTCTGCCGGAAGGCGGGGCTCCCGTCCCGTGCCTTCCGTACGTGTGCATCCTCGCACCTGTTACGGACAACACGCCCGACACCCGCCGATAAATGATCTTGATCGATCAGGGGGCGGGCCCGACCAGGCCGAATACAGAGCAGAAACGCCAGGGGCATACGCCCCGAACCTCACCCTTCGTACATACGTGCGGCAACCAACCTCACGTGACCCGCGTCTTCCACGGGGACACCCCCTAGAGTGGGCCGGAAAAACCGATCGGGACGTCGAAGCGGCACAGCGGATCGACACAGCCGATCGACACAGCAAGCAGGGGAGCGCGAGACGTGCGGCCAGTCGGCAGCAAGTACCTGCTCGAGGAGCCGCTCGGGCGCGGCGCCACGGGCACTGTCTGGCGTGCCCGCCAGAGGGAGGCCGCGGGCGCCGAGGCGGCCGTGGCCGGACAGCCCGGCGAGACCGTGGCCATCAAGGTCCTCAAGGAGGAGCTGGCCCAGGACGCGGACATCGTCATGCGCTTCCTGCGGGAGCGCTCGGTCCTGCTGCGCCTGACCCACCCCAACATCGTCCGCACCCGCGACCTCGTCGTCGAGGGTGATCTGCTCGCCCTCGTCATGGACCTGATCGACGGCCCGGACCTGCACAAGTACCTCCGCGAGAACGGGCCCTTCAGCCCGGTCGCCGCGAGCCTGCTGACCGCCCAGATCGCGGACGCGCTCGCCGCCAGCCACGCGGACGGCGTCGTCCACCGCGACCTGAAGCCCGCGAACGTGCTGCTCGACGAGCGCGGCGGCCAGATGAAGCCGATGCTCACCGACTTCGGCATCGCCCGCCTCGCGGACTCCCCGGGCCTGACCCGCACCCACGAGTTCGTCGGCACCCCGGCCTACGTCGCACCCGAGTCCGCCGAGGGCCGCCCGCAGACCTCCGCCGTCGACATCTACGGCGCCGGCATCCTGCTCTACGAGCTGCTCACCGGCCGCCCGCCGTTCGCCGGCGGCACCGCCCTCGAAGTGCTGCACCGCCACCTCAGCGAGGAGCCCCAGCGCCCCTCGACCGTGCCCGAACCGCTGTGGACGGTCGTCGAGCGCTGCCTGCGCAAGGAGCCGAACGAGCGCCCCAGCGCCGTGAGCCTGGCCCGCGCCCTGCGCGTGGTCGCCTCCGGCATCGGCGTGCACTCCTCGGCCGCCGACGTCGAGGCCGCGCTCGGGGTCGGCGCGCTGCTCGCCCCCGACCCCTCCCCGGCGCCGGTTCCCGAGACCCCCGGCGCCGCCGACGCCACCCAGGTGCTCCCGGCCGGCGCGGCCGCCGCCGCGCCCCTGGGGGCGTACGACCCGAACGCGATGACCAGCGTCATGCCGCCGGTCGGCGGCGCCGACGCGACCACGGTGCTGCCCACCGGGTCGGCTGGGCAGGGCGGTGGCCCGGGCGCCGACCCGACCTCGGTCATGCCGCCCGTGCAGCGGCCGGACCAGCCGCACCCGTGGCAGTCGCAGCTCCAGGCCGCGCGCGACCGCAACGAGCAGACGCAGATGCACTACCTCGACCCGAGCGAGGACCCGCTGCGCCGCCGTCCGCAGCGCCAGGCGCCCCCGCCGCCGCAGCACCGGCCCCAGCAGCCCCCGCAGCAGCAGCCGTACCGGCAGGCCCCGCCGCAGCAGCAGCCTCCCCAGTACCGCCAGCCGCAGCCGCAGCACCAGCAGTACGCGCCCCCGCCGCCGCAGCACTACCAGCCGCAGCACCAGCCCCAGCAGCGTCAGCCGCAGCCGTACCAGCAGCCTCAGGCGCCGCAGCAGCCCCAGTACCGCCAGCCGCAGCAGCAGCCCCCGCAGGCTCCGCCGCAGCAGGCCCCGCGGGAGCCCCGCGAGCCGCGCCGCCGCAGCGCCAACCCGGTGCGGATCCCCGGCCTCGGCTGCCTCAAGGGCTGCCTGGTGCTGATCCTGCTGTTCTTCGTCGCGGGCTGGCTGATCTGGGAGTTCACCCCGCTCCAGGAGTGGGTCGGCACCGGCAGGGGCTGGTTCGACCAGCTGTGGACCTGGGGCTCCGACGCCGTCGACTGGGTCAGCACGATCGGGGACGCGGCCGGGTCGGCGGGGTCCAACAAGCCCTGAACCGGACCTTGTAGCGCCGAGTTCGTGGATTTGTCGACTTCTGGGGCGAGTTTTCGCCCTCAGAAGTGAAGGTCACCGCGAATCGGGGCCCCTGCCGGCCTCCAACCCCCACCCGGCCGCGTAGCTTTGGTGCGTACGCCAGCCGCTGAGGGAGCAGTCGTGGCACGGAAGATCGGCAGCCGGTACACCGCGCACCAGATCCTGGGGCGCGGCAGCGCGGGCACGGTGTGGCTGGGCGAGGGGCCTGACGGGCCCGTCGCCGTCAAACTGCTGCGCGAGGACCTCGCGTCCGACCAGGAACTGGTCGGACGGTTCGTCCAGGAGCGCAGCGCGCTGCTCGGCCTGGAACATCCGCACGTGGTCTCCGTCCGGGACCTCGTCGTCGACGGCAACGACCTCGCGCTCGTCATGGACCTCGTACGCGGTACGGACCTGCGCACGCGCCTCGACCGCGAGCGGCGGCTCGCCCCCGAGGCGGCTGTCGCGATCGTCGCGGACGTGGCCGACGCGCTGGCCGCCGCGCACGCGGCCGGGGTCGTCCACCGGGACGTCAAGCCCGAGAACGTCCTGCTCGACATGCAGGGCCCGCTCGGCCCGGGCGGCGCGCATCCGGCGCTGCTCACCGACTTCGGCGTGGCCAAGCTGATCGACTCGCCGAAGCGGGCCGCCGGGGTCCGCGCGTCCGCACCCACCACCCGGATCATCGGCACCCCGGACTATCTGGCCCCGGAGATCGTCGAGGGACTGCCCCCGCGGGCGGCGGTCGACATCTACGCCCTGGCCACGGTCCTGTACGAGCTGCTGGCCGGTTTCACGCCGTTCGGCGGGGGCCACCCGGGGGCGGTGCTGCGGCGGCACGTCACGGAGACCGTCGTCCCGCTGCCCGGGATCCCCGACGAGCTGTGGCAGCTGATGGTGCAGTGCCTGGCGAAGGCCCCCGCGTCCAGGCTCCGCGCCTCGGAACTGTCGGTCCGCCTGCGGGACCTGCTGCCGCTGCTGTCCGGGATGCCGCCGCTGGACGTGGACGAGCCGGACGACGCGGAGCCGGAACCGGACCCCGCGGAGGAGCCGGCCGCCGCGGATCCGGTGCGGCGGCGCGGCGTGGTCCCGCTGGTGCCCGGCTCGGCCACGGACTCCAACCGGGACACCCACACCTCGATGCGGGTGCCGGGGCCGGACGAGTTGGCGGGCGGCGCGCTGGGCACGGCCCGCGTGCCGCGGCCGGCGGGCGGCCACCGGCCCGGCTCCGCCCGACACCGTGCGGAGGCCGCCCGCAAGCGGCGGCTGATCCTGTCGACCTCCGCGGTCGTGCTGGCGGCGGTGCTCGGGCTGGGCACGTGGTTCGCCGTCTCGGGCGACGACGCGCCGCCGGCCCGCCAGGACAAGCACTCCAGCCCCCGCACCCCGTAACCCTGCGGCCCGCCTCCCGGGGCTCCGCCCCAGACCCCGCGCCTCAAACGCCGGCGGGGCTGGTTTTGCCTCCGGCGGCGCCTCAAACGCCGGCGGGGCTGGATTTGCCCAGCGGGGCCGGGTTTGCCTCCGGCGATTGAGGAGCGGGGGTTCGGGGCGGAGCCCCGGGGGTTTCCAGCCGCACGGCCCCCGACCCGCCGCGCACGGGCCCGGGCGGAGCCGGTGGCGGGGGTGTGGGGGCCGCCCCGCTAAGCCGGGACGACCAGCTGGGGGTGCCAGCGCCGCGCCACGGCCGGGTGGGCTCGGATCCACCCCTTCAGCTCGTTGCGGCCGTACTCGGCGTGCAACGGGTTCGACGCGTCGTGCACGACGCCCGGCGCGGTCCGCAGGTACGCACCCGGCACCGTGTCGATCACCGCGTCCAGCCGCGGGTTGTAGAAGAACGGCACCGAGTACCGCTCCACCGCCCCCGGCGGGCTCACCACCCGGTGGTCCGTCGCCGTCAGGTAGCCCTCCGTGGCGATCTCCAGCAACTCGCCCAGGTTGACCACGAAGGCCCCCGGCAGCGGCGGGACGTCGAGGTAACCCCCGTCCCGGACCACCTGGAGGCCGCCCACCGAGTCCTGGAGGAGCAGCGTGAGGAAGCCGTAGTCCTTGTGCGCGCCGACCCCCTGGTCCGCCCCCGACGGCGCCGACCCCGGGTAGCGGATCAGCTTGGTGTGCAGGTGGGGGCGGTCCGCGAAGGCCGCGTCGAAGAAGTCCGCCGGGGCGCCGATCGAGACGAGGAGCTCCTTGAGCAGCCGGTGGGCCACCGCCGCGAGGCGCGACTGCCAGTCCAGGACGACCGTACGGAGCTCCGGGAGCGCGGCCGGCCACTGGTTCGGGCCCTCCAGCCACAGGTACGCCGGGTCGCCCGGCCCCAGCACCGGCGCCGGCCGCTCCGCGCCGACGTCCAGCTGGTCCCGCCAGTCGGAGGCCCCGCCCGTCAGCTCGTGCCCGATCCGGGTGTAGCCGCGGAAGTGCGGCGAGTTCAGATTGCTCACGGCGAGCCGGTCGGCCTCCGGGAGGGCGAAGAAGGCCCTGGTCAGCTCCAGGATCCGGGCGCTGTCCGCGGCGGTGACGCCGTGCCCGGTCAGGTGCAGGAACCCGGTGTCCCTGGCCGCCGCGTGCAGCTGCTTCAGGAAGTCGGCCCGCCGGGCGGGATCGTCGGCCTGGGAGAGGTCCAGGACGGGGAGGGAGGGCGTCGAGGAAGTCGAGGAGGTCGGGGTGTGCGCGGACGGCATGACGGCTCCGTTTCGGGATGTCACGGGGTCCTGTTCCCCATCGGGTGGCGGGGGCCGCGGGTGGGGTGGGCCGCCGGCAGGGATGGCGCCGGGACCGCTGGGCCGCGTACAGGACCAAGTCGGATCGGGGCGGATCAGGCTTGGGACAGGTCCGGCGGCAGACAGGTCGTCGTCGTGACACGCATGTGGTCCACATGGCGGCGCTTGACGAGGAGAACGGTCATACGCTGAGCGTACGCCCGTGCGACCCGCCGTCGGTACGGGTGAATCGGCCTGCCCGGACGGCCCCGCCCGAGGACCGGCTACGCTGGACCCGTGGCAGTCGTCGATGTTTCCGAAGAGCTGAAGTCCCTCTCCTCGACCATGGGGTCGATCGAGGCCGTCCTGGACCTCGACAAGCTGAGGGCAGATATCGCCGTGCTCGAGGAGCAGGCCGCCGCGCCGTCCCTGTGGGACGACCCGGAGGCCGCCCAGAAGATCACGAGCAAGCTTTCGCACCTCCAGGCGGAGGTCCGCAAGACCGAGACCCTGCGCGGGCGCATCGACGACCTCGCGGTGCTGTTCGAGCTCGCCCAGGAGATGGACGACGCGGACACCCTCGCCGAGGCCGAGACGGAGCTGGTCTCCGTGCGCAAGGCGCTGGACGAGATGGAGGTCCGGACCCTGCTCTCCGGCGAGTACGCCGAGCGCGAGGCCCTGGTCAACATCCGCGCCGAGGCCGGCGGCGTGGACGCCTCCGACTTCGCGGAGCGCCTCCAGCGCATGTACCTGCGCTGGGCCGAGCGTCACGGGTACTCCACCGAGATCTACGAGACCTCGTACGCGGAAGAGGCCGGCATCAAGTCGACCACCTTCGTGGTCAAGGCCCCCTACGCGTACGGAACGCTCTCCGTCGAGCAGGGCACCCACCGCCTCGTGCGCATCTCGCCCTTCGACAACCAGGGTCGCCGCCAGACCTCCTTCGCGGGCGTCGAGGTGCTCCCGGTCGTCGAGACCAGCGACCACGTCGAGATCGACGAGTCCGAGCTGCGCGTGGACGTCTACCGCGCCTCCGGCCCCGGCGGCCAGGGCGTCAACACGACCGACTCGGCGGTGCGCATCACGCACATCCCGACCGGCATCGTGGTCTCCTGCCAGAACGAGCGCTCGCAGATCCAGAACAAGGCCAGCGCCATGAACGTCCTCCAGGCCAAGCTGCTCGAGCGGCGCCGCCAGGAGGAGCAGGCCAAGATGGACGCCCTCAAGGACGGCGGCAGCTCCTGGGGCAACCAGATGCGCTCCTACGTCCTGCACCCGTACCAGATGGTCAAGGACCTGCGGACGGAGTTCGAGGTCGGCAACCCGCAGGCCGTGCTCGACGGCGAGATCGACGGCTTCCTGGAGGCCGGAATCCGCTGGCGCAAGCAGCAGGAGCAGACCGCGTAAGGCGGCGTGGCCCGCCAACGGCGTGAAACAGACGGAAGGGCCCGGACACCACTGGTGTCCGGGCCCTTCCGTCGTTCACGGCATGTGAGCGCCACGCCTAAGCGGTCTGCTGGGCCACCAGCACGAGCGCCGCCACGAGGATCACCATGAGCACGATGAGCATCGCCGGATTCAGGCCGGAGAAGGGGCCTTCCTGCTGCTGGAGGCGCTCCCTGTTCGCCCGGCACACCGGGCACCGGCCCTGGCTGACGGGTGCGGCGCAGTTCGCGCACACGAGCCGGTCATATGTCATGCGCTCCTCCTCTCGTCCTCTCGGTCCTCTTACGCGTGTACAACGGCACGGAGAACCGGTCCGTTCCCCCTACCACTGTGCCGGCTCCGAAGACATTCGGCGCGGCCCGTCCGGGCAATCGCGGTCACAGACCCTCCGGACCCGGGGACATATGGGGCAACTCCGGTTGCCGGGTCCACACCTCGCGCCCGTTCGCGTATGGTCACGCACACCTACTCCCGGCGACCGTGGTGCACCCGTGATCCGATTCGACAGTGTCTCCAAGTCCTACCCGAAGCAGAGCCGTCCCGCACTCAGAGAAGTCTCCCTCGACATCGCGAAGGGCGAGTTCGTCTTCCTCGTCGGCTCCTCCGGCTCCGGCAAGTCCACGTTCCTGCGCCTGATCCTGCGCGAGGAGCGGGCGAGCCACGGCCAGGTGCACGTCCTGGGCAAGGACCTCGCCAAGCTCTCCAACTGGAAGGTCCCGCAGATGCGGCGCCAGCTGGGGACCGTCTTCCAGGACTTCCGCCTCCTCCCCAACAAGACGGTGGCCGAGAACGTCGCCTTCGCGCAGGAGGTCATCGGCAAGCCGAGGGGCGAGATCCGCAAGGCCGTCCCACAGGTCCTGGAGCTCGTGGGCCTCGGCGGCAAGGAGGACCGCATGCCCGGCGAGCTCTCCGGTGGTGAGCAGCAGCGCGTGGCCATCGCCCGCGCCTTCGTCAACCGGCCGGCCCTCCTCATCGCGGACGAGCCCACCGGCAACCTCGACCCCCAGACCTCGGTCGGGATCATGAAGCTGCTGGACCGGATCAACCGGACCGGCACGACCGTGATCATGGCCACGCACGACCAGCAGATCGTGGACCAGATGCGCAAGCGCGTCATCGAACTCGAACAGGGCCGACTCGTACGCGACCAGTCGCGCGGCGTCTACGGCTACCAGCACTGAAAGGCCCTTGAGACGTCATGCGCGCCCAGTTCGTCATGTCGGAGATCGGCGTCGGTCTCCGACGCAATCTCACCATGACCTTCGCGGTCATCATCTCCGTGGCCCTCTCGCTGGCCCTCTTCGGCAGCTCCCTGCTCATGCGCGAGCAGGTGAGCAAGATGAAGGGCTACTGGTACGACAAGGCCAACGTCACGCTCTACCTCTGCAACAAGCAGGACGCCCAGGAGGCGAGCGAGGCCGCGACCAAGAAGCCCGACGGTTCGCCGGCGGCCGCCTCGGGCGTCGCCACCTGCGCCAAGGGCGCGGTCACCGACGACCAGAAGAAGCAGATCGAGTCCGAGCTCAAGCAGATGTCCCTGGTGAAGTCCGTCGCCTACGAATCGGCGGACGAGGCCTACAAGCACTACCAGGAGCGGTTCGGCAACACGCCCCTGGCCTCCTCCATCACCCCGGACCAGATGCAGGAGTCCTTCCGGGTCAAGCTGAAGGACCCGGAGAAGTACAAGGTCGTCACCTCCGCCTTCGTGGGCCGCGACGGCATCCACACCGTCGACGACCAGCGCCAGGCCATCGACGACCTGTTCCGGATCCTCAACTACCTCAACATCGGCGCGCTCGCCATCATGCTGATCATGCTGGTCGTGGCGCTGCTGCTGATCGTCAACACCGTGCGCGTCTCCGCCTTCAGCCGCAGGCGCGAGACCGGGATCATGCGGCTGGTCGGCGCGTCCAGCTTCTACATCCAGGTCCCCTTCATCATGGAGGCCGCCGTCGCCGGGCTCATCGGCGCGCTCTTCGCGTGCGCCATGCTCGTCTCCGGCCAGTACTTCGTGATCGACCACGGCGTGGGCCTGCGCTACAAGATCCAGCTCATCGACTTCCTGGGCTGGTCCGCGGTGATCGGCAAGCTCCCGTACGTCCTCTTCATCGGACTGCTGATGCCGTCCGTTGCGGCCTTCGTGGCCCTGCGCAAGTACCTGAAGGTGTGACGAGCGCCCCGCGAGCGGTCCGGGCAACCACCCGTACCGCGGCGGGGCTTGTCCTAGACTCGGCGCCATGCTGGGCTTGCCGAGTATTCCCGCCTCCAGTCTCCGGCCCCGCGACCTGCGTCGCGGGGCCGTCTTGACGTTGGCCTTCCTCGCGTCCGTCACCGCGGCCGCGGGCACCGGCTGCTGGGACCGGGCCGAGGGCTCCACCGCCCTGGTGGCGGAGGTCGAGCCGCCCCGCACGGCGGGCACCGCCGACCGCGAGGCCGTGGCCCGGGCCGTCGCCGAGGCGGTGGCCGAGGGCAAGTCCGGCAAGAACGCCGCCCAGGAGGAGGTCAGCCGCAGCGGCGACCGCTGGGGCACCGTCTACGACCAGGGCGAGTACGCGGCCTTCGCCGAGGGCCTCGACGGCCGCTGGACCGGTGTCGGGCTGTGGGCCCAGCGGGCCCGCGACGGCCGGATCCAGGTAGACAAGGTCCAGCCCGACAGCCCCGCCGCCCGCGCCGGCCTGCGCGCGGGGGACCGGCTGATGAGTGTCGACGGGCACGCCGTGACCGGCCTGGCCGTGGGCGACGTGATCTCCCTGCTGCGCGGCGAGGCCGGCACACCGGTCGTGTTGAACCTGAGCCGTGACGGCGCGGACCTGACCGAGACCGTCCGCCGTGAGCAGCTGCGGACCGAACCGGTGACCGTACGGCAGATCGCGGGCGGCATCACCGTGATCAAGGTGGCCGGCTTCACCCGCGGGGCCGGGGAGCGGGTCAAGGCCGCCGTCCGCGCCGCCCCTCCCGGCGGCGGGGTCATGCTCGACCTGCGCGGCAACCCGGGCGGGCTGGTCACCGAGGCGGTGACCGCTGCCTCCGCCTTCCTGGACGGCGGACTGGTGGCCACCTACGACGTACGGGGGGAGCAGCGCGCCCTCTACGCGGCCCCGGGCGGGGACACGACGCGGCCGCTGGTGACCCTCGTCGACGGCGGCACGATGAGCGCGGCCGAATTGGTCACGGGCGCCCTCCAGGACCGCGGCCGGGCCGTGGCGGTGGGCAGCCACACCTTCGGCAAGGGCTCCGTCCAGATGCCGACCGAACTCCCCGACGGCTCGGTCGCCGAACTGACGGTCGGCACGTACCGCACGCCGGGCGGCCGCAGCCTTGACGGCGGCGGGATCACTCCCGACGTGGCGGCGGGCGAGCGGGTCGAGGAGCGGGCGGCTGCGGTATTGGGTGGCCTGGGGGTGGGTCCGTAGTGCGAAAATGACCGCACTATGGCTAAGGAAAAAGGGCGCAAGCTGATCGCCCAGAACAAGAAGGCGCGTCACGACTACGCGATCCTCGACACCTACGAGTGCGGTCTCGTGCTCACGGGCACCGAGGTCAAGTCCCTGCGCCAGGGTCGGGCCTCGCTGGTCGACGGCTTCGTGTCGGTGGAGAGCAACGAGGCGTGGCTCTACAACGTGCACGTGCCGGAGTACAGCCAGGGCACCTGGACCAACCACAGCGCCCGCCGCAAGCGCAAGCTCCTCATGCACCGCGAGGAGATCGACAAGCTGGCGCGCAAGGCGGAGGAGGCCGGTCACACGGTCGTGCCGCTGTCCCTGTACTTCAAGGACGGCCGGGCGAAGGTGGAGATCGCGCTGGCGAAGGGCAAGAAGGAGTACGACAAGCGCCAGACGCTCCGCGAGAAGCAGGACACCCGCGAGACCCAGCGCACGATCTCGGCGATCCGTCGCAAGCAGCGGGGCACGGTTTAACCTCCTGGCACGCGGTGGTCCACTTCGCGTACCATGGCGGCAGCACCACCCCCTCGGGGGCGGCGCAGCTTGATAAATCAACATGGGGATGATCGGTTTCGACAGCGGATGTCGATGCAGGGGAAGCGAGCCGAGGAAGCGGCAATGATCTCGTAAACCACCTGTCGCAAAAAATAATCGCCAACACCAAGAGCGATAACTCCCGCTTCACCCTCGCTGCCTAATAACAGTGAGCTGAAGCCTCTGTGAGGAGCGTCAGCCCGGAAGTGGTCCCGGTCCGGATCCTGGCGTCAATTAGGGATCTAAACCTCTAGCCCCAGTCACGGGGGGTAGGGGGAAAACAAACAGTGACTGAGCCCGTCGGAGACTTGTCCGTGTGATCTCCGGGGCCGAGAAAAGCGCAGCGGAATGCGCTCGGAGAAGCCCTGCTTCTGCACCGTTGGACGCGGGTTCGATTCCCGCCATCTCCACTCATCCCATGTGGGCGAAGGCCCCGCAGTCTCCGGACTGCGGGGCCTTCGTCATGTGGGGGTGCCGTCGGCCGTGATGACTTCGATCGCACAGCGCGGCTTCTGGACGCCTCGTTTGATGCGCACGTCCGCCGTCAACAGGGGGACACCCAGTGCCTCGGCGAGGGCGACGTATGTGGCGTCGTAGGCGGAGAGGTTGGCGTACAGCTTTCGGATCCGAGGAAGCAGCGGCCCCGTCTCGTGCCGCTGTATGCGCAGCCCTTGATACGTCTTGAAGCGCTCGTCGAGGCTCGTGGGGTCGATTTTGGCGCCGCGCGCCATGCCGAGGAGGGCGGACGCGACCTCGGTGTCCAGGAGGTAGGGAGCGGCGAGCGTGTCTTCCTCGCTGATGCGCCGGCGGGCGGCGGCGCCGCGGGAGCCCCTGTCGGTGAGGAACAGGACCAGGGTGGAGGAGTCCACGACGATCAACGGCCCGCCCTGCCTGCGTCGATGGCGTCGAGGACGTCCTGGATGTCGATGTCCTCCGCGGCGTAACGCTCGGCGCGGTCGGCCATTTCGGCGAGCGTGGGCTGGGTGGCGTCTCTGGTGACAAGGCCGAGCAGGTAGCTCTGGAGGGACTGTCCGGCCTCGGCGGCGCGGACCTTTATGCGGCGGGCGACGTCATCGGGGACTTCCCGGATCGTGAACGCAGTCATGACTGCATTTTATCGTCAATGTAGTCATTTCGCAGTCGCTTCGCGGTCGCGTGCCACGGCCTCCATCAGTCGCTGTGCGTTGACCGGAGAGTGCAGCAGGTAGACGGTCTCCTGCCAGGAGTCGTAGTCGTCGGCGGACATGAGTACGGCGTCGCCGTTCTCAGAGGTGATGCGTACGGGGGCGTGGTCGGTGTTGACGCGTTCGATCAGGTGGAACAGGGCCGCCCTGGCTTCGTCGGCGCTCATGGGCACGGCGTCCTCCTCTCCGAGTGGTACGAACTCATGGTCCATGGCCGGTACCGGAGTCGTCCAACGGGCGAAGGCCCCGCAGCCGGGTCGCGGCTGTAGGGCCTTCGTCAGGTGGGGCCGGGCGTCAGGAGCAGTACGGGATCTTGTTGAGGTTCAGCGCGTAGCGGGCGGCGATCCAGCCGCGGCCGTCGTCGAGCTTGTACCAGACCGAATTGCCGTCGACGTTCTGGCCGTTGACCTTGCACTGCACGTTGACCACCGTGCCGTTGGACACCGTGCCGAGCTTCCCGTACTGGGTGCCCGGACCGGAGCGGACGCCGAGGCTCTTGCCCGGCTTGACGATGCGGGCCTTCGGCTGGTGCGAGGGCTTCGGGGGCTTGTGGTCCTGGGGCGGCTTGTGGTGGTGCGGCGGCTTGTTGTCGTGGTGGTGGCCGCACTTGCAGTCGCCCGGCTTGCCCTTGTCGCCCTTGGGGCCGGTCGGTCCGGTCGGTCCGGTCGGTCCGGTCGCGCCGGTGGCGCCCGTCGGGCCCTGGGGGCCGCCGGACGGCCCGGTCGGGCCGGTCGGGCCGGTGTCGCCCGTCGGTCCCTGCGGGCCGGTTTCACCGGTGGCGCCCTGCGGGCCGGTGTCGCCCGTGGCGCCCTGGGGTCCGGTGTCGCCGGTCGGTCCCTGCGGGCCCGTGTCGCCGGTGGCGCCCTGGGGTCCGGTGTCGCCGGTCGGTCCCTGCGGGCCCGTGTCGCCCTGCGGGCCCTGGGGGCCGGTGGGGCCGGTCGGTCCGGGCGGGCCGGGCTTGCCGGGCTTGCCGTGGTGGCCGTCGTGTCCGGGCTTCCCGTCGTGGCCGTGGTGGCCGTCGTCTCCCTTGTCGCCCTTGGGGCCCTTCGGGCCGGTCACCGGGGTGGAGACGGCGAACAGGGCGGGGGTCTCGGTGCCGGCCGCCCACTCGCCGCCGCCCAGCGTCGTGCCCTCCGGAGCGTTCTTGTCCACCCGTACGACCACGCCGAGCTGCGTCTGGGCCTTCGCCGGGAAGCGGAAGCCGGCGCGGGTGCCCGCGTTGCAGGTCAGTCGGCGGGCATCGGCCGACCGCGTGCACGAGGTCGCCGCGCGCTTGCCGTCCCAGTAGAACCGGGCCTCGGGGAAGGTCGTCCGTTCCGGGGCGGTGATCCGGAAGGTGCTGCTCAGGGCCGGTTGCGACCCGCCGAGGGCCGCGATGACGACACGGCCCGTCTTGCCGGGGGCGATCGAGGGCAGGTAGGGCTGGGAGAACCGGATGTTCGACGAGTCGGCCAGGGCCGGAACGGCCGGCACCAGAGCGGTCGCGGTGACGGCCGCGACGATCAGGGCCGAGGATACGGAGCGGGAAGCAGACAGCAAGGGGTGTTCCTCCGCACAGGGAGAGGCGTTGGGGGAAGACATCCCAGTTATTGCCGATCATGAGCGGCGCCGGTGAGTACCACGCGGGCACGATCACCCGGCCGCCGGATCAAATATGATTCTTCGCCCGCTCCTTCGCCCGCTCCTTCGCCCGCTCCTTCGGCCGGACCGTCGCCGTGGCCCCCAGGGCCGCCAGCGCGGCCGCCGCGGGCAGCAGGTACGCCGCCCGCGGGCCGGCGTGGTCGACCACCAGGCCCGCACCGGCCGAACCGGCCGCGATCCCGGCGAGGATGGCGGTGACCGCGAGGGTCATGCCCTCGTTCAGCCGGCCCTCGGGGGTGAGGGCGTGGACCCGGGACATCGCCGTGACCATCGTCGGGGCCGTCGCCATCCCGGCGAGCAGCAGCGCCGCGCAAAAGGCGGCCAGGGAGCCGCTGTTCGCCGCCGCCCACGGCAGGGTCATCAGCGCGGCGAGCACGGTCACGCAGGTCCACAGCGACCGCGGGCGCAGGGTCCCGTAGAGCAGGCCGGCCGCACAGGAGCCCGCCGCCTGGAGGGCCAGCACCAGGCCGGAGGCCGCGCCGAGCCCGCGCTGTTCGAGGTGGGCGATGGAGGAGACCTCCATGGAGCCGAAGACCACTCCCAGGGCAAGGAAGAGGAGCAGCAGCGGGGCCAGGGCGCGCAGCGGGGAGCCGCGCCGGGGCGCCGCCGTCACCGGGGGTTCCGTGGAGCGCCGGGAGACGAAGACCAGCATGCCGGTGAGGAGCAGGGCCGCCCCGGCGAGGGTGCCCGCCTCGGGGAAGACGGAGGTGCAGAGCAGGGCCGCCAGGACCGGGCCGAGCATGAAGGAGAGCTCGTCGGCGGCCTGTTCGAAGGACATCGCCGTGTGGTGGGCGGCCGGGGAGCCGCGCAGCAGGTGAGTCCAGCGGGCCCGGGACAGCCCGCCGATGTTGGGGGTGGTCGCGGTCGCGGCGTAGGAGGCGAAGAGGGTCCAGGAGGGGGCGCCGGTACGGACGCACACGATCAGGCAGAGCGAGCCGAGGACCGCGATCAGCGTCGCGGGCAGGGCGATCCGGGCCTGCCCGTGGCGGTCGACGAGCCGAGCGGTCCACGGCGCGACCAGGGCGGTGGCGGCCAGGCCGGTCGCGGTGACCGCGCCGGCGAGGGCGTACGAGCCGCGCTGGCCGGCGATCATCATGACCGCGCTGACCCCGAACATGCCCATGGGGAGCCGCGCGAGGAGGTTCCCGGCGGTGAAGGCGCGGGTTCCCGGGAGGGCGAACAGGCGGCCGTACGGCCCGCGCGGCCGGGTCCGGGGCCGGGCCGGGGCCGCGGCGGGGGCGGGGGCGGTGATGACGAGGGTCGTGCCGGTGACGGCCATACGGGGGGAGCGGGCAGTGGTGGCGGCAGTCGGAGCGGTGGTGGTGGCGGGCATGGGAAGAGCCTCGCGCCGGGCGGCCCTCGCGGTCCAACACCTGTTCGGGGCCCATTCACATCATCGTGTTGTTAGTCTCCGGGAGTGATAGCCCGTGATGTGGAACCCCGCCTGCTGCGCGGGTTCGTCGCCGTCGCCGAGGAACTGCACTTCACCCGCGCCGCCGCCCGCCTCTACATCGCCCAGCAGGCCCTCAGCCGGGACGTCCGCCGGCTCGAACGGACCCTGGGCGCCACCCTGTTCGTACGCACCACCCGCGCCGTCGAGCTGACCCCCGACGGCGAGCGGCTGCTGGCCCCGGCCCGGCGGGTGCTCGCCGCGCACGAGGAACTGGCCGCCGTCTTCACCGCCCCCCGCGCCCTCCTCGTCGACCTCAACACCGACGGGCCCTGCACCCCCAGGACCGTACTGGAGCGGGCCCGCGAACTCGCCCCGGACTGCGAACTGATGGCCCGCTTCGAGAGCGGGCTCACCCACGCCGCCGGCGAGATCGCCGCGGGCCGCCTCGACGTGGCCTTCGGGTACGCGGACGGACTGGACCCGGCGCTGCGGGCGGGGCTCGCGGTGATGCCCGTACGGTACGAGCCGCTCGCCGTGCTGCTGCCCGAGGGGCACCCGCTGGCCGGGCTGGAATCCGTACCGCTGGACGCGCTGGCCGGGGAGACCGTGTACGCGGGCGCCGGGAACCCGCGGACCGCCGAGTGGACGCGGCTGGCGCACGAGCTGTTCGCCGGGCGGGGCATCGCACTCGCGCCGCCCGCGCCGGTGGCGATGGGCAAGGAGGAGTTCCGCCGGGTCATGGCCAAGACCCGCAACCCGGTCCTGGTGACCGTGGACTTCCTCGACATGCCCGCCTCCGTGAAGCGGCCGCTGACCGACCCGGTGCCGCTGTCCCCGCTGTCCATGGTCTGGCGCGAGGGCCTCACCCATCCCGGACTGGACGCCCTGCGCGCCGCTGCCGCCGGCCTCGCCGCCGACCGCGACTGGCTGGAACTCCCGCCCGACGGTTGGCTGCCGAAGGGACCCATCCGACTCACACCCCGCCCCGGCGGCGGGTGAGAGCAAGGTTTCCCGGCGGTCATCCGGCGGAGACCGGGGCCGAAACGCGGCGTTCCTACGGTCGTCACCACGGACGCGACAGCTGTGGAGGCGTGTGATGACCGGTACGACCGCACCGCGCAAGGGGGGCCGCTGGATCGAGCGGTGGGACCCCGAGGACGAGACCTTCTGGAAGGAGACCGGCGAGCGGACCGCCCGCCGCAACCTGGTCTACTCCGTGTTCTCCGAACACATCGGGTTCTCGATCTGGTCGCTCTGGTCCGTGATGGTCCTCTTCATGGGACCCAAGTACGGGATCGACCCGGCCGGGAAGTTCTTCCTGATCGCCACCGCCACCTTCGTGGGCGCGTTCGTCCGGGTGCCCTACACCTTCGCCGTCGCCCGCTTCGGCGGCCGGAACTGGACCGTCTTCAGCGCCGTGCTGCTGCTCGCCCCGACCACGGCCGCGCTCGTGGTCATGGAGCCCGGCACCTCCTACGGCACCTTCCTCCTGGTGGCAGCCCTCACGGGGGTCGGCGGCGGCAACTTCGCCTCCTCGATGACGAACATCAACGCCTTCTTCCCGCTCCGCAAGAAGGGCTGGGCGCTCGGCCTGAACGCCGGCGGCGGCAACATCGGCGTACCCGTGATGTGGCTCGCCGGACTGCTGGTCATCGCCACCGCCGGGGCCACGCACCCGCGGATCCTGCTCGGCGCCTACATCCCGCTGATCGTGATCGCGGCGGCGCTGGCGTACGCACGGATGGACAACCTGGCGCCCGTGCGCAACGACACGGGCGCGGTCCGCGAGGCGGTCAAGGACGCGCACACCTGGATCATGTCCTTCCTCTACATCGGCACCTTCGGGTCCTTCATCGGATACAGCTTCGCCTTCGGGCTCGTCCTCCAGACCCAGTTCGGCCGCACCCCGCTCCAGGCCGCCTCGCTGACCTTCATCGGACCGCTGCTCGGCTCGCTGATCCGACCGGTGGGCGGCGCGCTCGCGGACCGCTTCGGCGGGGCGCGGATCACCCTGGGGACGTTCGTGGCCATGGCGGCGGCGACCGGAGTCGTCGTCTTGGCCTCGCAGCGGCACTCGCTGCCCGTCTTCCTCGTCGGGTTCGTGGCGCTGTTCGTACTGAGCGGGCTCGGCAATGGCTCCACGTACAAGATGATCCCCGGCATCTTCCAGGCCAAGGCACTGGCGCGGGGCATGGGCGGCGAGGCCGCGGCCGCCTACGGGCGACGGCTCTCCGGGGCCTCCATGGGGCTGATCGGGGCCGTCGGAGCGCTGGGCGGGCTCGGCATCAACCTGGTCTTCCGGGAGGCCTTCCTCAGCTCCGGATCGGGCACGGCGGCCTTCGTCACCTTCCTCGGCTTCTACGCCGCGTGCTGCACGGTGACGTGGGCGGTATACCTTCGCCGGTCGGTCGCCCCGCCGCTGCCGGAAGCCGGGGTCGAGGCGAAGCCGCAGCTCACGTCGGTGTAACCGCGGTGAAATACGGGTGAACCGAGCCTGACACGCCACCTTGGCAGGCTCGGTTCACCCGTACCGCCCCCCTGCGTCACCGCGTCACAAGGCAGGTCACGATGGACGACACCCAGACCGGTCCGACCGGCCCCCTCGCGGGCTTCACCGTCGGCGTCACCGCCGCCCGGCGGGCGGACGAACTCATCGCCCTGCTGCGGCGGCGCGGGGCCGCCGTCGTGCACGCGCCGGCGCTGCGGATCGTGCCGCTGGCCGACGACAGCGAACTGCTCGCCTCCACCAAGGAACTCATCGGCTGCGCACCGGACGCCGTGGTCGCCACCACCGCGATCGGCTTCCGCGGCTGGATCGAGGCCGCCGACGGGTGGGGCATCGGCGAAGAGCTGCTGGAGCGGCTGCGGGCCGCCGAACTGCTGGCGCGCGGACCGAAGGTGAAGGGCGCCATCCGCGCCGCCGGGCTCGTGGAGACCTGGTCACCGGACTCGGAATCGCTCGCCGAGGTACTGGAACGACTCCTGGCGGCCGGGGTCGCCGGGCGGCGGATCGCGCTCCAGCTGCACGGGGAACCGCTGCCCGGCTTCGTCGAGGCGCTGCGGGCCGGCGGGGCCGACGTGGTGGTCGTCCCCGTGTACCGGTGGATGGCGCCGGAGGACCTCGCGCCGCTGGACCGTCTGCTGGACGCGGTGATCGGCGGCGGGGTCGACGCGGTCAGCTTCACCTCCGCCCCGGCGGCGGCCTCGCTGCTGTCCCGGGCCGAGGAACGGGGCGTACGGGAATCCCTGCTGGAGGCGCTGCGGGGCGGGGTGCTGTCCGCGTGCGTGGGGCCGGTGACCGCCCTGCCGCTCCAGGCCGCCGGAGTGGACACCGTGCAGCCGGAACGCTTCCGGCTCGGCCCGCTCGTCCAGCTGCTGTGCAGGGAACTGCCGGGTCGCGCGAAGGTCCTGCCGCTGGCCGGGCACCGGGTGGAGATCCGCGGGCAGGCCGTACTGGTCGACGCGGAGCTGAGGCCCGTGCCTCCGGCCGGGATGGCACTGCTGCGGGTGCTCGCCCGGCGGCCGGGGTGGGTGGTGTCCCGCGCGGAGCTGCTGCGGGCACTGCCGGGGGCGGGCCGCGACGAGCACGCGGTCGAGACGGCGATGGCCCGGCTGCGGGTGGCGCTGGGGGCGCCGAAGCTGATCCAGACGGTGGTCAAGCGGGGGTACCGGCTGTCGCTCGACGCGGGCGGGGAGGTCAAGTACGGGGACGCGCCCACGCGTCAGGGGCTAGCGTGAAGGAATGATCTTCAACGGGGTTGAGATGAGGGGCCTGGAACTCGGTGACGCCGCCGCCCTGGCCGAGGCGCTCAAGCGGAACCGGGCGTACATGCAGGCGTACGAGCCGATCAGACCCGACGCCTACTACACCGAGGCGGGGCAGCTGGACCGCATCGAGGGCATGCTCGCCGACCGGGACGGGGGCCGGCTGGCCCCGTGGCTGCTCGTCGACACGGCGGGCGGCGAGGTGGTCGGCGCCATCAATCTGGGGTCCATCGTGTTCGGAGCGCTGTGCAGCGGCGGGGTGGGCTACTGGGTCGACACGGCCTGGCACGGGAAGGGGCTGGCGTCGGCCGCCCTGGCGGAGCTCCTCCGGGTGGCCCGCGAGGAGCTCGGGCTGCACCGGGTGGAGGCCGGGACGCTGATCGACAACAAGGCCTCCCAGCGGGTCCTGCAGAAGGCGGGCTTCGAGGAGTACGGCCTCGCGCCCGGCTACCTCAACATCAACGGCGTCTGGCGCGACCACCGCCTCTTCCAACGCCTGCTCCACGACGAGCCGCTGGGGGCGTAGCGGGGGTTTGGCGGGAGCGCGGAGCGGGCGTGGCCGGATGGCAACGCACGGGTGTGTGACGGACCGGTTCGGGGGCTTCCGCATGTGCGCGCGGGGCGGCAGTCTGGTGGGGCGCCCCACGACGCGAGGCGGTGACGTGCATGCGGTTCGACTCAGGGCGGGTCTGCCTGGACCTGGTGGCCACCGAGCGCATCCGGGACGGCGACGGGCTGCGGACCTGGCTCGCCGGCGCCGGTCTGGTCCCCGACCGGACGCCGCTCGCACGCGTCGGCCCCGACTGGGTGGCGGCCTTCCAGGCCCTGAGCCGGGACGTCGAGGCACTCGTACGGGCCGAACTCGACGGCGCCGAACCGGAAGAGGCGGCCCTCGCCCGCGTCAACGCCCTGGCGGCGGGACCACCCCCCGGGCTGTGCGCCGTACGGGACCAGGACGGGCACCTCGTACGGGAGTTGTGCGGCGGAGTGGAATGCGGGGCACTGCTCGCGGCGGTCGCCCGCGACGCCGTGGAACTGCTGACCGACCCGGGCGACCTCGCCCTGCTGCGCGCCTGCGCGGGCGACGGCTGCGCCAGGCTCTACCTCGACACGTCCCGGGGCCACCGCCGCCGCTGGTGCTCCAGCGAACTGTGCGGCAACCGGGAACGCGTGGCCCGCCACCGCCGCCGGGCGCGGGCGGGGGTCGGGACGTAGGACGCCGTCGTCTCACGGCGCCGGGGCCCGGGGGAGACGCCCTCCGGGGCCTGCCCCCAACGGACGCACCCCCCTCCCGGAACGACGCCCGCCACGACCCCACCCGACCCGTACCGGATCCGGCGTGCGGACAGGGGGCCCGTTCGCGTACGGTTGACGGTCGCCCATGCACGTCAGAAGGGGGCCTTGGTGGCCGCGCAGAATGCCGCTGTCGACAACACGGCGGATTCCGTCCGCGATCGGGAGATCGCGGTCGAGCAGACGCATCTCGACCAGGTGTACCGGCGCCTCGAGGAGAAGATCCACGAGGCCGAGTTCCTCATGAACGACGCCGCCAAGCGCGGCCAGGTCGGCACGCCCGGGGCCCTGGCCGAGCGGGACGCGCAGGTCTTCCGGGCCGGTATCCACCTGAACCGGTTGAACAACGAGTTCGAGGACTTCCTCTTCGGGCGGATCGACCTGGTCCTCGGCAAGGACGGCGAGCGCGGCCCGGACGGCGCCTACACCTCCATCGAGCCCGCCGACGACGCGATCCGCGCGGACCTGACCGCCGAGATCGCCGAAACCCTGCACATCGGCCGGATAGGAGTCCTGGACTCCGACTACTCGCCGCTGGTCATCGACTGGCGGGCACCGGCCGCCGCGCCGTTCTACCGCTCGACCCCGAAGGACCCGGGCCGCGTCGTACGGCGACGCGTGATCCGCTCCAAGGGACGCAAGGTGCTGGGCGTCGAGGACGACCTGATGCGCCCGGAGCTCACCGCCTTCCTCGGCGGCGAGGAACTGCCCGCGATCGGCGACGGCGCGCTGATGGCCGCGCTCGGACGGGCCCGTACGCACTCCATGCGGGACATCGTCTCCTCCATCCAGGCCGAGCAGGACATGGTCATCCGCGCCCCCGCCACCTCGGTGGCCGAGGTCGCGGGCGGGCCGGGCACCGGCAAGACGGCGGTCGCCCTGCACCGGGCCGCCTACCTGCTCTACCAGGACCGGCGGCGCTATTCCGGCGGCATCCTGATCGTCTCGCCGACCCCGCTGCTCGTCGCGTACACCGAGGGCGTCCTGCCCTCGCTCGGCGAGGAGGGCCAGGTCGCCATCCGGGCGCTCGGCTCGCTGGTCGACGGCGCGGAGGCGACCACGTACGACGATCCGCCCGTGGCCCGCGTCAAGGGCTCCTCGCGGATGCTCAAGGTGCTGCGCAAGGCCGTGCGCGGAGCCCTCGAAATGGGCAACGCCCCCGACCGGCTGCGCGTGGTGGCCTTCGGCCGTCGCCAGGAGCTGGAGGCCGACGAGCTGAACCGGATCCGGCACAACGTGCTCGGCGGCAGCGCGCCCGTGAACCTGCTGCGCCCGCGCGCCCGCAAGCTGCTGCTCGACGCGCTGTACGCGAAGACGGGCGGCGCGAGCCGGCACAGCGATCCGGAACTGGCCGCCGAGCTGCGCTCCGCCTTCGACGAGGACATCTCGACGGAGGACGTGTTCATCGACTTCCTCAACGCCTGGTGGCCAGAGCTGACCCCGCGCACCGTCCTCGCCGCGATGGCCGACGAGCGGCGGCTCGGCCGCTGGTCGCGCCGGGACCTGAACCCCCGCGAGGTCCGCCAGCTGGCCCGCTCGCTGCGCCGCGTCGGCCCGGACGGCAAGGGCCCGCTGTCGGTGCACGACGTCGCGCTGCTCGACGAGCTCCAGCAGCTGCTGGGCGCGCCCGCGCGGCCGAAGCGGAAGCGGGAGATGGACCCGCTCGACCAGCTCAGCGGGCTGGAGGAGCTGATGCCGACCCGCGAGGAGACCCAGTGGGAGCGGGCCGAGCGGCTCGCGGCGGAGCGCACCGAGTACGCGCACGTCATCGTCGACGAGGCCCAGGACCTGACGCCGATGCAGTGGCGGATGGTGGGCCGGCGGGGCCGGACCGGCACCTGGACGGTGGTGGGCGACCCGGCGCAGTCCTCGTGGACCGACCCGGACGAGGCGGCGGCCGCCCGCGACGAGGCCCTGGGCAGCCGGCCGCGCCGGCGGTTCACGCTGACGGTCAACTACCGCAACCCGGCGGAGGTCGCCGAGGTCGCGGCCCGGGTGCTGCGGCTGGCGATGCCGGGGATGGAGCCGCCGTCGGCGGTGCGCTCCACGGGCCTGGAGCCCCGCTTCACGGCCGCGGACGGCGATCTGGGCTCCGTGGTCAGGGAGGAGACGCGGCGCCTCCTGGAGCAGGTGGACGGCACCGTGGGCGTGGTCGTGGCGATGGACCGGCGGGCGGAGGCCGCGGGCTGGCTCGCGGACCTCGGCGAGCGGGCGGTGGCGCTGGGCAGCCTGGAGGCCAAGGGCCTGGAGTACGACGCCACGGTGGTCGTCTCCCCGGCGGAGATCGCGGACGAGTCCGCGGCGGGCCTGCGGGTGCTGTACGTGGCGCTGACGCGCGCGACGCAGCAGCTGACGGTGGTGTCGGCGGCGGATCGGGACGAGCCCGACGCGGACGGCGTGCCGGCGCTCCTGCGGAGCCCGGACGGGGCCTAGCGTCGGGCGGGCCGCCCGCCCGACGCACGGCCGGCCCGCCGCCCGCCCGCCCGGCCGAGGCTTTGACGGCGCTGCCCTCACGAGGGCTCTCGGGGCGGGGCCGTGGCCGAGCTCCGCTGCCGGGGCTCCGCCCCGGACCCCGCGCCTCAAACGCCGGCGGGGCTGGATTTCGCCGGCGTCGGCCTGGAAGCGCGGGCGGTGCCGCGGGGCGGGATTTGGCCGGTGGCGGCCTGGAGGTGCGGGCGTTGTCGAGGGGCCGGATTTCGCCTGCGGCGGCTGGGAGGTGCGGGCGGTGTCGGGGTGGGATTTGGCCGGCGGCGGCCTGGAGGTGTGGGCGGTGCGGCCGGAGGTGCCGGCGGCGGGGGGCGGAGGTGGGGTCGGTACGGCCGGTTGGGGCGCGGCCAGACGCATGGTCCCGGAAAACGGCTTCCGCACCGGGGATGACATCGGGCGATCCTTTGTTAGCCTGGGTACGGCACCGACTCGATCCAAGCCCCCGGGCCCAACCTTCGTCGCTTAGAGCGACCACTTGCCGCGAGGCGAGCATGGCGGGTCGGTGTCACAGACGTACGAATCACCAGGTCCGCGTCCCCCATCCGTGGGGGGCGCGGACCTGTTTTGTATGGACCCCCCATTCCGAACCCCCTCAGTTATCTCGTATGGTGGAAGAGTCTTTCCGAAGTTTGTAGCTGGTTACCTTGTACCGGCTGGTAGGTGGGACGATCGGACAACAGGTCCTGCCGCACCTGTCATCGTTTGGGCGGTGCCGCGCGGGACCCTGCGTGTACAGCGAACCAGGGACAGAAGAGGAAACACGGCCATGGCAACGGCGCCCAGCGTCTCGTATTCGATGACGGTCCGCCTGGAAGTGCCCGCGAGCGGAACCGCGGTCTCCCAGCTCACCACCGCCGTGGAGTCCTCCGGCGGTTCGGTCACCGGCCTCGACGTGACCGCTTCCGGCCACGAGAAGCTCCGGATCGACGTCACCATCGCCGCCACCTCCACCGCGCACGCCGACGAGATCGTCGAGAAGCTCCGCGGGATCGAGGGCGTCAGCCTCGGCAAGGTCTCCGACCGTACCTTCCTGATGCACCTCGGCGGCAAGATCGAGATGTCGTCCAAGCACCCCATCCGCAACCGTGACGACCTCTCGATGATCTACACCCCGGGCGTGGCCCGCGTGTGCACGGCCATCGCCGAGAACCCCGAGGACGCGCGCCGCCTCACCATCAAGCGCAACTCCGTCGCAGTCGTGACGGACGGCTCCGCCGTCCTGGGCCTGGGCAACATCGGCCCGATGGCCGCCCTGCCCGTCATGGAGGGCAAGGCCGCCCTCTTCAAGCGCTTCGCGGGCATCGACGCGTGGCCGATCTGCCTCGACACGCAGGACGCGGACGAGATCGTCGCCATCGTCAAGGCCATCGCCCCGGGCTTCGCCGGCATCAACCTGGAGGACATCTCCGCGCCGCGCTGCTTCGAGATCGAGGCCCGACTGCGCGAGGCCCTGGACATCCCCGTCTTCCACGACGACCAGCACGGCACCGCCATCGTGGTCCTCGCCGCCCTGACGAACGCACTTCGCGTGGTGGGCAAGGCAGTTGGCGACATCAAGGTCGTCATGTCCGGCGCCGGCGCGGCCGGTACGGCCATCCTCAAGCTGCTCCTCGCGGCGGGCGTCAAGAACGCCGTCAGCGCCGACATCCACGGTGTCGTGCACGCGGACCGCCCCGACCTCGTCGACGCCGCCGCCGACTCCCCGCTGCGCTGGATCGCCGACAACACCAACCCCGAGGGCTACACGGGCACTCTGAAGGAGGCCGTGGTCGGCGCCGACGTGTTCATCGGCGTCTCGGCCCCGAACGTGCTCTCCGGCGAGGACGTCGCCGCCATGGCGGAAGGCGCGATCGTGTTCGCGCTCGCGAACCCGGACCCCGAGGTGGACCCGGCGGTGGCCCGTCAGACCGCCGCCGTCGTCGCCACCGGCCGCTCCGACTTCCCGAACCAGATCAACAACGTGCTGGTCTTCCCGGGTGTCTTCCGCGGTCTGCTCGACGCCCAGTCGCGGACGGTCAACACCGACATGATGCTGGCGGCCGCGACCGCCCTCGCCGACGTCGTCGGCCAGGACGAGCTGAACGCGAACTACATCATCCCGTCGGTCTTCAACGACAAGGTGGCCGGCGCGGTCGCCGGCGCCGTCCGCAAGGCCGCCACGAACGCCTGAGCGTGCGGGCCGGGTCGAGCCGCCTCCCGCCGCCGGGTCGGCCGCCCCGGCCGACGGGGCCGATGGGTCGTCAGGGCCGTGACGGTCGTCTGTGACGGCCCTCACGGCCCGCCGTTCCCGGCGCGTCGCGAGATGCGGGCCCGGTGGGCCGCCTCTAGGGTTGCGGGGATGCCCTCGGGCTCCGCTGTCCGCGTCCGCGTCGTGCGCAAGGGTGTGGACGGAGCGTCACCGAGGCGTGACTGTGGCGCTTTTCGTGTGACCCCGGCGGGTGCCGGATTGGCTTTCCCGCCGCTGGTGGGGGCAGGATGCGTAACCGGGCGAGAGGGTCTGACGTTCAGACCCGGGTCCGGGGACTGTCCTAGGGCCCTGGCAGCATCGGCTTCGATCTCACGCCTCTAAGGCAAGTTGAACACGGGAGTACAACATGAACCGCAGTGAGCTGGTGGCCGCTCTGTCCGAGCGCGCCGAGGTGACCCGCAAGGACGCCGACGCCGTTCTGGCCGCGCTCGCCGAGACCGTCGGCGAGATTGTCGCCAAGGGCGACGAGAAGGTCACCATCCCCGGCTTCCTGACCTTCGAGCGCACCCACCGTGCCGCTCGCACCGCGCGCAACCCGCAGACCGGCGACCCCATCCAGATCCCGGCCGGCTACAGCGTGAAGGTCTCCGCGGGCTCCAAGCTCAAGGAAGCCGCCAAGGGCAAGTAGTACGCCCTTGTGCCGAGGCCCGCACAGGGCCTCGGGACGGCAGTGGTACGAAGAACGGCCAGGGCGGCCGCCCCCGAGCGGGGCGGCCGCCCTTCGGCCTTCCAGGGGCCCTCCCAGGCCCTCCCAGGCCCTTGCAGGGCCTTCTCCAGGCACTCCCGTGCCCTTCCCGCGCGCTTCCGGGCCTTCGCCGCGCCCTCCCGCGCGTTTCCGGGCCCTCCTGTGCGCTTCCGCGCACTTCGGGGCCTCCCGGGGCGCCCCGCGCCTCCGGGGCGCCGGTGAGGCCCCGTCAGGCCCTTTGCAGGGCAAAGGGAAAGCCCCCCGGGCCCTGTGCGGGGCCCGGGGGGCTTTCGTCCGTACCGGCTGGGCCGTACGGGTCAGACCAGGTCGCCGCCCGGGAGTTCGACCTTCGCGCCGAGCTCGACGAGCTTCTCCATGAAGTTCTCGTAGCCGCGGTTGATCAGGTCGATGCCGTGGACGCGCGAGGTGCCCTCGGCCGCCAGCGCCGCGATCAGGTACGAGAAGCCGCCGCGCAGGTCGGGGATGACCAGGTCGGCGCCCTGCAGCTTGGTGGGGCCGGAGACGACCGCCGAGTGCAGGAAGTTGCGCTGGCCGAAGCGGCAGGCGCTGCCGCCCAGGCACTCGCGGTACAGCTGGATGTGAGCACCCATCTGGTTGAGCGCCGAGGTGAAGCCGAGCCGGGACTCGTAGACCGTCTCGTGGACGATCGAGAGGCCGGAGGCCTGCGTCAGGGCCACGACCAGCGGCTGCTGCCAGTCGGTCTGGAAGCCGGGGTGGACGTCGGTCTCCAGCGCGATGGCGTTGAGCGGGCCGCCCGGGTGCCAGAAGCGGATGCCGTCGTCGTCGATCTCGAAGGCGCCGCCGACCTTCCGGTACGTGTTCAGGAAGGTCATCATCGAGCGCTGCTGGGCGCCGCGCACGTAGATGTTGCCGCCGGTGGCCAGGGCCGCGGAAGCCCAGGAAGCGGCCTCCAGGCGGTCCGGGAGCGCCTTGTGGTTGTAACCGCCGAGACGCTCGACACCGGTGATCCGGATGGTCCGGTCGGTGTCCATGGAGATGATCGCGCCCATCTTCTGCAGTACGCAGATGAGGTCCTCGATCTCCGGTTCCACGGCGGCGTTGCTGAGCTCGGTGACGCCCTCGGCCAGGACGGCCGTCAGCAGCACCTGCTCGGTCGAGCCGACCGAGGGATAGGGCAGGCGGATCTTGCAGCCGCGCAGTCGCTGCGGGGCCTCCAGGTACTGGCCGCCCTCGCGCTTCTCGATGGTCGCGCCGAACTGGCGGAGCACCTCGAAGTGGAAGTCGATCGGACGGCCGCCGATGTCGCAGCCGCCGAGGCCCGGGATGAAGGCGTGGCCGAGGCGGTGCAGCAGCGGACCGCAGAAGAGGATCGGGATGCGCGACGAACCCGCGTGGGCGTCGATGTCGGCGACGTTCGCGCTCTCGACGTGGGAGGGGTCGAGCACCAGCTCGCCCGGCTCCTCGCCGGGACGGACCGTCACCCCGTGCAGCTGGAGCAGCCCGCGGACGACCCGGACGTCACGGATGTCGGGAACGTTGCGCAGCCGGCTGGGTTCACTGCCGAGCAGCGCGGCGACCATGGCCTTGGGCACGAGGTTCTTCGCACCGCGGACTCGGATCTCGCCCTCGAGCGGGGTGCCGCCGTGGACAAGCAGTACATCGTCACTGATGCCGGTCATGAATCTCGCGTTCCGGAGAGGGGGTGGGCGGGGGGCGAGTGACAAGGGTAAGGGCCACCACCCCCTTGTTCGTAAGGGTGACGTGGCCGTAGGACTGTCATGAATTCGGTACAACACCCTCCGTATCCACCACATGGCGGAGCGTCGCGTTCCGGCTGTGCCGGCCGCGCGCCCTCCCCGCTGCTGCGGTGCGCCCTGAGCTGCGTACGATTCGATCTCGCCGTCGGCTCCCCGCGACGGGCGAATGTGCGGGATCATGTCGGCATGACCGAGGTGTCCTCCCTCACAGGGCGGCTGCTCGTGGCCACCCCCGCCCTCGCGGACCCGAACTTCGACCGCGCGGTGGTGCTGCTGCTCGACCACGACGAGCAGGGCTCGCTCGGCGTGGTCCTCAACCGGCCGACTCCCGTGGGCGTCGGCGACGTACTGCTGCCCTGGGCGCCGCTGGCGGGCGATCCGGGCGTGGTCTTCCAGGGCGGGCCCGTCGCGCTCGACTCGGCGCTCGGGGTGGCCGTCATCCCCGGCGAGGAGGGTCCGCTCGGGTGGCGCCGGGTGCACGGCGCCATAGGGCTGGTGGACCTGGAGGCGCCGCCGGAGCTGCTCGCCTCGGCGCTGGGCTCGCTGCGCATCTTCGCCGGGTACTCGGGCTGGGGCCCGGGCCAGCTGGAGGACGAGCTCGGCACCGGCGCCTGGTACGTGGTGGAGTCGGAGCCCGGTGACGTGTCCTTCCCCGACCCCGAACGGCTCTGGCGGGCGGTGCTGCGCCGCCAGCGCAGCGAACTCGCGATGGTCGCCACCTATCCGGACGACCCGTCGCTCAACTGACCCGTGCGGGGATCGGTACCCTGGCTTTATGAGCACTCTTGAGCCCGAGCGCGGGACTGGTACGGGGACCCTCGTAGAACCGACGCCACAGGTGTCCCACGGCGACGGCGACCACGAGCGCTTCGCCCACTACGTCCAGAAGGACAAGATCATGGCGAGCGCGCTCGACGGCACCCCCGTCGTCGCGCTCTGCGGCAAGGTCTGGGTGCCGGGCCGGGACCCGAAGAAGTACCCGGTCTGCCCCATGTGCAAGGAGATCTACGAGTCCATGGGCCCCGGTGGGGACAAGGACAAGGGCGGCAAGGACAAGTAGTCCGTCCCGCCGAGCAGGGCCGAGGCCCCCGGTCGCACGCGAGTGCGGTCGGGGGCCTTTGCCGTGCACCGGGCGGGGGCTAGGGTCGGCTCGACGAGCACTCTGCGGAACAGGTGTTGCGCACAGTGCAACGAGCTGTCGCGAAGGGTGCCGCCGCATGGACCTGATCCCCGTACCGCAGGTTGCCGACTTCGACGAGGGCGGGCGCCGCCACGCGTTCGGGCCCGAACCGGTCCTCGACGCCGGCCCCGGCACCGAGGGCGTGGCGCGGCTGCTGCGCCGGGAACTGGGCGCCGCCACCGGCTGGAGCCTGCCGGCCGCCGGGCCCGGCGGGGCCGCCGACCTGCGGCTGCGCCTGGACCCGGAGTTCGGGGAGCCGTCGCGGCCGGAGTCGTACGGGATCACCGTCGACGCCACGGGGGTCGAGCTGGTCGGCAGGAGCGCGGCCGGGCTGTTCCGGGGCTACCAGACGCTGCGGCAACTGCTGGGGCCGGACGTCTACCGCAAGGCGCCGCTGCCCGGGCGGGAGTGGAGCCTGCCGTACGTGGTGATCGCCGACAGCCCCCGCTTCGGGTGGCGCGGGCTGATGCTCGACGTGGCGCGGCACTTCATGCCCAAGGACGGCGTGCTGCGCTACATCGACCTGATCGCCGCCCACAAGCTCAACGTGCTGCACCTGCACCTGACGGACGACCAGGGCTGGCGGGTCGAGATCAAGCGCCACCCGCGACTGACCGAGGTCGGCGCCTGGCGGGCGCGCAGCCGGTGGGGGCACCGGGCCTCGCCGCTGTGGAACGAGACCCCGCACGGCGGCTTCTACACCCAGGACGACATCCGCGAGATCGTCGCGTACGCCGCCGAGCGGCACGTACGGGTGGTTCCGGAGATCGACCTTCCGGGGCATTCGCAGGCCGCGATCGCCGCGTACCCGGAGCTGGGCAACACCGACGTCGTGGACACCTCGGCGCTGGGGGTGTGGGACGACTGGGGCATCAACGAGAACGTGCTCGCGCCGACCGAGGCCGTGCTGCGCTTCTACGAGGGCGTTTTCGAGGAGCTGCTGGAGCTCTTTCCGGCGGAGGTCTCGCCCTTCGTGCACGTGGGCGGGGACGAGTGCCCCAAGGCGCAGTGGAAGGCCTCCGCGGTCGCGCAGGAGCGGATCCGCGAGCTGGGGGTGGACGGGGAGGACGGGCTGCAGTCCTGGTTCATCCGGCACTTCGACGGCTGGCTCGCCGAGCGGGGGCGGCGGCTGATCGGCTGGGACGAGATCCTGGAGGGCGGACTCGCGGACGGCGCGGCCGTGTCCTCGTGGCGCGGCTACGCGGGCGGGATCGCCGCCGCCGAGGCCGGGCACGACGTGGTGATGTGCCCCGAGCAGCAGGTGTACCTGGACCACCGTCAGGCGGCGGGCGGGGATGAGCCGATGCCGATCGGATACGTCCGCTCATTGGAGGACGTGTACCGGTTTGAGCCGGTACCGCCGAAGATGAGCGAGGCGGCCGCGGCCCGGGTGTTGGGCGCGCAGGCCAACGTGTGGACCGAGGTGGCGGAGGACCGGGCGCGGGTCGACTACCAGACGTTCCCCCGGCTCGCGGCCTTCGCGGAGGTCGTGTGGTCCTGGCAGCCGGCCCCGGAGGAGCGGGACTTCGCCCGGTTCGAGCGCCGGATGGAGTCGGCGCACTACGCGCGACTGGACGCGCTCGGCGTCGACTACCGGCCGCCGGGGGGCCCGTTGCCGTGGCAGCGGCGTCCGGGGGTGCTCGGGCGTCCGATCGAGGGGGAGCCCCCGATCGCGTGACGATCGTGTGACGTCGGGCGGGGCGGACGGCGGTGCCGCGGTGGGCGCACCGCCCCTGCCTGGAATCGGAACTCTGTCTTGTTTTCCTCCTATACGGGGAAAAACGGCCCGTCCGGGAGGAAGCCCGGAAACGGCCGTGAGGAAGCCCGGAGGTGGCCCGTGACGGCCCGACCGCCCGACGACCCCCGCCCCGGCCCACCCTCGCGCGGAGCGGCCCGGAAGATGTGCCAGAGTTGCCACGTCCCGGCGGTGAGCACGTACCGTACGGCGGACAGGCGTGAGCGCCGGGACCGGGACATCGGGAAGGGGCAGCTGGGTTGACCACGCACGCACCGCAAGCACCGCACGCGTCGGATGCGCCTCATGGCGCGCAGGGCCAGCATTCGGCGCAGGCCCCGCACGCGGCGCAGTCCGTGACGTTGCCGACCTCGCTCGACGAGGCCGTGGCGGCGCTCACCGCCATGCCCGCCGCCGTGCCCGTCGCCGGCGGCACCGACCTCATGGCCGCCGTCAACGCCGGGCAACTGCGGCCCGCCGCGCTGGTCGGCCTGGGCCGGATCAACGAGATCCGCGGCTGGCAGTACCAGGACGGCCACGCACTCCTCGGCGCCGGACTCACCCACGCGCGCATGGGACGGCCCGACTTCGCGGCCCTGATCCCCGCGCTGGCGGCCGCCGCACGCGCCGCCGGACCGCCGCAGATCCGCAACGCGGGCACCCTCGGCGGGAACATCGCCACGGCCGCGCCCACGGGCGACGCACTGCCCGTGCTGGCCGCGCTGGAGGCCGTGCTCCTCGTCGCCGGGCCGCTCGGTCAGCGCGAGATCCCGGTCTCGCACCTGCTGGCGGGCCGCGAGATGCTCCGGCCCGGAGAACTGATCGGCTTCGTACGGGTGCCGCTGCTGCACGCGCCGCAGGTGTTCCTCAAGGCCACGGGTCGTACGGGGCCGGGCCGCGCGGTGGCGTCCGTGGGACTCGTACTGGATCCCGCGCGCAGGGGGGTGCGGTGCGCCATCGGAGCGGTGGCCCCGATGCCGCTGCGTCCGCTGGAGGCCGAGCAGTGGGTGGCCTCGCTGATCGACTGGGACGGGGACCGGAGCCTGGCCCCCGAGGCGCTGGAGGCCTTCGGCGAGTACGTCGGCGCCGCCTGCGTGCCCGACCAGGGCGACCCGGTGGCTCCCGGTGTGCTGCACCTGCGGCGCACGGTGGCCGTGCTGGCACGGAGGGCCCTGGGGAGGGCGCTGACCTCATGAGCGGGAACGAGAACGAGAACGTGACCCAGGGGAACGCCGGAAACGGCGCGAACGGCGCAAACGGCGCGAACGGCACGGCGGGCTGGGGCTGGGAACCCGTCCCGCAGGGCGGCGAGTACGACTCGGACGCCACGGCCTTCGTGAAACTGCCGCAGGACATGCTGGACGCGCTCGGCACGGGGGAGCCCCTCGCGGCGCCCGGGCACGGGTACGTGCCGCCGCCGATGATCGTGCCGCTGGGCTCGGCCACCACGGACCCGAGCGCCACCGGCACCTGGACGATCCCGGTGCAGTGGCCCGAGGCGGGGGGCTCCGCCCCGGGCGACCCGGGTCCCGCTCCCGCGCCCACGCCCGCCCCGGTGGGCGGGCCGATCCCGGCGTCGATCCCGATCCCGGCCGCGGTGGCGGCGGCGTTCGCCGAAGCCGAGCCGGAGCAGGCGCAGGCGCAGCCGCCGGTGCACGACCCCGGGGCGACGGCGGAGTGGCGGTTCCAGGACGAGGCCTCGACGGGGCAGTGGGCGGTGCCGGCGTACTCGGAGTACGCGGAGTACGGGGAGTACGGCGGGACGCCGGAGGCACCCGGAACCGCCGGACTCTCCGGAGCCCCCGGACTTTCCGATCAGCAGGGTGACTTCCGGCCGTCGGCGGAGCCGAGCGCGCCGGCCGCCGACTGGAGCCAGGCCCCCGCGACGCTGCCGGGCGGCGCCCCGGCGCCGTGGGCGTACCCGACGCAGGACACGGGCGCGCTGCCCGGCACGCTCCCGGGCACCGACGCGGCCGCGGCCGCGTCGGCCGCCGCTGCCGCCGCCACCGCGGCGACCTCCGGACGGCTGCTCGGCGGCCCCGGCGTGGGCACCGCGCCGCGCGGCCCGAGGGTGCTGGGCGGCCCGGGCGTGGGCACCCCGCTCCCGGAGGACGAGCCGGCGCACCCGACCCCGCACGACATCGACGCCGCCCACGGCGCGGCGCAGGCCCCGGCCGAGGGGGCGCGGGCGTCGGAGCACGCGGAGTTCGGGGGGCACGCCGGGTTCGGCGGGCCCGGCGGGCACGCGGGGTTCGACGGGCACGCGGAGTACGGCGGGCACGCGGAGCAGGCGGTCCACGCGGAGCACGGGGACGGTGCGGAGTACGCGGACGGCACGGACGGAGCCGGGCACACCGGGCACGCGGGTCACTCGGAGCACGTGGGTCACACCGGCCACATCGACCTCACCGGCCATGCGGAAGCCGCCGGGCACGCGGGTCAGCCCGGGCAGGCCCAGTACACCGGCCAGACCGGGCACGGCAGCCACACCGCACACACCGCACACACCGGACACACCGGGCACGCCGAGTTCGCGCCGTCCGGAGGCACCGACGGACGCGGCTTCGACGCCTTCGGGAACGGGCCGGCCCCGGCTGAGCCCGAGCCGGTACCGGTCGGCGCCCCGGCCGCCGCACCCGCGGCGGACCCCGCCGACGCCGGCCCGCACGCTCACGCGGAGGGGTCCCGGCCCGAGGCCGCCGAGCCCGCTGCCGAGGCCGACGAAGCCGGCCCGGTCGACCCCGCCCAGGCCCCGACGGACGCCGCCGCCGTGCCCGCGCCGGACGGGGACGCCGCCGACAGTGCCCTGTCACCCCCGGCCGAGGACCCCACCGCAGGTGTCCCGGCCGAGGGGCCGACGTACGAAGAAGAGAATGAACACCCCCAGGCCTCCTACGTCCTGCGCGTGAACGGCGCCGATCGTCCCGTCACCGGAGCCTGGATCGGCGAATCCCTGCTCTACGTGCTGCGCGAGCGCCTCGGCCTCGCCGGGGCCAAGGACGGCTGCTCGCAGGGCGAATGCGGGGCATGCGCCGTGCAGGTCGACGGCCGGCTCGTCGCCTCGTGCCTGGTCCCTGCGGCGACGGCCGCCGGCAGCGAGGTCCGTACCGTCGAAGGTCTCGCGACGGACGGGGAACTCTCGGACGTGCAGCAGGCGTTGTGCAGGTCGGGCGCGGTGCAGTGCGGGTTCTGCGTGCCCGGCATGGCGATGACCATCCACGACCTGCTGGAGGGCAACCACGCTCCCAGCGAGCTGGAGACCCGTCAGGCGCTCTGCGGCAACCTCTGCCGCTGCTCCGGCTACTCGGGGGTCGTCGACGCCGTGCGCGAGGTCGTGGCCGAGCGCGAGGCGGCTGCGGCGGCCACGGCGGCCGCCGAGTCGGCGGCTTCGCCGGAGCCGCTCATTCCGCACCAGGCAGCGCCCGGCGAGGGCGGCATCCACCACGGAGGCACGGCGTGAGCGGGCAGGACGCGGCGACGGCGACGACGACGCTGAACACGATGGTGACCGCCCTGGCGGCGCCCACCGACCCCGCCGACCGGCAGGTCGCCCGCGGAATCGGTGCCTCCGTGCCCTCCGCCGACACCCGGGCCAAGACCGAGGGCACCTTCCCCTACGCCGCCGACCTGTGGGCCGAGGGCCTCCTGTGGGCCGCCGTGCTCCGCTCCCCGCACGCCCACGCCCGGATCCTCTCCATCGACACCACGGCCGCCGCCGCCATGCCCGGCGTCCGCGCCGTCGTCACCCACGCCGACCTCCCCGGCGCCACCACGCACGGCCGCCGCATCGCCGACCGGCCCGTCTTCGCGCACGACGTGGTCCGCCACCACGGCGAGCCCATCGCCGCCGTCGCCGCCGACCACCCCGACACCGCGCGCCTCGCCGCCGCCGCCATCGCCGTCGAGTACGAGCTCCTCGACGCGGTCACCGACCCGGAGCAGTCCTTCGGCGCCGCCCCGCTGCACCCCGACGGCAACCTCATCCGGCACATCCCGCTCCGCTACGGAGACCCGGAGGTCACCGGCGAGGTCGTCGTCGAGGGCCTCTACCGGATCGGCCGCCAGGACCCCGCCCCCATCGGCGCCGAGGCCGGGCTGGCCGTGCCGCGCCCCGACGGCGGCGTCGAGCTGTACACCGCCTCCACCGACCCGCACACCGACCGCGACCTGGCCGCCGCCTGCTTCGGCCTCGAACCGGACCGGGTGCGCGTCGTCGTCACCGGCGTGCCGGGCGCGACGGCCGACCGCGAGGACGCCGCCTTCCAGCTCCCGCTCGGCCTCCTGGCCCTGCGCACGGGCTGCCCGGTCAAGCTGGCCGCGACCCGCGAGGAGTCCTTCCTCGGCCACACCCACCGCCACCCGACCCTGCTGCGCTACCGCCACCACGCGGACGCGGAGGGGCGGTTGGTCAAGGTCGAGGCGCAGATCCTGATGGACGGCGGAGCGTACGCCGACTCGTCCTCCGAATCCCTGGCAGCGGCGGTGGCGTTCGCCTGTGGCCCGTACGTCGTCCCGCACGCCTTCGTCGAGGGCTGGGCGGTCCGTACGAACAACCCGCCCTCCGGTCACGTCCGGGGCGAGGGCGCGATGCAGGTCTGCGCCGCGTACGAAGGCCAGATGGACAAACTCGCCGCGGCCCTCGGCATCGACGGCGCGGAACTGCGCATGCGCAACGTCCTCGCCACGGGCGACCTCCTCCCGACCGGCCAGACGGTCACCTGCCCGGCCCCCGTCGCCGAACTCCTCCGCGCGGTGCGCGACTTCGAGCTCCCCTCCCTCCCGAAGGACACCCCGGAGGACGAGTGGCTGCTGCCGGGCGGCCCGGAGGGCGCGGGCGAGCCGGGCGCGGTGCGGCGGGGCGTCGGCTACGGGGTCGGCATGGTGCACATGCTCGGCGCCGAGGGCACCGACGAGGTTTCCACCGCCACGGTGAAGGTGGTGAACGGTGCGGCGACGGTCATCTGCGCGGCCGTCGACACCGGCCAGGGCTTCGCGACCCTCGCCCGCCAGATCGTCCAGGAGGTCCTGGGCGTCGACGAGGTGACCACGGCCCCCGTCGACACGGACCAGCCGCCGGCCGGCCCGGCGGCGCACGGCCGCCACACGTGGGTGTCGGGTGGCGCCGTCGAACGCGCCGCGAAGATGGTCCGCACGCAACTCCTCCAGCCGATGGCCCACAAACTCGGCATGTCCACGGAACTCCTGCAGATCGCGGATGGCCGGATCACGTCGTACGACGGCGCCTTCTCGATGACGGTCGCGGAGGCCATGGAAGGCAAGGAACTCTGGGCGACGGCCCAGTGCCGCCCCCACCCCACGGAGCCCCTGGACGCCGACGGCCAGGGCGACGCCTTCGTCGGCCTCGCCTTCTGCGCGATCCGCGCGGTGGTGGACGTGGACATCGAACTCGGCTCGGTCCGCGTCGTGGAACTCGCCGTGGCCCAGGACGTGGGCCGCATCCTCAACCCCCGCCAGTTGGAAGCCCGTATCGAAGCGGGAGTCACGCAGGGCGTGGGCGCGGCGCTGACGGAAAACCTCCGCACGGTCTCGGGCCTGGTCCGCCACCCCGACCTGACGGGCTACGCCCTGCCGACGGCGCTGGACGCGCCGGTGGTCCGCATCGTCAAACTGGTCGAGGAGCGTGACGTGGTGGCCCCGTTCGGCGCGAAGGCGGCGAGCGCGGTCCCTGTGGTGACGGCCCCGGCGGCGGTAGCCTCGGCAGTACGCGCGGCCACGGGCCGCCCGGTGAACAGGCTCCCGATCCGGCCATCGGCGGCGGTCGCAGTGCCCAACTCGTGACCGTGTGACCCGCATTGCACGTGCAACCCGGACTTGGGGCTGTCGGTACCGATGGCTAGAGTGATCGGTCAGAGTGATTCCGCGCGCGTGTGAATACGAGTGAACGCGAGTGAACGCGCGCGAACGGGGACGGGGAGCGGCGCTGACGAGCGCCGCGACCACGGGGAGACGGGGAGTCGGGGAGACCAACGTGGCAGAGGACAACGGGCTGGATCTGTTCGGCGTGGGCGTTGCGGCGAGCCTGGCGGGCAACATCGCCGCGCAGGCCGCCGCCCAGGGCGCGGCGGCGGCGCTGCGGATCCAGTACGACGACCTGAAGAATTACCAGAAGCTGGTGAACGACCTTCTGACGAAGCTCGACGGGTCCTCGGCACAGCACGGGAGGCTGGCCGACGGCAAGCTGCCGGCGGCAGCCCTGGGCGACTTCACCGAGGCCAAGAAGCTCTACAGCTCCTACAACACCGTCCACACGGAGCTGGAGAAGCTGTCGAAGGGGCTGGCCGTGCTGATCGAGGCCATGGGCATCGCCGTACAGTCCGCGGGCAAGGGCATTGCCGAGGCGGACGAGGAGACCAAGCGGCGCATGGCGGTCCTGGCCAAGCAGGCCCATGATCAGTACGTCCGCGAACGTGACCCGTACGCGGACAAGACGGCCGTAGGAGCACCGGCCACGCCGAACAGTCCGCAGCCGAACGGGACGAAGAAGGGCGGCGTTCTCGGATGACGAATTATGAGGTCTACACGCATGCACAGCTGCATGCGATGGTGGCTGCGATCCACCCGGAAGGCGTGACCGCGCTGGGGACGCTACTCACCGATGCCGCCACGACGATCGAGGAGATCGGGAACAAGCTCAAGGACCACAAGGTCAACGGCTGGGAGGGCGAAGCGGCCGAGGCCTACCGGAACTGGGTGAGTCAGGCGGGGAGTGCCACGCTGGTGCTGGCTGAGTTCAGTGCCGCAGGCGGCCAGGCCATGACGGAGACGGCCCAGGTCATGCGCGAGGTCAAGGGGGCCGACGGTAAGGAGGGGAACATGCCTCCTTACAGCGCAGGTACCGAGGCGAGCCTCAAGGAAAACCTCGAGCTCTCCCGCAAGTACCACAACGATCCGGATGCGGTGCAGCTCGGCCAGGACGCGTGGCGGAGGTTGAACGGAGACCACGCGCGGGCCGTCGACGCGATGAACAAGCTGGCTGGGGCGTACGACCACTCCACCGTGCAGATGAACAAGGCTCAGGCGACGGCCCCGACGTTTCCTCCGCCGCCGGATGTGTTGGTGCCGGTCGGTTATGGCGGCGATCAGGATATGGCGAGGTCCGGGGGAGGGTCCGGTGGGGGATCCGGCTCGGCCGGATACTCGTACGGGCCGTCAAACTCAGGTACTGGGACGTCTTCGAACGAGCCCGGGTGGGTTCCCGGGCACCCACCGCAGCCGGACAGCCAGGTCCCGTCCGTGCCCGTGCCGGAAATCCCTGACCACAAAGTGGACGTGGGCCTCGACTCCCTCGGCACGCTCCCGGACCGGACTGTGCCGCCGGTGACGACCACGCCCGGTGGGCCGCTGCCCACCGGGCCGGGCCCCATCGGTCCCGCTCCCGGCCCCTTCGTTCCGCCCGTGAGTCTCCCCCCGGTCGGCGGCCTGAAGGGAACCGGCCCGGGCACAGGGCCGGGACTCGGCCCGTACCCGCGCCTGACGGGTCCCAACAGTCAGGTTGGCAGGGCCGGTGGTATGCCCCCGCGTGACGCCGGCATCATGGGCGGTCGTCCAGTGACGTCCAACGGTCCCGGCTCGGGTATCCCGAGAGGGACGGTCATCGGCGAAGGAGCTCAGGCCGGCCGCGGCATGGGCGGTCCGATGGGTGGCGGTGCTCACGGTGGTGGCGCGGGCGGAGTTTCGGCGGGCCGTCGACTGGCTTCCGAGCCGGGAGGCATCGTTGGTGGGCGCCAGTCCGCGGCGGGTCGTCCGATCGCGGGCGGTAAGCCGTTCACCCAGGGCGGCTCGGGCTTGGTGCGGAATGGCGCTGTCGGCGCGGGTACGCACACTCCGGGTAAGCGACGGGACGACCAGGGGGGCGAACGCCCCGACTACCTGGTCGAAGACGAAGAGACCTGGCAGGGCAACCGTCGTGTTGCTCCGCCGGTGATCGACTGAGCGGAACGGACATTGCACGGGATGCGCATGCGTAAGGCGACCTCGGCCCTGGTGGGCCTTCTGCTGGCCGGGGTCGCCGCGACTCCGGCCCACGCGGAGACCATTCGATCGCAGCAATGGCATCTCGACGCCATGAAGGCCGACGAGATCTGGAAGATCAGCACTGGTAAGGGGATCACCGTCGCGGTGATCGATACCGGTGTCAATCAGATCCCGGAACTTGAAGGCCAGGTTCTCCCGGGCAAGACATTCGCTGTTGACGGTGCCGAGGTCGGCAGGGACAACGACTACTACGGCCACGGCACCACCATGGCTGGAGTGATCGCCGGTACCGGGAAGCATCCGAGCGGTGATGGCGCGTACGGCCTTGCACCTGGAGTCAAGATCCTCCCGATCCGCGTGCCCGACACGCTTGAAGATGCGGATACCCCGGCGATGGTCGCGGCCATTCGATATGCAGCGGACTCGGACGCCAAGGTCATCAACATTTCCATGGGGCGTCCAAGCAAGCCAGAGCAGGACGAGGGGCGGGCCGCCGCCGTGAAGTATGCGCTCTCGAAAGGAAAGTTGCTCTTTGCCGCCGTCGGCAACTACGGGGATTCGACCAACGAGCTCGCCTACCCAGCCGGGACTCCCGGAGTAGTGGGTGTCGGAGCTGTGGACGCCAAGGGCGAGCCGACCAAGGAGTCGATGCACGGCCCCCAAGTGGATGTGGCTGCGCCGGGCATTGACATCGTTACCTCCTGCAAGGGCAAGACGGGGCTCTGTAAGAGCCACGGCACTAGTGACGCCTCCGCCCTCGCCTCCGCCTCCGCCGCCCTCCTCTGGTCCGCCCACCCCGACTGGACCAACAACCAGGTCCTCCGCGTCCTGCTGAACAACGCCGGCAAGCCCGTCGACGGCAGCCAGCGCAACGACTACATCGGCTACGGCATCGTCCGGCCCCGCGTAGCCCTGCAGAACCCCGGCGACCCCGGCCCGGCCGACGTCTACCCCCTGCCCGACCTGGCGGCAGCGACCTCCGGATCCAAGACCCCCTCCGGCTCGCCGGACGCCAAGGCCCCCAGCTCGACCGCGTCCGCCCCCGCCGCCCAGGCGGACGAGAAGAAGGACGGCAGTCTCCTTCCTTGGATCGGCCTCGGTCTGGGAGCCTGCCTGCTCATCGGCGGTGCCGTCACCGCGGTCGTCGTACGCCGGAACCGCTGAGTCCGACCGCCCCTCCCCCCACACAGGAGTTCACGCGATGTCGTTCGACGAGGAATGGTCGGCGGCGCGCGCCACGGCCGCGGCCAATGTCTCCATGCGGTTGAACCACGTGCCGATGGACCCCGGCGGCAGTGGCGGTGGTGGCGACCTGGAGCTCAACCAGGACCACATCGGCGCGATCGGTTCCGAGGCCTTCAAGCTGCACAGTCGGCTCCAGACCGACGGCAAGCATGCCGCGACCGCCACCACGGAGGCGGCGGGTGCGCTCACGAAGGAGAACTTCGCGAGTGGGGCGGCGCTGGCGAAGGTCAACAGCACCTGGGAGAGCCAGGTGAAGACACTTGTCGCCGCCTGCGCGAACATCTCCAACGGTCTGAACTACTCGCTCAAGTCCCACGCCCGGGACGAGCAGCAGCTCCAGGCCGACTTCACCGCATCCGCCATCGACAAATACCTCAAGTAGGCGGAGTCCGCATGCTGACGTACGAGAACGTGATGAACGCGCCCGTCGAGAAGCTGCAGACGGCGGTCACCGACTGGAAGGCCATGGTCGGCAAGCTGGACGAGATGGCCGAGGCCGCTCGCAACGGCATGAAGGCGAAGTCCGACAAGGCGGAGTGGAGCGGGGTCACGGCCGGGGTCGGCCGGGCGTTCGTCGACAAGACGGCCAAGGAGTTGGAAGACGCCGCCAAGGAGGCCAAGGGCATCCATACGGCCCTGACCGAGGGCCTCGCCGTCTTCAAGCAGTCCAGGGAACAGCTGAAGAAGATCGCCACAGAGGACGCCCCGGCGGCGGGTTTCCAGGTCGACGCCACGGGACGGGTCACGGCCATCCTGCCGGCGACCGAAGGGGAACGGAACGCGGCCCGGCACGACCCGGACTACCAGCGGTCCTTGAGCGAGAACCGCGGCCTGTGGCAGCAGAAGATCGACGCGATCATCGACAACTGCGACGACGTCGACCAGTCGCTGGCCCGCATGCTCGGCGCCAACGTCACCGACGGGCACGACTTCAGCGGCCCGAAGTACGCCACCCTCGACGCCGAACAGGCCGGCCGCGCCGCCGATCTCGCGAAGAAGGGCCGCGAGATCAGCCACGACGAGCTCGTGGAGCTCAACGAACTGCTGGCGGACAACGCCAAGGTGCCGGAGTTCTCGAAGAACTTCTACGAGACCCTCGGCCCCAAGGGAGCGCTCGAGTTCTTCGGGTACCTGTCGACCGACACCTACGACTACTCCAAGCTCGACGAGCAGCGCCTGAAGGACGTCCAGGAGCTCCAGAAGAACCTGGGCCTCAACCTGGCCACCGCCACCAACTCCAAGAACGATCCGCATCTGCCTGACAGCTACGCCCAGGAGCTGCGCAAGCTGGGCACCCAGCACATTCCGCTCGGGAAGTACGACCAGAATCCGCCGTACGGTTACCAGTTGCTCGGCGGCATCATGCGCTACGGGAACTACGACCCCAAGTTCCTGGTCCCCATCGCCGAGCACGCCACGCAGATCCACGCCAAGGACCCGGACTTCTTCAACTCGACGCGGCACATCAACGGGTACGGCAAGAACCTGTTCAACCCGTCGGGGGTCAACGGCGCGGGCTACGACCCGGTGGTCAGCTTCCTGGAGGCGATGGGTCACAGTCCGGACGCGGCGAAAGAGTTCTTCGACCCGGACCGTACGCCGCACGCGTACAACCAGGACGGCACGGATAAGTCGGGCGCGGCCGATCTTGGCAAGGGCGCGGACAAGAAGCCGGTCACGAGCTACCTCGACTTCTTCGGAAACGAGAAGTACGACTACACCATCGACATGGAGGGCACGAACTTCGACGACCTGAAAAAGGTCCAGCAGTACATGCCGGACGCGCTGGGGCATGCTCTGGAGGCGGCGACGCTCGGCCACGCGTGGGACGACCCGTCACCGCAATTGGTGCGGGACGACACGTCAGCGAGCATCATGAAGGAAGTCGTCACCAAGTACGGCGGAGACGCGGGCCTGCTCAAGGCTCACGAGTCGCTCGCGGACAGCGTCGGGAACATGACCGCCGGATACATCGACGACGTCAACCGCGCCCTGACCGAGAACGACCCCCACACCCCGTTCGAGGCGAAGAATTCGACCGGTCACATGACCCTGGAGCGGGATGAGGCCCGCAAGCTCCTCAGCGCTCTGGGTCAGCACCCCGACGCCTACGCCACCGTGTCCACCGCCGAGCGCGTCTACTCGACGTCCGTCCTGGAGTCACAGGTCGGTCCCGATGGGCACATCGACAAGGGGGCCGCCCGGGAGACCGTTCGGGTGGGCGCGGAAGTCCAGGGGATGCTCGACAAATCCCGCGCGGACCAGGTGCAGGAAAACCACGTGGCGAAGGACGAGGAGTACAACAAGGCGCTGGAGAAGCGCAGCGCCTGGATCGAGTTCGGCACCGGAGCGGCGATCGCGGCGGGAGTGGCCTTCCTCCCGGCGACGGCCGCCGTGGGGGCTGCCGCCATTCTCGTGCCCCTGGCCGTGGACACCGGCAGTGGAGCGCTGGAGCAGATGGCGGGCCAGGTGGTGGGCGACTGGTCGGAGGCGGAACAGAAGCGGCACGAGGACGACTCCAAGAAGGAGCTCCGCGAGCAGAAGAACGAGATCTATCGGGCCGGTGAGGAGACGATGCAGGCGCCCTCCAGGCGCTTCATCAATCAGCACGACCTGCGTGTCACCGACTCCGGGTTCGCCGAGGACCTACGCCAGGCCGCTCTGATCGGCTACGGCACGGGCGCCGACCGAGAGGACCAGCAGGGCCATGATCCGGAGTGAGAGGACCGGCCGGGTGCGGCGCGGAGCAGTGGCGGCCGGTTCGGCGGCGGCTCTGATGCTCACCGCGTGCGGGGGCGGAGGCGCGGACGGCGGCGAGGAGGAGTCCGAGCCGGGTGTCGTCGCGGGCCGGGTCTGCCACGGGCTGTTCGCCGGAGACGAGGGCAAGGCGCTCAGGACGACGCTCGGTGCGGAGACGTTCGCGCAGTCGGCGGACGACGAAAGCGCAGGTGACGCGGCGCGGAGGCTGGCCGCGGAACCCATGGACGACGGTGCTTGGCGCGAGCAGCGGATCTGCTCCGTCCACAAGGGCCCGCAGGCGGGCATCGCCGACCTGACCGTGACGGTCGAGCGGGTACGGCCAGCGGTAGCGGACGCCACCCACAGCGGCCCCGGGGTCGCACGGTACGTGGTGGGACACGGTGCCTGGGCCGATGTGAACAAGGCCGTCGTGTACGTCGACTGTCTCAGTCCGAAGGTGGCCGGCGCCGATGGCACGTCCCCGGCGGTGCTGGCCGTCAGCGCGTGGAACCGCACCTTCCCCCAAGGAGATGTCGTCAAGTACCAGGAGGCCAACCTGGTTCTCGCCCACGCCGGTGCCGTCGCGCTGGCCAAGGAGTTGAGCTGCAAGGACAACGGCGGACTGACCGACAAACCGACCATGCAACAGGCTCCCGCGGGCTAGCCGCAGGCCCACGGCAAAGACGTGACCGGATTTCGAACAAGCGTTACAGTGCCTGGTGATCGCCGGTGCCCCGCCACCGCGGTCGTCGTACGCCGTAGCCGCTGACACTTCCCCACCCCCCACGACCTGACACACAGGAGTTCACGCGATGTCGTTCGACGAGGAATGGTCGGCGGCGCGCGCCACGGCCGCGGCCAATGTCTCCATGCGGTTGAACCACGTGCCGATGGACCCCGGCGGCAGTGGCGGTGGTGGCGACCTGGAGCTCAACCAGGACCACATCGGCGCGATCGGTTCCGAGGCCTTCAAGCTGCACAGTCGGCTCCAGACCGACGGCAAGCATGCCGCGACCGCCACCACGGAGGCGGCGGGTGCGCTCACGAAGGAGAACTTCGCGAGTGGGGCGGCGCTGGCGAAGGTCAACAGCACCTGGGAGAGCCAGGTGAAGACCCTCGTCGCCGCCTGCGCGAACATCTCCAACGGTCTGAACTACTCGCTCAAGTCCCACGCCCAGGACGAGCAGCAGCTCCAGGCCGACTTCACCGCATCCGCCATCGACAAGTACCTGAAGTAGGCCTTCCCCATGCTGACGTACGAGAACGTGATGCACGCCCCGCTGGACAAGCTCCAGACGGCGGCCACCGACTGGAAGGCCATGGCCGACAAGCTGGACGAGATGGCCGAGGCCGCTCGCAACGGCATGAAGGCGAAGGCAGACAAGGCGGAGTGGAGCGGGGTCACGGCCGGGGTCGGCCGGGCGTTCGTCGACAAGACGGCCAAGGAGTTCGAGGACGCGGCCAAGGAGGCCAGAGGCGTCCAGCAGCTCCTCAGCGACGGTCACACCACCATCAAGACGGCTCGGGACGCCTTGAAGAAGGCCGTCGAGGAGGAGGCACCCGCCGCCGGGTTCCGCGTGGACGGTGCCGGCAAGGTCACGGCCATCCCGATGGACCCCAAGACCGAGTACGCGGCGCGGCACGACCCGGACTACGCGGAGTTCAAGCGCAAGGAGGAGGAGAACCGGAAGGCCTGGCAGGCGAAGGTGGACCGGCTCGTCGAGGACGTCGCGGACGCCGACGACTCCCTCACCCGTGCGCTGCGCGCCAACGTCTCGGACGACCACGACTTCAGCGGGCCGAAGTACACCACCCTGGACGGCGAACAGGCCGACCGAGCCGCCGACCTGATGAAGAAGCTCAGCAAGGAGCCGGGCGGGGTGGCCCGCAATCCCGAGGCGCTGCGCGAGCTGGAGGACCTGCTCGACGACAACCGCAACGACCCGGAGTTCGCGCCGGACTTCTACCGCAAGCTCGGCCCCGAGGGCACTCTCGAGGCGTACGCGAAGCTGTCGATCGACGCGTCGACGCTGGGCGAGGCCGGCAAGGACCGGCTGGCGATGGTCGGCAACATCCAGAACGACATGGGCGCGATGCTGGGGCTCGCCACGCAGAAGGACTCGCCGAACCACCTGGATGCGGCCTGGACGAACGACCTGATGAAGGCGGGCCGCAAGGAGATCCAGGTCACCGGCGATCTGACCAGCAAGATCTACGGTTACCAGGCGCTGGGCGCGCTGCTCCACGAGGGCAAGTACGACAAGGAGTTCCTGACCTCGGTCGGCCGGGACATGGTCGCGTTCGACCGGGAGCACGCGAAGGACTGGGAGCACGGGGCCCCGTACGACCCGAAGGTCGTGCTCAGCCAGGCCAAGGACGGCAGCCGGGGCTTCTACCCGCTGACGGGCCTGATGGACGCGATGTCCCACAACCCGGACGCGGCGACGGCCTTCTTCAACGAGCCGGTCCGCCAGGACAGCAACGGCGACGGCATCGTGACGACGGCCGACAAGGCCGTGGACGGGCAGCACGGCAAGGCGCGGGGCATGGTCGACTACATGCTCGACAAGGAGTCGTGGGCGGACGCCTTCGACCGCACGCCGAGCCACCCCTACGGCGAAGCCGGCCCGGCCCAGGACGCGCTGGGCTCCGCCCTGGAAGCGGCGGTCAGCGGGCGCGCGGCGGGCGACGAGGACGCGAAGCCGGTGCCGCACACCAAGGAGATGGCTTCGATCATGGAGCGCGTCGTCGAGAAGGTGGGCGACGACCCGTCCCTGGTGGCGCAGGACCCGGACGACGAGGACAAGAAGCCCCGGCTGGGCCCCCTGGCGGGGCACTTCGGCAACATGGCGGCGGAGTACATCCCGGACCTCCAGGCGTCCGCCGAGAACGGCGGCAACCAGATCAAGGTCAGCGGCACCATGGCCGAATTCGACGAGGCGACGGTGTCTCGCTTCCTAGGGGCGGTCGCTCAGGATCCCGGGGCCTACGGTGCGATCACCAACGCCAACCAGGCGTTCACGGCGGTGCTGGTCAACGATGTCGTCCAGCACCACGGCCAGTACACCCAGCTGTCCGAGGCGGTGGAACTCGCCGTGCAGCCCGGTGGGCAGATCGCGGGCATGATGACGGAGGCCCGTGCCCAGGGCATGCACGGCGAGACCGCCCACGCGAACGAGGAGTACGTGAAGGGCGTCGAGGACGGGGCCAAGTGGATCAACCGCGGTATCTCGGCCGCCGGCGGCAAGTACCTGGAAATGGTGCCCTTGGCCGGTGACATCGTGGAGTGGGTCCAGGAGGACGTCACCGAGTACTTCGTCGACGGGGCGAAGGAAGAGGGCAAGGAGAAGACCGCGGAGACCGAAAAGGCGGTGGCCGAGATGTACTCGAAGGCGGACCGCGGTGTCAGCAAGTCGGCCGAGGAAGCGGTCCGCAGCGCTGCCATCGGCTCGGGTCTGTCCCAGCGGGACATCGACACGCTCGCCGGTGCGGCCTCCAAGGAGTCCTCGGTCGCCCACACGGTCGGTCGCGGCCTGGTGGACAGCTCGAAGGGTGGTTCCTGATGGGCATGGCGAGTTCGTTGCGAGCCGTCGCCGTCGTGGCGGCGGCCGGTGCTTTGCTGGCGGGCTGCTCGGAAAAGAAGGAGAAGGCCACGGCTCCGGAGGCGCCGGCGAGGGTGTGCTGGGACGCGTTCGACGGCAAGACGGTCCTTCCCCTGCTGGGCAGTGGAAAGAAGGTGACGGAGGACACCCGGGACGCCTTCGCGCTGCCCGCCGATCTCAAGACGGTCACCTGCCGGGTCGGGGTGGACGGGGCAACGACGCTGACCGGACAGGTCAGCCGTAAGCCGCTGGGATCCGACGCGTTCTGGCAGGCCTTCGACCCCCTCCATCCCGCCAAGCTCGACTTCGGGCGCAAGGGCCTGGTGTGGGACTTCGGTGCGACGCTCCTCTACACCTGTCGCACCCCCACGGAGTCCTTCGAGCTGGAGTTGGAGCTCAGCCACAATCCGACGGACATGAAGAGCGCGGAGGTGAGGGCGCTGAACACACGGCTCATGAAGGACTTCCAGGAGTTCACCCGCAAGCAGCTGAACTGCGCCTCCTGACGACGACAACCACGGCCAACGGCGTAGCCGGCTTCGCAGGTTCGTGCCGGCCAGGTGGCGCTGAGGGCGCGCGCCACGCCGTGGCGACCGTGCCACTGATCCTCGGTGTCCCCTGGCGGGCTGCCGTGGGCCGCGTGGATGGGGGCCGCCCTGGCCGTCCGGTAGGGGCACACCGTGAAGTGCGGGCCGACGTTGTCGCAGAGGCAGTGAGGCAACCTCACGACCTCACTGCCTGCGGAGCCGTGCGCCAAAATGCGCCCATTTGCGGGAATTGTTAGTTTGGAATAGCGAGGACAGGTCCACTGATCCAGGCCTGTCCGACGGGCCGCGTGATCGACCCCGCGCTCGCACCTGACAGCACTGCAACCCGAATGGGGCAACGTGACGTGCCGTCGACATGGGTGCGGATCGAGCTGACCAGTGCCCCAACCGAGTCAATCCGTGAAAGGGAAACCGAATGCGCATTCGACGAATCTTCGCCGCCGTCATCGCCGCGGCAGCCCTCGCCGGACTCGGCCTCTCAGGCGTCGCCACCGCCGCCGCCACCGCACGGGGTGCCCCATCCGTCGTCACCCCTTCCGAGTGCAAGCAGGGCGGAGGAACGGCCGATCTGACGGCCAACGTCTGCAAGGGCGGTATGTACGACGGGGAGCAGGTCGACTGAAGCCCGCAACGCGCTCGCTGTCCGAGACGCAAGGCCAAGAGGGCGGCACCCCCTCCAGGGGTACCGCCCTCTTGGTCCGCCTGGTCGGGCGGTCTTTCGTCGAAGCCGTGACCGGAATCGAACCGGCGTAACTCGCTTTGCAGGCGAGTCCCTCAACCACTCGGGCACACGGCTGTGTGGTGGTGATGGACATGACCGTATGGGGGTCCGCGGCGGTCGGGAAGGGTTTCCGGTGGGGTGCAATGTGACTGCCATACGGCGTTCACAGTCCGGGGAGGCCCAGGGCCCGAGACGGAGGTCGGGATCCGTCTAATTGACAGGGTCGAAAAGTGGGCACGCACCTTACTCTGGGGCGATGAGTGCCCTTGAACGCCCCGTGCCCCGGATATCCCCGCCCGCCCCGGCCCCGTCGCCGGGCGGGGTTCTCGGGCCCGCGTACCGGACGCTCAGTGTCGGGATCATCTCCGTCGTCTTCCTGATCGCCTTCGAGGCCACCGCCGTCGGGACGGCCATGCCCGTCGCCGCGCGAGAGCTGGACGGGATCGGGCTGTACGCCTTCGGGTTCTCCGCCTACTTCACCACCAGCCTCTTCGGGATGGTCCTGTCCGGGCAGTGGGCCGACCGGCAGGGGCCGCTGCGGCCGCTGACCGTCGGGATCGGGGCCTTCGCCGCCGGGCTGGTGTGTTCCGGGACGGCCCAGGTCATGGGCGTGTTCGTGCTCGGGCGGGCCGTGCAGGGCTTCGGGGGCGGGCTGGTCATCGTCGCGCTGTACGTGGTGGTGAGCAGGGCGTACGAGGAACGGCTGCGGCCCGCGATCATGGCGGCCTTCGCCGCGAGTTGGGTGGTGCCGTCGATCGTCGGTCCGCTGGCGTCCGGGACCGTCACCGAGCACCTCGGGTGGCGGTGGGTGTTCCTCGGGATACCGGTCCTGGTGGTGGTGCCGCTGTGCGTGGCGCTGCCGGCGATCCGGCGGACCGCCTCCGGGCCCGTGGGCGGGGAGCCCGTGGCCTTCGACCGGCGGCGGATCCGGCTGGCACTGGGGATTTCGGTGGGCGCGGGGTTGTTGCAGTACGCCGCCCAGGACCTGGAGTGGTGGTCCCTGGTGCCGGGTGCGGTCGGCGCGGCCCTGCTCGTGCCCGCCGTGCTGGGGCTGCTGCCGCGCGGGACGTACCGGGCGCGGCGCGGGCTGCCGTCGGTGGTGCTGCTGCGCGGGGTGGCGGCGGGGTCGTTCATCGCGGCGGAGAGCTTCGTACCGCTGATGCTGGTGACCCAGCGCGGCCTGAGCCCGACCATGGCCGGGTTCTCGCTCGCGTTGGGCGGGGTGACCTGGGCGGGCGGCTCGTGGGTGCAGTCGAAGGGCCGGATGGCTCCGTACCGGGAGCGGCTGATGGTGGCCGGGATGGTGATGGTCGCGCTGGCCATCGCCACGGCGCCGGCCGTGCTGATCGCGTCCGTTCCGGTGTGGACGGTGGCGGTGTCCTGGGCGGTCGGCTGCCTGGGCATGGGGCTGGTGATCGGCTCCACGAGCGTGCTGCTGCTGAAGCTGTCGGCGCCGCAGGAGGCCGGGGCGAATTCGGCGGCCCTGCAGATCTCCGACGCGCTGGCCAACGTGGTGCTGCTGGCGGCCGGCGGCGCTGCCTTCGCCGCGCTGGGCGGGGGAGCGGTGGGCGCCGGCCACGATCCGGCCGCGGGCGCCGGCGCCGCGCACCCGGCGGCGTTCCTGGTGGTGTTCCTGCCGATGGCGTGCGTGGCGCTGGTGGGGGCGTGGGTCTCGACCCGGCTGGACGGGGACGGGGAGAAGGCGGCCGTTCCCGCCTAGGTCGCCGCTTGCCGTGGCCGGAAAGGATTGCCGTGGAGGGCGGCGCGGCCCGGTGAGCGTTCCCGGTCACGGCAGCGGGAAAGACCGTGGCACCGAGTGGTACCGCGCGGTACCGTTGATGTCATGGCCGGTCTCAACGTCAGATTCACCGAAGAAGAGCTGGACGCCCTGCGCGAGCGCGCCGAGGCGGAGGGGCGCAGTATGCAGTCCTTCGCGCACGACGCCGTCATGGCGGCCGTGAACGAGCACTCCCGGCTGTTCGACGAGGCGGCGGAACACGTCCTGAAGGCGAGTGCCGAGCTCAACCGGCGGCTCGCCTGATGCCGATGCGCTACGTCACGCTCCCCGAGCTGCTGAATCTCGCGGAGCGTCTCGGGGCGGACGAGGTGCGGGACTACGGTCTGCTCGACTCGGCCCTCGCCCGCCCGCAGGCGAGCGTGTTCGGTCAGGACGCCTACCCGGACGTCTGGCAGAAGGCGGCGGCGCTGATGGAGTCGCTCGCCCGGAACCACGGGCTCGTGGACGGGAACAAGCGCATCGCCTGGTACGCGACCTGGGTCTTCCTGCACGTGAACGGCCATCCGCTCGATCCCGCGTTCGACGTCGACGAGGCGGAGCGGTTCGTCCTGGACGTCTGCCAAGGCGCGCTCGACGTCCCCAAGATCGCGGCGCAGCTGCCGCGGTTCGCCCGCTGAGTCGTGCCGGGCGTCGCCGTGCCCCGGTGGGGCACCGCCGAGCAGCGGGGCCTGCGGGCCGCGGCCGGGCGGCCGTGCCCGGCCGCCCGTTGAGACGCCGGTGTGACCCTCACCGCACCCGCCGAGGTCACGGGCCTGTCCCTCCGCGAGGGGCGGTCCCGGCCCGGTAGGGTGGCCCGGTTGTCCTACGTACGACTGTTGAAATGCCGAGAGCGACGAACCGGGGACCGTGACTACTACCGCCTCCCACCACCTCTCACCCGCCTTCCCCGGCCGTGCGCCGTGGGGTACCGCCAGCAAGCTGCGTGCCTGGCAGGAGGGTGCCCTGACCCGGTACATCGAGACGCAGCCGCGTGACTTCCTCGCGGTCGCGACCCCCGGCGCAGGCAAGACCACCTTCGCGCTGACCCTCGCCTCGTGGCTGCTGCACCACCACGTCGTGCAGCAGGTCACCGTGGTCGCGCCGACCGAGCACCTGAAGAAGCAGTGGGCGGAGGCGGCGGCCCGGATAGGCATCCGGCTGGACCCCGAGTACTCGGCGGGACCGCTCAGCAAGGACTACCACGGCGTCGCCGTCACCTACGCCGGTGTCGGCGTGCGGCCGATGCTGCACCGCAACCGGTGCGAGCAGCGCAAGACCCTCGTGATCCTCGACGAGATCCACCACGCAGGCGACTCGAAGTCCTGGGGCGAGGCCTGCCTGGAGGCCTTCGACCCGGCGACCCGGCGGCTCGCGCTGACCGGTACGCCCTTCCGCTCCGACACCAACCCCATTCCGTTCGTGACCTACGAAGAGGGCAACGACGGGATCCGGCGGTCTTCCGCCGACTACACCTACGGCTACGGCAACGCGCTCGGCGACGGCGTCGTCCGGCCCGTGATCTTCCTGTCCTACAGCGGCAACATGCGCTGGCGCACCAAGGCCGGAGACGAGATCGCCGCCCGGCTCGGCGAGCCGATGACCAAGGACGCCATCTCCCAGGCCTGGCGCACGGCCCTCGACCCGCGCGGCGACTGGATGCCGAACGTGCTGCGCGCCGCCGACCAGCGCCTGACGGAGGTCAGGAAGGGCATCCCGGACGCGGGCGGCCTCGTCATCGCCTCCGACCAGGACTCGGCGCGCGCCTACGCCAAGCTGATCCGCGAGATCACCGGCACGAAGGCGACCCTCGTCCTCTCCGACGACACCGGAGCCTCGAAGAACATCGACACCTTCAGCGGGAACACCGACCGCTGGATGGTCGCGGTCCGCATGGTGTCCGAGGGCGTCGACGTACCGCGCCTCGCGGTGGGCGTGTACGCGACGACGATCTCGACCCCGCTGTTCTTCGCGCAGGCGGTCGGCCGCTTCGTGCGATCGCGCAGGCGCGGCGAGACCGCATCCGTGTTCCTTCCGACCATTCCTTATCTCCTCGGTTTCGCCAATGAGATGGAAGTCGAGCGCGACCACGTCCTCGACAAGCCCAAGAAGCAGGGCGAGGAGGATCCGTACGCCGAGTCCGAGAAGGAGATGGACGAGGCGAACAAGCAGGAGGACGAGGACACCGGCGAGGACGAGCAGATGTCCTTCGAGGCGCTGGAGTCCGACGCGGTCTTCGACCGGGTGCTGTACGACGGCGCCGAATTCGGCATGCAGGCGCACCCGGGCAGCGAGGAGGAGCAGGACTACCTCGGCATCCCCGGGCTGCTGGAGCCGGACCAGGTCCAGATGTTGCTCCAGAAGCGGCAGTCGCGGCAGATCGCGCACAGCCGCCGCAAGCCGGACACCGAGGCGGACCTGCTGGAGCTGCCCGCCGACCGGCGGCCGGTGGTCTCGCACAAGGAGCTGCTGGAGCTGCGCAAATCGCTGAACACGATGGTCGGCGCGTACGTCCACCAGAGCGGCAAGCCGCACGGCGTGATCCACACCGAGCTGCGCCGGGTCTGCGGCGGGCCGCCGAGCGCGGAGGCGACGGCGGGGCAGATCAGGGAGCGGATCAAGAAGGTGCAGGAGTGGGCCACCCGGATGCGGTGAGCGCCGCCGCGGGCCGGGTGGGGTGAGCGGGCCGCGGCCTCGGATGAGGCTGCCGCGGCCGCTGCCGCAGCGGGTGCGTCGGGCGCGCCGAGCACGCGCCGGACGTCACGGAGCGTGATGGCTTTCGGTGCGGAGCATCGCACGGACGGCGGCCGCTGCGAGCCCCCGGGCCGCCTGTGCGGTCCTACAGGAGAGGTTCGGCGAGCGAGCGGCGAAACGGTCCGGCGGGCCTTCAGGAACCGGCATAAACGGGTTGTAGGCGCCCGGATTCTGGACGAGGCCTTCCGCTGAGCGGACCTGCTCGCTAATGTCCCCGCATCAACGCACCGTGGCAGCGCCGCCGCGGGAGCGCAGCCGGTGCAATGGCCGCTACCGGCGGCCTCTCCGTGCGTCGCCGCGGGACCGGCGACGTGCGTCACCCGAGAGTCACCGCCGCTCACCGAAAGAGGGAGAGGCGTCGTGACCGCGGAAACCTCCCAGACTCTCGACAGAGGGCTCAGAGTCCTCAAACTGCTCGCCGACACCGACCACGGTCTGACTGTCACCGAGCTCTCCAACCGCCTCGGTGTCAACCGCACCGTGGTCTACCGACTCCTCGCCACGCTCGAACAGCACGCCCTGGTCCGCCGTGACCTCGGCGGCCGGGCCCGTGTCGGGCTCGGGGTGCTGCGGCTGGGGCGGCAGGTGCACCCGTTGGTGCGCGAAGCCGCGCTGCCCGCGCTGCGCTCCCTCGCCGAGGACATCGGGGCCACCGCGCACCTGACCCTCGTCGACGGGTCCGAGGCGCTCGCCGTGGCCGTCGTGGAGCCGACCTGGACGGACTACCACGTGGCCTACCGGGCCGGCTTCCGCCACCCGCTGGACCGCGGGGCCGCGGGTCGGGCCATCCTGGCCGCCCGTCAGGGCTCCCTGATCGAACCGGGGTACACGCTGACCCACGGGGAGCTCGAAGCGGGCGCCAGTGGCGCCGCCGCGCCGCTGGTGGGCATCACCGGGCTGGAGGGCAGCGTGGGCGTCGTCATGCTCGCCGACGCGGTGCCGGAGCGGGTCGGGCCGCGGGTGGTCGACGCGGCGCGGGAAGTCGCCGACGCCCTTCGCTAGGCCGCGGGCCCGGCAGGTTCGCGTGCGGCCCGTCCGCTGCCGGGTGCGACGCCGTTGCCGGGGGCGCTGCCCCCGGACCCCCGCGCCTCAAACGCCGGCGGGGCCGGATTTCCCCGGAGGCACGGGTTCGCCTCCGGCGGCGCCGGATTTCCCCCGGCGGGATGTGCCCCTGGCCGGGCCGGCGGGGCCGGCCGATAGATTGGGCGGGTGCTCTCTCGTCTCATGCGTCTGTCGCGTCCCGCCGCACTGGCCGTCTGTGCCGTGCCCGTGGTCGGCCTGTTCGCCGTCGCGGCCCTCGCGCCCCTGCCGTTCGTGATCGCCCAGCCCGGGCTCACGGCCGACGTGCTGGGCGAGCGGGACGGCAAGTCCGTCATCTCCGTCTCCGGCGCTCCCACCCGGGACACCAAGGGGCAGCTGCGGATGACGACCATCCAGGCCACCGGGCCCTCCACCACGGTGAACCTGCCCGATCTCGTCGGCGACTGGTTCGACCCCACCCGGGCGGTCATGCCCAGGGAGGTCGTCTACTCCTCGGGCGGAAGCGACAAGGAGATCGAAGAGCACAATCTGGAGGAAATGGCCAAGTCGCAGTCGGCCGCTTCCGACGCCGCCCTCGGCTACCTCCACAAGAACCCCCAGGACGTGAAGGTCGACCTCAACCTCGCCGACGTCGGCGGCCCCAGCGCCGGTCTCCTCTTCTCCCTCGGCATCGTCGACAAGCTCGACGGCGACGGCAGCGGTGGCGACCTCACCGGCGGGCGCACCATCGCCGGTACGGGCACCATCACCCCGGACGGGAAGGTCGGAGCCGTCGGAGGCGTGGCGCTGAAGACCCAGGCCGCGCGGCGCGACGGGGCGACCGTGTTCCTCGTACCGAAGGCCGAGTGCTCGGACGCGCTCTCCGAACTCCCCGAGGGGCTTCGGCTGGTCCCCGTCACCTCGCTGACGGATGCGGTGAACTCTCTTCGCGCGTTGAACCGGGGAGAGGACTCCGTTCCGTCCTGCTGAGCGCGTCCCCGCGCTCCATCGCGCGCCACGCCGGGAAGACCAGCGGGGCCAGCGTCGTCAGCAGGTAGACACCGCCGAACACCAGCAGCGCGTGCGCCACCCCGAAACCGTCGACCAGCAGACCGGCGGCGAGTCCGCCCACCGGCATGGCCAGCTCGCAGCCCGCGGTGGTCACCCCGGAGACGCGGCTGCGCAGCCGTTCCGGCACCTGCTCGTACATGACCGTGGACAGGATCGGGTTGAGCATGCCCGCGCCCAGCCCGGCCAGGGCCATCGTCACCGCGAGCGGGAGCGTGGTGTCGGTGACCGCGGCCACCGCGTAGCGGGTGCCCCCGGAGGCGAGGAAGGCGGCCGCGAAGACGATCCTGCGGGGGAAGCGTTCGCCCCACACCCCGTACAGCAGGGCGCCCAGCAGGGCGCAGCCGCCGAAGAGGGCGACCAGCAGGCCCATGGAGGTGGCCCCGCCGAGGGCGTCGCGCGCGTGCACGGGCAGCAGCACGGAGGACCAGCCCTGGTCCAGGCCGTTGGTCGTCATCACCATCAGGGTGATGCCCAGCAGCAGCCGGGAACGCGTCAGGAAGGTCCACCCCTCGACGAGTTCGGCCCGGTAGACCGCGAACGACACCTTCTCGCCGCCGCGTTGGGGCTCGGCGGCGGGCACCCCGCGCAGGAGGGCGAAGACCAGCAGCGCCGACGCCCCGAAGGTCACCGCGTCCAGCAGCAGTACGGTCTCGGCGCCGAAGGCCGCGATCAGTACGCCGGCCAGCGCGGCCCCGATCATCCGAGCCCCGCGCGAGACGGCGTCGTACAGGCTCGCCGCCCGGGCGACGGTGGTGCCGGCGTGCTCGGCGAGGTTGGGCAGGAGGACGCTGCGGGCGGTGAGACCGGGGGTGTGCACGAGGCCGCCGAGGGCCATCAGCGCGCACAGCATCCAGAACTCCAGCACGCCCGCGTGGTGCAGGAGCGGGATCGCGCCGACCGCCAGCCCGCAGATCACGTCGGAGGCGACGGAGACCCGGCGGCGGCCGAGCCGGTCGATGACCGGTCCGCCGACCAGGGCCGCCACGATGATGGGCAGGGTCGCGCAGAAGGCGACGACACCGGCCCGGCCGGCGCTGCCCGTGGTCTGGAGCACGAACCACGGGACGCCGATCAGGGTGAGCGAACTTCCGGCTATGGAGATCGTGTTGGCGGCCAGGACCGCTGTGAACGGCCGCCTGCTCATGCCGCGTGCGCGTGTCGGAGGCGGTTGTGGATGTGGGCCGGCCGCAGCAGCCGGATCCCGGCGGCGATCAGCGCCTCGCCGAGCCGGTCGCGCAGGGCGGGGGCGGTGTGCACCCCGGCGGCGAGGTGCCAGGCGGCGGCTTCGGCGGCGAGTTCGGCGGTGCGGGCGGCGTGGTCGGCGGTGTGGGTGAAGGCGTGCACGGCAGTACTCCTTCTGGGAACGGTGGGTGTGGCGGTGTGGCCGGGGGGTGCGGCTACTTGCCGCTGCGGCGGGGGAACGCGTGCGAGTGGACGCGGACCGTCTCCATGCCCTCGACGGGGGGCAGGTCCCGGTAGCTGTTGACCAGGTCGTGCATCCGGTGGATCAGCTCGAGGGCCTGCTCCGGCGTCAGGCGCAGGGTGTAGTCGCTGACCTCCGAGGAACGCTGCCATTCCTTGGACCAGTTGGTGGCGTCCCCGAGCCAGGTGCTCAGCTCCTGCGTGTGGATCGTCGCGATCTCGTGCAGGAAGGTGTCCGCGGCGCCGCGGGTTTCCGGGTCGCCGTCGTACATGAGCGACTCGTCGAACCGGGTGCCGTCGTGCGCCGCCCGCCACCAGCGCTCGCGGCCCTTGCCGTGCTCGGGTGCGTCCTCGACGAACCCGTGCGCGGCGAGCTGGCGCAGGTGGTAGCTGGTGGCTCCGCTGGATTCGCCGAGCCGCTCGGCCAGTTGGGAAGCGGTGGCCGGTCCGTCCTGGCGCAAGGCGGCGAGCATGCGCATGCGCAGGGGGTGGGCGAGGCCGCGCAGGGAGCGGGCGTCGAGCGTACGGACGTTGGGCTGGGGGGACTGGTCCGGCTGGTCCGGCTCGGCGGGCAGGTCGGGCAGGTTCGGCTCGGGCTTCTCGGGCATGGCATGACAGTAGAGTTGCAAAGACTCCTATGCAAGGGTTTCTTTGCAACGTCTTCTTTGGAACTCCTCCTTCCGGAGGTGCGGATCAGCGGTCGTCGTCCTCCGCCGCCTGCTCGACCAGCGGGATGATCCGCAGCGGCACCGGGTTCTCCATCACGATCGCCGTCGAAGCCCGGACGATCCCCTCGAAGCCGACGACCCGGTCGATCACCCGTTGCAGATCGGCGTTGGACCGGGCCACGAGCCGGCACAGCATGTCCCCCTGCCCCGTGGTCGTGTGCAGCTCCAGTACCTCGGGCACCCCGGCCAGATGGGCCCGTACGTCGGAACCCTGGCCCTGCTTGATCTCCAGGGTGGCGAAGGCCGTCACCGGATACCCCAGCGCCGCCGGATCGACCTGCGGGCCGAAGCCGCGGATGACCCCGTTCGACTGGAGCCGGTCGAGCCGGGCCTGCACCGTCCCGCGGGCCACCCCCAGCCGGCGCGAGGCCTCCAGCACCCCGATCCGCGGCTCGCGGGCGAGCAGGACGATGAGACGGCCGTCGAGATCGTCGATGCCCATGGGTGGCCTCCGCAGGTGGTCATAGTGCACAGATCTTTCAGTCAGTCTGCTCCTGAGCTGGTCAATCTGTACAGCAGAAATGGAAACTATTGCGCAGCTTGTGGATCGGCGGGACTCTGCGCTCATGACTGAGACCCTGGACACCACCCCCCACACCGCGCGTGAGGCAGACCCCTTCCCGGTGAAGGGCATGGACGCGGTCGTCTTCGCCGTCGGCAACGCCAAGCAGGCCGCGCACTTCTACTCGACCGCCTTCGGCATGAAGCTCGTGGCGTACTCCGGACCGGAGAACGGCGTGCGCGAGACGGCCAGCTACGTCCTGACCAACGGCGGCGCGCGCTTCGTCCTGACGTCGGTCATCAAGGCGACGACGGACCACGGCCGCTTCCTCGAAGAGCACGTCGCGGCCCACGGCGACGGCGTGATCGACCTCGCCATCGAGGTCCCGGACGTGCGCGCGGCGTACGCGTACGCCGTCGAGCACGGCGCGCGCGGCCTGGACGAGCCGTACGAGGTCAAGGACGAGCACGGCACCGTGACGATGGCCGCCATCGCCACCTACGGCCAGACCCGCCACACCCTCGTGCAGCGCGACGGCTACACCGGCGTCTACCTGCCCGGCTTCGTCGCCGTCGACCCGATGGTCGAGCCCCCGGCCAAGCGCACCTTCCAGGCCATCGACCACTGCGTGGGCAACGTCGAACTCGGCCGCATGAACGAGTGGGTCGCGTTCTACAACAAGGTCATGGGCTTCACGAACATGAAGGAGTTCGTGGGCGACGACATCGCGACCGAGTACTCGGCGCTGATGTCGAAGGTGGTCGCGGACGGCACCCTGAAGGTGAAGTTCCCGATCAACGAGCCGGCGATCGCGAAGAAGAAGTCGCAGATCGACGAGTACCTGGAGTTCTACGGCGGCGCGGGCGTCCAGCACATCGCCCTGGCCACCAACGACATCGTGGCGACCGTGCGGTCGATGCGGGCGGCGGGCGTGCAGTTCCTGGACACGCCGGACTCGTACTACGACACGCTCGGCGAGTGGGCGGGCGAGACGCGGGTTCCCGTGGAGATCCTGCGCGAGCTGAAGATCCTCGTCGACCGCGACGAGGACGGCTACCTGCTGCAGATCTTCACCAAGCCGGTCCAGGACCGGCCGACGGTCTTCTTCGAGATGATCGAGCGGCACGGGTCGATGGGCTTCGGCAAGGGCAACTTCAAGGCCCTGTTCGAGGCGATCGAGCGGGAGCAGGCGAAGCGGGGCAACCTGTAGGTTGCGCCGACCGGGCCCCCTGGCTGCCGCCGCCGATCGGCCGCCGGGGGGCCCGCCCCTGCGCGTGCCGCACCACTCCCGGGGCTCCGCTCCGGACCCCGCGCCACGCCGGCGAGGCTGATCGTGCCCGGCGCCGCTGCCGGAGGCTCCGCCCCCGGACCCCCGCGCCTCAAACGCCGACGGGGCTGGATTCGCCTCAAACGCCGGCGGGGCTGGGTTCGCCGCGCCTGGCGGACGGCAGCAGCGAGATCCAGCCCCGCCGGCGTTTGAGGCGCCGCCGGAGGCGAACAAGCCCCGCGCAGCGGTTCTGCCGCCGTGTGACACCCCTTGGGGTCGCGACCCCGCGAGGGGAGGGTCGCGGCCCCGTCAGGGGGCGGTGGGGGACGGCTTCGGCTTCGGCGCGGGCTTGGACGCCGGCTTCGCCACCGGCTTCGGCTTCGGGAGTTCCGGGGCCACCCACGGCTTCGTCGGCAGGATGTTCTCCGGACCGCCCGGCGGCGGCGCGGCGATCGCCGCCAGGGCCTCCTTCGCCAGCGGGGCCCGCAGCGGCGAGAAGCCCGGGTTCGTGCGCAGGGCCTCCTGCAAGTGGCGGCGGGTCGCGGCCTCGTCGCCGAGGCCGCGTTCGATCATCGCCCGGTGGTACGAGAACTCCGCGTTCCGCAGCCCCGTCTCCGTCGCCTTCGTCGCGTACTCCAGCGCCGCCGCGTCCTCGCCCGCCTTGTGCAGGGCCCACCCCAGCGCGTCCGCCACCTGCACGCTCTTGTGCCGCGACCACTCCTCCGAGAGCCGCCGCACCGCCGCCGACGGATCGCCGTGGTCCGCCTCGTACAGGCCCAGCACCACGTCGTCGTCGACCCCGTTCGTGCCGTCCCGGGCCGCCAGCCCGCCCAGCATGTCGTACGCCGCCCGCGCCTCGTCCCCGCGCCCCAGCGACTCCAGCAGTTCGCCCAGCTCCCGCGCCACTTGCGGCACCGGGGCCCGCCCCAGCGCCAGCCGGTAGTCGCGGACCGCCTCGCCGCCCCGCCCCAGCGCGCCCAGCGCCCGGGCCCGGCCGGCGAGCGCCTGGGCCTGCGCCGGGTCGGCCCGCAGGGCGCCCTCGTAGTGGTCAAGCGCCTGCTGGGTCTCGCCCCGCTCCCAGAACAGTTCCCCGAGCCGGAACAGCGCGTACGCCTTCTCCGCCGGGCTCTTCGCGTCACCGGCCGCCTGCTCCATCGCCAGCGCCGCGTCCTCGCGCCAGCCGCGGTCCCGGTACACCTGCGAGGCCCGTACGAACGCCACCAGACCCGGCCGCAGTTCCTGCAGCCGCTCCATCGCCTTCTGCGCGCCCTTGTAGTCGCCGAGCCCCGAGTACGCGTCCACCAGCACCGGGTACGCCGACCACTGTTTCGGCGCCTGCGCCCGTACGAGCTCGCCCCACTTCTTCGCCGTCCCGAAGTCCCGGCGGGCGTTGGCGAGGGTGCCCATGCCCGTCATCGCCTCGAAGTTGCCCTTCTCGGCCGGGCGGAGCTCCAGCGACCGCTTCAGCGACTTCTCCGCCTTCGGGTACCAGCCCGAATCGGCCGTGCGCCGCGCCTGCTCCAGGTAGGCGGCGCCGAGCACGGCCCACGAAGCCTCGTCGTCCGCGTGCTTCTCCAGCCACTTCTCCCGGTCCGCGACCAGAGCCGTCAGGTCCACCGCGGCCACGGGCGCGCCCATGCCGACCGCCGACGCGGCCCGTTCGCTCGGCCCCGGCGGGCGGGCGTCGTCAGCGGCCTTGGTCGGCCTGATCAGCAGGGCCCCGGCGATCAGGACCACCGCGACCGCGGCCGGCACGAGCGTCTTGCGACCGGTGAAGGTCACGGGCGGCGCAGGCTGCTGGGCTTCCTCGACGATGTCCATACGCTCCATGGAGTCACTGTGCGTCAATATGAAGAGTTCGCCGCGGTGTCCGAAGGGCGTCGCGGCCGTGTTCACACCGATGGCCCCGACTGCCACTCTGGTCACATGGATGACGATGTGGACAACGGATCGGCCCGTCTGCGCGCGAGCCTGCTGGAGGGACTCCCCGCCGAGGCGGTGATCACCGACCCGGGGGTGACCGCCTCCTACGCCACCGACATGGCGAGCTTCTGCGCCGCCGGCACCCCCGCCGTCGTCGTCCTGCCCAGGACCGTGGAACAGGTCCGGCACGTGATGCGCACGGCCACCGCGCTACGGATCCCCGTCGTCCCGCAGGGCGCCCGTACGGGCCTGTCGGGCGGAGCCAACGCCTCCGACGGATGCATCGTGCTCTCGCTCGTCAAGATGGACCGCATCCTGGAGATCAACACCGTCGACCGCACCGCCGTCGTCGAACCCGGCGTCGTCAACGCCGTCCTCTCCCGCGCCGTCGCCGCACAGGGCCTGTACTACCCTCCCGACCCCTCCAGCTGGGAGCAGTGCACCATCGGCGGCAACATCGGCACCGCCGCCGGGGGCCTGTGCTGCGTCAAGTACGGGGTCACCGCCGAGTACGTGATCGGCCTCGACGTGGTCCTGGCCGACGGGCGGCTGCTGCGCACCGGCCGGAGCACCGCCAAGGGAGTCGCCGGCTACGACCTCACCCGGCTCTTCGTGGGCTCCGAGGGCAGCCTCGGCATCGTCGTCCGGGCCGTCCTCGCGCTGCGCCCCGCCCCGCCCCGGCAGCTCGTGCTGGCCGCCGAGTTCCCCTCCGTCGCCGCCGCCTGCGAAGCCGTCTGCGCCGTCATGGAGGCCGGCCTGACCCCCTCGCTGCTGGAGCTGATGGACCGTACGACCGTCCGCGCCGTCAACGCGCTCGGGAAGATGGGCCTGCCCGAGGCCACCGAAGCGCTGCTGCTGGCCGCCTTCGACACCCCGCACGCCCCCGAGGACCTCGCCGCGGTGGGGGAGTTGTGCACGGCCGCCGGGGCCACCGCCGTCGTGCCCGCCGAGGACGAGGCGGAGTCCGAACTGCTGCTCCAGGCCCGCCGGATGGCCTTTCCGGGACTGGAGGCCCTGAAGCCCGCGACGATGATCGACGACGTGTGCGTGCCGCGCTCGCGGCTCGGCGAGATGCTCGACGGGACGGCCGCCATCGCCCGCGCGCACGACCTGCTCATCGGGGTCTGCGCGCACGCGGGCGACGGCAACACCCACCCGATCGTCTGCTTCGACCCCGCCGACGAGGACGAGACGCGGCGGGCCCGCGAGTCCTTCGGGGAGATCATGGCCCTCGGTCTCTCGCTCGGCGGCACCATCACCGGCGAGCACGGCGTGGGAGTGCTGAAGAAGGAATGGCTGGCCCGTGAACTGGGGCCGGTGGGGCTGGAGATGCAGCAGGCGGTCAAGGCCGCCTTCGACCCGCAGGGCCTGCTCAACCCCGGCAAGCTCTTCTGACCGCACCACGCCTCACGCGTCCCCGTCGCCCGACTCGTCCGAGGGCCACGGATCGCGCAGCCACAGCTCGTCGGCCGGGGTCGGGGCGAGCAGCTCGGCCAGGGCGTCGTCCAGGCCCAGCCGCTCCGCCTCGGTACCCGGCGGGACGACGCGCAGGGTGCGCTCCAGCCACGCCGACACGGACGCGGCCGGGGCCTCCAGGAGGGCGTCGCCGTCGGGCGAGCTGAGCGCCATGCAGAGCACGGCCTTCTCGTCGACCTTGGTGGGCCAGATCCGTACGTCTCCCTGCCCGCACGGCCGGAACACCCCCTCGACCAGCAGCTCACGGGCGAAGGTCCAGTTCACGGGGGTGTTGGAGCCGGTGTGGAAGGTGATGTGCACGGCGTACGGGTCGTCCGTGAGGTAGAGCAGCCGTGCGGGGACGGGGACGCTGCGCTCGGGGGACAGGACCAGCTTGAGTTCCAGCTCGCGCTCGATGACGGGGTGGTGGTGCATGACGGCCTCGCTTCGGGGTGTCGCGGTGAGACCGGGATCTGGCCCCACATCCGGAGAGAGCGCCGATGTGCCGGGCTATGACGCGACTTCGCGAGATTGGCCGAATTCTGTCGGCTGACCGAAAGTCGCCGTACGAAACATTCGCCCGAAGGTTTGGATTCTCCCGTTACCACCCCTACCGCACAGGGGTTCTTGGCTATGGTCCTCCCTTGCGCAAGCCTCAAGCCACGATCGGAGTTGGGGACATTGACGGCCTCCCCTGGTGACGGAGAGCACGTGGCCCCCGAGGGCTACTACCCGGATCCGTCCATCCCCGGGTACGTCCGCTACTGGAACGGCCTGTCCTGGGTGCCGGGTACGAGTCGCCCCGCGGCGGCGGTCCCGGCCGCGGCGGTCCCGGCCGCGCGCTCCGAGGAGACGGGGCCGGTGTTCCTCGACGAACCGGCGGTGTGGCAGGCCGATCCGCTCCACCAGGCGGGCTTCGGCGGCCCGCGCGACCGCCGCGTCTCCTGGGGGGCCCAGGAACCCCGGCCGGGCGTCTCCCTGGCCCGCCCCCCGGCCGAACCCCACCGGGGGACCACCGACTCGTCCCCGCACCCCCCGGCCCCCCAACTCCCGTCCCACCGCGCCGGGGAGGGCGCGGCCCCCGGCCTCGGGGGCCGGGTGGACACGGAGCCGGCGTCCCGCCGCGGCCGGGAAGGTACGGGGTCGTCCCCGCAGCCCCCGGGATTCGATCCCGGGCGTCCGGCGGACGCGGAAGCCCCGCTCCGCCGGGGCGGCCCGGAGCCGCGGGGCACGGGATTCGTCCCCGCGCCCCCGGCGGGCTCGGAGCCGGCGCCCCGCCGGGGCGGGCAGGCGCAGGGCTCGCCGTTCGACTTCGGGGGGCCCCTGGACGCCGAGGTACCGCCGAGCCGGGGCGGCCCGGAGCCGCGGGACAAGGGATTCGACTCCTGGGGCCCCGCGGGCGCCGACGTCCCGCCCCGCCGGGGACGGGAGGACGCCGGGGCGTCCCCGCAGGGCGCCGAACACGACCACGCCCTCCCCTCCGACCCCTGGAACCGCTCGGCGCCCGAGGAGGCGCCCCGACGCCCGCCCGGCCCCGACGGAACCCCTCCGGCCCCGGCCGCCCCGGCCCACGCGTGGCCCGAAGCCGCCGGGGCCTCCATGTCCGGCATGACGTCGTCCTGGCCCGAGGCGGAACCCCGCCGCGAGCCCGGACCGCCCCGCGCGGACGAGCCGTGGCCACCCCGTGCGGCCGGCACCCGCCCGGTGCTCCCGCAGCCCGCGGACTCCCCGCCCCGCGAGGCGACGAGACGCCCCGCGGAACCCGCCCCGCTCCGTGAGGACGAGGCCTGGTCGCCGCGCCCCGAGGGCACCCGCCCGGCGCGGCCACGGCCCACGGAAACCGACCCGTCCCGCGAGACAACGGCCCACCCCGAGCCGTGGCCGCCCCGCGAGGGGGCCGGGCACCCCGCGGAACCCGCCCCGTCCCGCCAGGCTCGGCCCCGCGCGGACGAGGCCTGGCCACCGCGCCCCGAGGGCACCCGCCCGGTGCTTCCGCGTCCCGCCGGCGACTCCGCGCCGCCCCGCGCGGCAGAGGCTGCGCCGCGGGCGGACACGGGCAGGGCCGTCTTCGAGCGGATGGCCGAGCACGCCGTCCGCCCCGCCGGACTCGGCCGGCGGTTCACCGCCCGCGTGCTGGACTCCCTCGTGTACGCCGCCGCCGCGTACGCCGCCGCCCGGCCCCTGATCCCCGGGGCCACCGCCCACCTCCAGGCGAAGGTGGACGCCGCCCGCGCGAGCGGCCGCCCCACCACCGTCTGGCTCCTCGACGCCACCATCACCGGCCAACTCGCCCTGGTCCTCGGGGCCGTCCTCCTCTTCGGGATCCTCTACGAGGTGCTGCCCACCGCCCGCTGGGGCCGCACCGCGGGCAAGCGGCTCCTCGGGGTCAGGGTGCTGGCCACCGCCACCCTGCGCCCGCCCCGCTTCGGCGCGGCCCTGCGCCGCTGGCTCGTGTACGCCTTCCTCGGCCTCCCCGGCAGCCTCGCCTGCCTCGCGAACCGCCCGCGCCGCCAGGCCTGGCACGACAAGGCGGCCAAGACCTACGTGTCCCGCTGAACCGGAGGGAGCGGACCCCATCGCCCGTCCCCCGCACGGCCCGTCCCCCGAACGGACGCGGTCCCGTTGCGGGGGTGGCGGAGCCGGGTTCGACTCGGGCCATGAGCACCGACCAGCCGCCGCCGGGCGAGCCGCCAGAGGACGACCCGTTCCTCAAGAAGCCCCAGGAACCGACGCCTCCGTCGGGTGGTTCGCCGTACGACTCGCCGCCCCCCGGAGGCGGCGGCTATCCGCCCCCGCCCACCGGAGGCCCCGGCGCGGGCGGGGGATACCCGCCCCCACCGCCCCCGTACGGCGGTGGCCCGTACGGCGGGAGCGGCGGCTACGGCATGCCCGACCCGCTCGCCGGCATGCCCCCGCTCGCCGACTTCGGGAAGCGGCTCGGCGCGCGCGTCATCGACGTGATCATCGTCGCCGTACCGCTGTTCCTCATCCAGCTGGCCATCGGCGACCGCAACCGCTACACCGTCGAGACGAACAAGGGCGAGGACGTCACGGAGATCGTCACCAAGTCCTACAGCGGCAGCGGCCTGTTGATGACCCTGATCTCGATCGTCGCCTACGTCGGCTACGACTGGTGGTTCACCAAGAAGAACGGCCAGACCGTCGGCAAGAAGGCGCTGGGCCTGCGCGTCGCGATGCTCAACGACGGCAGCGTCCCGCAGAACGGCCCGGCCCTGTCGCGCGCCGCGGTGCTCTGGCTGCCGACGCTGATCTGCTGCTTCTGCCTGTGGCCGCTCGCGCTGATCGTCTCGATCCTCGTCGACAAGCCGTACCGGCAGGGCCTGCACGACAAGGTCGGCAAGACCGTGGTGGTCCAGGTCACCACCTAGCCGCCGGGCGGCAGGCGCCGGCTCCGGCACAGCGGCACACAGGCACAGGCGCGCACCACGCTGCGGGCGGTCGTCCCTCCGGGGAGGCCGCCCGTTCCGCGTCGTACGGGTCAGTGGTGCACGGGCTGTTCGGCGACGCTCTCGGCGACGACGCCGGCCGGGGCGGCGCCCGTACCGGCCGCGTGGCGCCCGCGCCGACCGGGCGAGGGCACGGTGACGGCGACGAGCAGACCGAGGGCGAGGGCGGCCGCGGAGATGACCGCGACTCCGAGCCCCGTGCTCGTCTGCGAGAGCAGCAGCATGGCGATCGTCGACACGATGACGGTGGCGGACCCGTAGGCGAGCTGTGCGGCAGTCGGACGCGGCATGGCGATATCCGTCCTCAGGGAGGGGAGGGGGAGTCGGCTCAACTAAGGTCGCGCGTCAAGTGACTCTACGACGGGAGATGCCCGAGTGGAACGCCCGGTAAGCGTGACCTAACCCACGGTGCCGGAGCACGGGGGGCGCACGGGGGTCATTTTTCTCACCACATCCCCACCGCATCCCCCGTTCGCGGGGCCGGTCGGGCCCGGAAGACACCAAATGCCCGGCCGGGAAGCGACCTTCGCCCCGGATGGGAGCGGAACGTCCGGATAGCGGAACTCGCTGACCGCATAGTGCAGTTGTAAGGAACAAGTCAAGGTCTGTCTTTTCTCCCGCCCGTCCGGTCAAATGTCGTCACTTGAGACGCGCGCCGCGCGGAACCCCCCTGCTCCGATGGAGACGTTCCGACCGTCCATGCGGCCGCGGGAGGGGAACACATCAAGTGACCAGCAACTCCGCCCGGAAGCGCGCCCTGCGCGTCGTGGCCATCGGCGTCACCATGGCTGCTTGTGCGACGAGCGCCACCTTCTTCGCCGTCACCGCGGCTCAGGCCGTCGAGCACGCCCCGAACGTCTCGGCCGCCGAGCGCCAGGACCCGACGGCCCCGTCGAAGGTCGTCGAGCACGACCTCAAGGGCCCGTTCAGCGAGCAGCGTGCCGCGCAGCGCAAGGCCGCCCTGGACCAGGTCCTCACGGGCAAGAAGAACGTCGAGCAGCGCGGCGCCTCCAAGGTCGTCAAGCTCGACGACAAGAAGTACGTCGAGCTCGGCCGCGAGAAGACCGACAAGATCTTCACGATCCTCGTCGAGTTCGGCGACCAGGTCGACAACACCACCATGTTCGACCCGGACGGCCCCGGCCCCAAGCCGGCCGTCCCGAAGTACGGCGGCACCCCCGGTCCGCTGCACAACACGATCGCCCAGCCCGACCGTGCCAGCAACAACAGCACGGCCTGGCGCAAGGACTTCAGCCGCCAGTACTTCCAGGACCTGTACTTCGCGTCCGGTTCGGGCAAGGACTCGCTGAAGACCTACTACGAGAAGACCTCCTCGGGTCGCTACTCGGTCGACGGCGAGGTCGCCGACTGGGTCAAGGTCCCGTACAACGAGGCCCGTTACGGCTCGAACTACTGCGGCCAGAGCAACTGCGGCAACGTGTGGGACACCGTCCGCGACGGCGTCACCGCGTGGGTCGAGGCCCAGAAGAAGGCCGGCAAGACCGACGAGCAGATCAAGGCCCAGCTGGCGCAGTACGACCAGTGGGACCGCAACGACTACGACGGCGACGGCAACTTCAACGAGCCCGACGGCTACATCGACCACTTCCAGATCGTCCACGCGGGCGAGGACGAGTCGGCCGGCGGCGGTGTCCAGGGCAAGGACGCGCTGTGGGCGCACCGCTGGTACGCCTACGGCACCGACGCGGGCAAGACCGGCCCGGCCAACAACAAGGCCGGTGGCACCCAGATCGGCAACACGGGCATCTGGGTCGGCGACTACACGATGCAGCCGGAGAACGGCGGCCTCGGCGTCTTCGCGCACGAGTACGGCCACGACCTCGGCCTGCCCGACCTCTACGACACCTCCGGTGGCGGCGAGAACTCGGTCGGCTTCTGGTCCCTGATGTCGGCCGGCTCCTGGCTCGGCACCGGCAAGGACTCCATAGGCGACATGCCGGGCGACATGACCGCCTGGGACAAGCTCCAGCTGGGCTGGCTGAACTACGACAAGGCCAAGGCCGCGACGAAGTCCACCCACAAGCTGGGCGTTTCGGAGTTCAACACCAAGGACAAGCAGGCCCTGGTCGTCGAGCTGCCGAAGAAGCAGGTCAAGACCGAGGTCACCGCTCCCGCCGAGGGCGCCACCCAGTGGTGGAGCAACATGGGGGACGACCTCAAGAACACCCTCACCCGCTCGGTCGACCTGACGGGCAAGAAGTCCGCCGCCCTGTCCCTCAAGGGCTGGTGGGACATCGAGGCCGACTACGACTTCCTCTACACCGAGGTGTCCACGGACGGCGGCGCCACCTGGACCGCCCTCGCGGGTACCGCCGACGGCACGGCCATCCCGGCCGACGCCTCCGGCAGCCCGTCGCTGACCGGTGTCTCGGGCGCCTGGAAGAACCTCAACTTCCCGCTCGACGCCTACGCGGGCAAGAAGGTCGACCTGCGCTTCCGCTACCAGACGGACGGCGGCGCGGGCGGCAAGGGCTTCACCGCCGACGCCATGACCCTCACCGCGGACGGCGCCGCGCTGTTCACCGACGGCGCCGAGAACGGCGACAACGGCTGGACCGGCAAGGGCTTCTCCCGCATCGGCAACGGCTTCACCAAGGAGTACGACCAGTACTACCTGGCGGAGAACCGCCGTTACGTCTCGTACGACTCCACCCTCAAGGTGGGCCCGTACAACTTCGGCTTCGCCAACACCAAGCCGAACTGGGTCGAGCACTACGCCTACCAGGACGGCCTGCTGATCTGGCTCTGGGACACCTCCCAGAAGGACAACAACACCAGCCAGCACCCGGGCTCCGGTCTGATCCTCCCGATCGACGCCAACGCCAAGCCCATGAAGTGGGCCGACGGCACCCTGCTGCGCAACAAGATCCAGCCGTACGACGCGGCCTTCAGCGCCTACTCGACGGACGCGATCACGCTGCACAAGAACGGCGAGGAGCTCTTCCTCAAGCCGAAGCCCGCGCAGCTGGTCTTCGACGACCACAAGGGCAAGTACTGGTACGAGGAGAACCCGACCGGCTCGGTGAAGACCACTGACACCAACACCAAGATCAAGATCGTCAAGGAGACCTACGACGGTCAGGTCATGACGGTCGAGGTCGGCCCCGCCGCGAAGTGATTCGGTAAAGCCGCAGGTCAAAGCATGATCGGCCGTCGCCCTCTAGCGGGCGGCGGCCGATCGCGTTTAGATGCGCGGTACGAGTTTCTTATTGACGGGGGAGATGACAGCCGTGCCCGGTGGAGGTTTCGTCAGATTGCCAGGCGGCAGCGTCGTGGTCGCGCTCACACTGCCGAGGCCGTCCGGAGAGGGCGGAGACGTCCGTGTGCTCGTGCACGCCGCGAACCGGGCCCGCGCCCTGACCAGGCTGCGGAACCTCGGCATGCGGGCCGTGTACCTGAGGGGCAACGCGCACCCGCCGACCCCGGACGAGGTCACGGCCGTCCTGCACCACCCGGACGGCCTCCTGTGGCGCGGGGCCCCCGACCGGGCCCAGGAGCTCTGGCACCCCATCCGGGCCCTGCTGGGCACCTAGGAGGTCGTGAGCCGCTCCCCGCCCACGAGGTCCACCCCGGCCGCCCGGAGCTCCTCCAGCGCCCGCTCCGTGGTGTGGGGGGCGACGGCGGCCGTCAGGTCCAGCAGCACGCGGGTGGCGAAGCCGGCGCGGGCGGCGTCTACGGCGGTGGCCTTCACGCAGTGGTCGGTGGCGATGCCGACCACGTCCACCTCGGTGACCTGGCGGGCGCGCAGCCACTCGGCGAGCGTGTCCCCGTTCTCGTCGGCACCCTCGAACCCGCTGTACGCGGCCTCGTACGCACCCTTGTCGAACACGGCGGCCACGGCGCCCGACGCCACGGCGGGGGCGAAGTTCGGGTGGAAGCCGACGCCCTCGGTCCCGGCGACGCAGTGCACGGGCCAGGAGGTCTCGTAGTCCGGCTGCGCCGGGGGGTGCGCGAAGTGCGACCCGGGGTCGACGTGGTGGTCGCGGGTGGCGACGACGTGCCGGTAGGCGGGGGTGGCCTGGCCGATGTACTCGGTGACGGCGGCGGCCACGTCGGCGCCGCCGGCCACCGCGAGGCTGCCGCCTTCGCAGAAGTCGTTCTGTACGTCGACGACGATCAGTGCGCGGTGCATTGCGTTGCCCTTCGGCTCGGTGTGTCTGTGCGGCGGGGCCCTGCGGGGGCTCTTCCCCCACCCCGCCCCTTCCCGAAACTGGGGCTCGGCCCCAGACCCCGCCGGGGCTCCGCCCCGAACCCCGTGGGGGCTCCGCCCCCCTACCCCCGTGCCTCAATCGCCGGCGGGGCCGGATGTGCCGCTGCGCGGCAACCAGGCGTCCGGGCCCAGCGTTGCGCTCCGCGCACTTCCGGGCCCGTGCAGGCCGATACACCAGCCTCGCCGGCGTTTTGAGGCGCGGGGGGTCCGGGGCGGAGCCCCGGGAGGCGGCCCGCAGGGGCTACACGTACTCCGTGGGGAGCACGGCCTCGCCGCGGGAGAGCTGCGTGGCGGACAGGGGGAGACCGGCGCGAGCGGCCCGGTGCCGGTCCCGCGCGGCCTCCAGCGGCTCGCGGGCCACGACCTCGCCGGACTTGACCAGCTGGGTCAGCAGCTGGTGGTCGGCCAGGGCCGACGGGACCGGCCCGGTCCCCACGACCTCCGCCTCGGCGACACCCTCCGCGTCACGACGCCGCGCCGCCCACTTGCGGCCCCCGATGGACGTCTTGCCGCCCGTGGACCTCTTCGCCACCGGCGCCAGCGCCGCCTTCGGGTCCGCCGAGGCGGCCCGCGCGACCAGCTTGTAGACCATCGAGCACGTCGGGTGCCCGCTGCCCGTCACCAGCTGCGTGCCCACCCCGTACGCGTCCACCGGCGCGGCCGCCAGCGAGGCGATGGCGTACTCGTCCAGGTCCGAGGTGACCACGATCCTCGTCGAGGTCGCCCCCAGCTCGTCCAGCTGCTGCCGCACCCGGTGCGCCACCAGCAGCAGGTCGCCCGAGTCGATGCGGACCGCGCCCAGCTCCGTACCGGCCACGTCGACGGCCGTACGGACCGCCTCGGCCACGTCGTAGGTGTCCACCAGCAGGGTGGTCCCGCGGCCCAGCGAGGCGACCTGCGCCGTGAAGGCGTCCCGCTCGCTGTCGTGCACCAGCGTGAAGGCGTGCGCGCTCGTGCCCAGGGTCGGGATCCCGTACCGGAAGCCGGCCGCCAGGTCCGAGGTGGAGGCGAAGCCGCCCACGTACGCGGCCCGCGAGGCGGCGACAGCGGCCAGCTCGTGCGTGCGCCGCGCGCCCATCTCGATCAGCGGCCGGTCACCCGCCGCCGAGGACATCCGGGAGGCGGCCGCCGCGATCGCCGAGTCGTGGTTGAGGATCGACAGGATCACCGTCTCCAGCAGCACGCACTCGGCGAAGCTGCCCTCGACCCGCAGGATCGGCGAACCGGGGAAGTAGACCTCCCCCTCCGGATAGCCCCAGATGTCGCCCGAGAAGCGGTACGAGGCCAGCCAGTCCAGCGTCCGCATGTCGACGACGGCCCGCTCGCGCAGGAATTCCAGCACCGCGCCGTCGAAGCGGAAGTTCTCCACCGCGTCGAGCACCCGGCCGGTGCCTGCGACGACGCCGTAGCGCCGTCCCTCGGGCAGCCGCCGGGTGAATACCTCGAAGACCGAGCGGCGGTCGGCGGTGCCGTTCGCCAGGGCGGCCTGCAGCATCGTCAGCTCGTAATGGTCCGTGAAGAGCGCTGTCGACGGGACGTCCACCGGCAGGCCCAGGTCCGCAGGGTTCATGCCCCGGATGCTAGCGCACATTTCGTCAAAGTGACGAGATGTAGGACCCGTTTGTGCGACGACCCCGTTACGGTGGCAGCATGGGACGAGTGAGTGTTGCTCCCATTGAGATCGAACGCACCGAGTCGGCCGAAGAGACCTTCGCGGTCCCGGAACCCGACGTCCCCTGGGTGACCCTGGTGCACAACGACCCGGTCAACCTCATGAGCTACGTGGCGTACGTGTTCCAGGCGTACTTCGGCTATTCGAAGGACGTCGCGCACAAGCTGATGCTCGACGTCCATCACAAGGGGCGGGCGGTCGTGTCCAGCGGCACCCGCGAGGAAATGGAGCGCGACGTGCAGGCCATGCACGGCTACGGCCTGTGGGCGACCCTTTCGCAGGACCGCGTCTGATGGGCGGCGGAACCTTCGAGGCACTCAAGGGCGGCGGAGCCGCCATCGCACTGGACGAGATCGAGATCTCCATCCTGCGCTCCCTGGCCGTCCAGCTGCTGGAGCTCATCGGACCGGGCGAGCCCGAGCCGGCCGAGGACGCCGACCCGCTGGCCGCCCTCTTCGCAGAGGGCCCCTCCGAGCCCCCGTCCGACCCCGCGCTGGCCCGGCTCTTCCCCGACGCCTACGGCTCCCCGGACGGGAGCGGCGACGAGGGCGTCGACGCGGCCGAGCTGAAGGCCCGGTCGGCCGAGTTCCGCCGGTTCACCGAGAACGATCTGCGCAGCCGCAAGCGCGACGACGCCCTCTCCGTGGTGCGCAGCCTGGACGGTCTCACCCCGGCCGGTGACGGGGCGGCGGTGCTGGAACTGACCGGCGAGCTGCCGCTGCGCTGGCTCGGCGCCCTCAACGACCTGCGCCTGACCATCGCGTCCCGCCTCGACATCACGGAGGACGACGAGAGCGCGGCGCTCTTCCGGCTGCCGGACGACGATCCGCGCAAGCCGATGGTGATGGCGTACCTCTGGCTGGGCGGCCTCCAGGAGACCCTCATCGAGACCCTCTGACGGGGGCGGCGCCCCGGGAGCGCCCACGGGTCCTCCCGGGACTCTCAGGAGAGGCTCAAAACCTCGACCCGTTCGCTCAGCGGACGCTCAAATCCGGATAACGATCAGATCACCGCGCTGCGGTGATCTGATGCATTTCTGCCCCCTTGTCCCGGATTTCCGGTGTCCTGCATCACATTCCACCCCCTCGGCCGCCCGTAATGGCGTGATAAATCTTCACGACCGCCGGGACACCACCCCTGTTCCGCGGCCCGCTTGAACCGGCTGATCGCCGGCGTGCAACTCCATCCGTATCCGGGGGGATCGAGGACCCGATCCGCAGCCAATGAAGGCGCGGGTCGGCGTGGAGAAAGGCGCACCAAGACATGACCTCTGTGCAGGTCGAGCAGAACGACAGGACGCCCGGCGAGGGCGCACCGGCCGAGGGTGGCGAGGGATACCACCGCGCACTCGGCGCCCGCCAGATCCAGATGATCGCGATCGGCGGAGCCATCGGCACCGGCCTCTTCCTGGGAGCCGGCAAGGCCATCTCCAAGGCCGGACCGAGCCTGATCCTGGCCTACGCCATCGTCGGCGTGATCATCTTCTTCATCATGCGGGCCCTGGGCGAACTGCTCATGTACCGCCCGGTCGCGGGGTCCTTCTCCGACTACGCACGCGAGTTCCTCGGCCCCTTCTGGGGCTACGCCACCGGCTGGACGTACTGGCTGTTCTGGGTGGTCACCGGCATCACCGAGGTGACGGCCGCGGCCAAGTACATGGCCTACTGGACCGGCGACAGCTTCCCGCAGTGGGCGTGCGCGCTGATCTTCACGGTCGTCCTCTACGCGGCGAACCTCATCTCCGTGAAGCTCTTCGGCGAGCTCGAGTTCTGGTTCTCGATGGTCAAGGTCACCGCCATCGTCGGCATGATCCTCATCTGCGCGGGCATCCTCACGATCGGCTTCTCCGACGCCGCCGCCACCGCCTCCGTCTCCAACCTGTGGAACGACGGCGGGTTCTTCCCCAAGGGCATCGGCGGCACCCTGATGACCCTGCAGATCGTGGTCTTCGCCTTCCTCGCGGTCGAACTGGTCGGCGTCACCGCCGGCGAGTCCAAGGACCCCGAGAAGACCCTGCCCAAGGCCATCAACACCGTGCCGTGGCGCATCGCCGTCTTCTACGTCGGCGCCCTGATCATGATCCTGTCGGTCGTCCCGTGGCACGAGTTCCAGCCGGGCGTCAGCCCCTTCGTCGCCGCCTTCGAGAAGATGGGCCTCGGCATCGGCGCCGCCATCGTCAACTTCGTCGTGCTGACCGCCGCCCTCTCCTCCTGCAACTCGGGCATGTACTCCACCGGCCGCATGCTGCGCGACCTCGCGCTCAACGGCCAGGGCCCCAAGGTCTTCACCAAGCTGACGAAGAACGGCACCCCGCTCATCGGCACCACCTTCTCGGCCTCGCTGATGCTCGTCGGCGTCTGGATCAACTACGTCGCCCCCGGCAAGGCCTTCGACTACGTCGTCTCCTTCGCCACCATCTCCGGCATGTGGGCCTGGATCGTGATCCTGGTCTGCCAGATCCGCTACCGCGCCAAGGCCGACCGCGGCGAGCTGCCCGCCTCCCCCTTCAAGACCCCCGGCTCCCCGTACACGAGCTACGTCTCCCTCGCCTTCATCGCCATGGTCGTCGTCATGATGGGCATGGACAAGGACTCCCGGGTCTCGCTGTACTGCGCCCCGCTGTGGGGCCTGATCCTGGGCCTGTCCTACCTGGCCCTCAAGGCCCGCAACCCGCGCGCCGACGCCTTCACCAAGGCCTCGTAGCAGCACCCTGTCCACCATTCGGGCCCTTCCGTACCACACCTCGGTACGGAAGGGCCCGTCTGCTTATCCTGTCGCTCATGCTGACCCTCACCCAGGCCCTGTACGACCGGATCGTCGAGCACGCCCGCCAGGACCACCCCGACGAGGCGTGCGGCGTCGTGGCCGGCCCGGCGGGCACCGGCCGCCCCGAGCGGTTCATCCCGATGCTCAACGCCGCCCGGTCGCCCACGTTCTACGAGTTCGACTCGAAGGACCTGCTGAAGCTCTACCGCGAGCTGGACGACCGCGACGAGGAGCCGGTGATCGTCTACCACTCGCACACCGCGACCGAGGCCTACCCCTCGCGCACCGACGTCACCTACGCGAACGAGCCCGGCGCGCACTACGTCCTCGTCTCCACGGCGGACGAGGACGGCCTCGGCGAGTTCCAGTTCCGCTCGTACCGGATCGTCGACGGCGTGATCACGGAGGAAGAAGTGCAGGTCGTGGCGGCCTACTGACCACCATGTGAGCAGTGCGCGTCCACGATGCGGGATCACACTCCAAACGGGGGACCGGGAATCGTTAACATGACCGCATGGTTTCCCACGACGTGAGCATCGAGACGCCCGGCAGGCTGCTGCTCGTGGCGCGGCTGCACGTCGACCTGTGCCGCCTCGCCAGCGCCATCTGTCCTGCCGCCTGAGCACCGGGCCCCTTCCGCGCGGGGGCCGCACGAACGCGCGCCCACACACTTCCTCGCCCCTTTTCACGACACTGGAGCCTGCCATGGCCATCGAGGTCCGCATCCCGACCATCCTCCGCACCTACACCGACGGCGAGAAGGCCGTGACCGGTGAAGGCGCCACCCTCGCCGACCTCTTCGCCGACCTGGAGACCCGCCACAAGGGCATCGAGGAGCGCATCGTCGACGGCGGCCAGCTGCGCCGCTTCGTGAACGTCTACCTCAACGACGAGGACGTCCGCTTCCTCGAGGGCATCTCCACCGCGCTCAAGGACGGCGACAACGTCACCATCCTCCCGGCCGTGGCCGGCGGCGCTGTCTGATGCGTTACGACTCCCCGCTGGCCGCGGTGGGCAACACGCCCCTGGTCCGGCTGCCCCGGCTGTCGCCGTCCGAGGACGTCCGCATCTGGGCCAAGCTGGAGGACCGCAACCCGACCGGCTCGATCAAGGACCGCCCCGCGCTCCACATGGTCGAGCAGGCCGAGAAGTCCGGCCGCCTGTACCCCGGCTGCACCATCCTGGAACCGACCTCGGGCAACACCGGCATCTCCCTGGCGATGGCGGCCAAGCTCAAGGGCTACCGCATCGTCTGCGTGATGCCGGAGAACACCTCCCAGGAACGCCGGGACCTGCTGGCCATGTGGGGAGCCGAGATCATCTCTTCGCCCGCGGCGGGCGGCTCGAACACCGCGGTGCGGGTCGCCAAGGAACTGGCGGCCGAGCACCCGGACTGGGTGATGCTCTACCAGTACGGCAACCCGGACAACGCGGGCGCGCACTACGCGACCACGGGCCCGGAGATCCTCGCCGACCTGCCCTCGATCACCCACTTCGTGGCGGGCCTGGGCACGACCGGCACCCTGATGGGCGTCGGCCGCTACCTGCGGGAGCACGTCGAGGGCGTGAAGATCGTCGCGGCGGAACCCCGCTACGACGACCTCGTCTACGGCCTGCGCAACCTCGACGAGGGCTTCGTACCGGAGCTCTACGATGCGTCGGTGCTCACCACCCGCTTCTCCGTGGGCTCCGCCGACGCGGTCACCCGCACCCGCGAACTCCTCCAGCTGGAGGGCATCTTCGCGGGCGTCTCGACCGGCGCCGCCCTGCACGCGGCGATCGGCGTGGGCCGCAAGGCGGTCGCCGCCGGCGAATCGGCGGACATCGTCTTCGTCGTGGCCGACGGCGGCTGGAAGTACCTGTCGACGGGCGTGTACACGGCGGCGACGACGGAGGAAGCCATCGAAGTCCTCCAGGGCCAACTCTGGGCATAACCGCCCAACCCCCCTCACCGGTGCTCGGCCCCGGCCCCCGCGGTGCACCCCCGGGGCCCGGGGCCGATCCGCGTCCGCGGCCGTGCCAGGGCCGGGTCCGCGGGTGCGGCGCCGCTACCGGGGCTCCGCCCCGGACCCCGCGCCTCAATCGCCGGCGGGGCTTCATTCGCCTCCGGCGGCGCCTCAATCGCCGCAGCGGGGCTGAAATTGCCCTGCGGGCAATCCAGCCGCCCTCGGCGGACGGCAGGGGCCGAATCCGGCTCATCCGGCAGGACCTGGAGGACGGCAGGGGCCAAATCCAGCCCCTCCGGCGTTTGAGGAGCGGGGTCTGGGGCGGAGCCCCAGGGCTTGGGGCGTGCCGATATGCAGCCCGGCCGGCGAGTGAGGCGCGGGGGACCGGGGCCGCGCCCCGGGGGCCGGCGGCGCGGGGTCAGGTCAGGTGCTCCGCCAGGATCGCGGCGTGGCTCACCGCGGGGTCCTGGACGGCGGTCAGCAGCGTCAGCGGCCCCTCATCCGCGAGCCGCCGCAGGCGCGCCAGCTCCGCCACCGCCCCCGGCTCCGCCAACTCCGCTTCGTACCGCCGCCTGAACCCCTCCACCGAGCCACCCCCGTGGAACCACTTCCGCAGCTCCGCCGACGGCGTCACCGCCTTCGGCCACTCGTCCACGTCCGCCGCCTCCTTCGACAGCCCCCGCGGCCACAGCCGGTCCACGAGCACCCGCACGCCGTCCGCCCCCGGCTCCGGGGTCTCGTACACCCGCCGCAACCTGATCACCCGTTCCCGCGTCACCGGCCGTCTCCCAGCCCCTTGATCTCGTCCCAGATCGCCGGATCCAGCACGCCCACCCGCTCGGCGAACTCCCACACCGACACCTCCGCCGGCCGGTCCGCCTCCAGGAAGCTCGCCCGCCCCTGCGCCCGCAGCGTCCCCGGGGGCAACGGGATCACCCCGGCCCGCCGGTCGTCGTACTTCCCGGTGATCCACGCGACCCGCGCACGATGGCCCCGTACCGACTCCGCCGCCAGGACCAGACACGTACGGCCGTCCACCAGCCTCCACAGCTCGCCCGAACGCGGCTGCGGCGCCGGGCCCGACCCGTGCGCCGGGGCAGACCGGCGGGGGCCGCCCGGCCGGCGGCGCCCGGCGACCAGCACCACCAGCGCGACGGCCACGACCGCGGCCACCGCGGGCCACCAGGACGTGTCCATGGTTAGACCGTAGCCGCGCCACCCGCACCCGGCACGGCAACGGCACGGCAACCCCATGGCAACGCCCGTGCCCCGCGTCGCTCCCCCGGGTGACAGCGCAGGTGATTCCCCCCACAACGGCCCGCCGCGGAGGAGCGACCGGCCGATTCGCGCCTTACGCTCGACCCACGCACGGCCCGCATTCCGTCCACGGACCGTCCTCGGAGGTTCACGCTCCATGAAGCTCACCGTCGTCGGCTGTTCGGGGTCGTTCCCGTCCGCGGAATCGGCCTGTTCGAGCTACCTCGTAGAGGCCGACGGCTTCCGGCTGCTCCTCGACATGGGCAACGGCGCCCTCGGCGAGCTCCAGCGCCACATCGGTCTCTACGACCTCGACGCGATCTTCCTGAGCCATCTGCACGCCGACCACTGCATCGACATGTGCGCGTACTTCGTCGCCCGCTTCTACCGGCACGAGGGCGGCCGCTGCGGCACCATCCCCGTCTACGGCCCCGAGGGCACCGAGAAGCGCCTGACGACGGCGTACGACGACGTTCCCGACGAGCGCTCGATGAGCGAGGTCTTCGACTTCCGCACCCTGAAGCCCGGCACCTTCGAGATCGGCCCGTTCCAGGTCCGCACCGAGCGGGTGAGCCACCCCGTGGAGGCGTACGGGATCCGCGTCGAGCACGGCGGCCGCTCGCTGACGTACTCCGGGGACACCGGCGCCTGCCCCGAGCTGGCCCGGCTCGCCGAGGGCACCGACCTCTTCCTCTGCGAGGCCTCCTTCACGCACGGCAAGGAGGACATCCCGGACCTGCACCTCAACGGCCGGGAGGCCGGCGAGTACGCGCACGCCGGCGGTGTCGGACGGCTCGTCCTCACCCACATCCCGCCGTGGACGGACCCCGAGCAGAACATGGCCGACGCCCGCGCGGCCTTCGACGGCCGGGTCGACCTGGCGTACGCCGGCGCGGTGTACGAGGTCTGAGCCGCGGTTTCCCCCCGCGTACGACGAAGCCCCCGCCCTCCCTTCCGGGAGAGCGGGGGCTTCGTCGTACGGGCGGCGGAGCCTACTTGGCCTCGGCCTTCGCCAGCTCGGCGAGCTCCTCGTCCGACTCGCGGCCGGGGGTGGGGAGGTTCCACTTGGTGATCGCGAAGCGGAAGACGAAGTAGTACACCGCCGCGAAGCAGAGGCCGACGAGGGCCAGGCCCCACGGGTTGTCGGCGATGCCCAGGTTCAGCAGGAAGTCGACCGCACCGGCGGAGAAGCCGAATCCGTCGCGCATGCCGAGGGCCCAGGTCAGCGCCATGGAGACACCGGTGAGGACCGCGTGGATCGCGTAGAGCACCGGGGCGATGAACATGAAGGTGAACTCGATCGGCTCGGTCACACCGGTCACGAAGGCGGTGAGCGCGAGGGAGAACATCATGCCGCCGACGACCTTGCGGCGCTCGGGGCGGGCGCAGTGGACGATCGCGAGGCAGGCCGCCGGGAGGGCGAACATCATGATCGGGAAGAAGCCGGTCATGAACTGTCCGGCGGTCGGGTCACCCGCGAGGAAGCGGCCGATGTCACCGTGGACGGCACCGGTCGGGGTGTCGAAGGAGCCGGCCTGGAACCACGGGAAGGAGTTCAGGAGGTGGTGCATGCCGATCGGGATCAGCGCACGGTTGGCGACGCCGAAGAGACCCGCGCCGACCGCGCCCGAGCCGGTCAGCCAGGTGCCGAAGCCGTGCAGGGCGGAGCCGAGGACCGGCCAGATGAGACCGAAGACGATACCGGTGACCAGACCCGCGAAGGCGGAGAGGATCGGGACCAGGCGGCGGCCGCCGAAGAAGCCCGCCCAGTCCGGCAGCTTGGTCCGGTAGAACTTCTGGTACAGCAGGGCGGTGATGATGCCCATCACGACGCCGCCGAGCACACCGGCGTTGACCGGGGCGTCCACCTCGACGATCTTGCCGGCGACGACCTTCGCGACCTTCGGCAGGTTGCTGTCGGTGAAGGTGGCGAGCACCTTCTGGAAGACCAGGTAACCGGTGACGGCGGCCAAGGCGGTGGAGCCGTCCGACTTCTTCGCGAAGCCGATCGCGATGCCGACGGCGAACAGCAGCGCCATGTTGTCGAGGATCGCGCCGCCACCGGCGGCCATGTAGCCGGCGATCTTGTTGACGAACGTCGGGAAGGTGTCCTTCCCGAGCATGTCGTCCGCGCCCAGGCGGAGCAGGAGCGCGCCGGCAGGCAGCACGGCAACGGGGAGCATGAGGCTCCGGCCGATGCGCTGCATGACGGCCATCACGCCAGCGCCCTTCTTCTTTTCCGCAGCCGTCGCTGTGGACATGTGCTTCCTCCATTGGGCAAGGCGTCGCCCGGGGCAAAGAAGGGGGATGGCGACGTCTTTGAAAGGTGGTCCCGGGGCCGGTCTCCGGCCCGCGTGGTCTACACCAATCCGTGGTGTAGACCAGTTGTAGCACGGTGAGGGATAGATAAGGAACCTTCGATTTCCTGTGGTCTACACCACACTCGGCGTGTCGTCGCCCCACGCCCGGCCGGCCGGTCCTCCGGACATGACGAAGGCCCCCGGAACCGATGGTCCGAGGGCCTCCAACGCGGGCCGAAGGGCCCGCTCACCACGGCAAGGCGACTACGCCTTGGTGTTGTCCGCCTGCATCGCCGCGATCTCCTCGTCCGACTCCCGACCCGGCGTCGGAATGTCGAACTTCGTGATCGCGAAACGGAAGATCGCGTAGTAGACGACCGCGAAGCACAGGCCGATCGGGATGATCAGCCACGGCTTCGTCGCCAACCCCCAGTTGATGACGTAGTCGATCAGGCCCGCCGAGAAGCTGAACCCGTCGTGCACGCCCAGCGCCCACGTCACCGCCATCGACACACCCGTCAGCAGCGCGTGGATCGCGTACAGCGCCGGCGCCACGAACAGGAACGAGTACTCCAGCGGCTCCGTGATGCCCGTGACGAACGAGGTCAGGCCCACCGACAGCATCAGACCGCCGATCTCCTTGCGCCGCAGCGGCTTCGCGCAGTGCGCGATCGCGAGGGCCGCCGCCGGGAGGGCGAACATCATGATCGGGAAGAAGCCCGAGAGGAACATGCCCGCATTCGGGTCGCCGTTCAGGAACATGTTGATGTCGCCGTGCACGGTCTTCCCCTCCGGCGTGGTGTAGCTGCCGAACTGGAACCACACCGGCACGTTCAGGAACTGGTGCAGACCGATCACCAGCAGCGCGCGGTTCGCGACGCCGAAGATGCCCGCACCCCAGTAGTCGAGGCCCACCAGCCAGTCCGAGAAGCTCTCCAGCGCGTCACCGACCGGCGGCCAGACCCACAGGCAGATCACGGCGAAGCCGATCGCCACGAAGGACATGATGATCGGGACGAGCCGCCGGCCGTTGAAGAAGCCGAGCCAGTCCACCAGCTTCACCCGGTGGTACCGCTGCCAGAACCAGGCCGCGAGCAGGCCCATGATGATGCCGCCGAAGACCCCCGGGTTCTGGTACGTGTACGCGACGAACGTGTCGTTCGCCCCCAGGCAGCCGCCGCCGATGTCCTTGGTCCCCGTCGGGCAGGGCTTCTGGAACGCGTGCAGCACCCCGCGGTAGACGAGGAAGCCGGTCACCGCCGCCAACGCGGTCGAACCGTCCGCCTTCTTGGCCATGCCGATCGCGACGCCGATGCAGAAGAGGAGGGGGAGGCCGAGGTCCGGGTCGAGCAGGGCGCCGCCCGCACCGGCCATGATCTTGGCGATGTCGTCCCAGCCCAGCCCCTTGGAACCGAAGACGTCCGGCTGCCCCAGCCGGTTGAGGATGCCCGCCGCGGGCAGCACGGCGATCGGGAGCTGGAGGCTCCGCCCCATCTTCTGCAGCCCCTGGAACAGCCCGTTCCACCACTTCGTCTCCGGCTTCGCCTGTGGCGCTCCTGCGGCGCTGCTCGCGCTCATCCGCGTCCTCCCTGACCGGCCCGTTTTGGCTGTCGCGGCACGTGCGGCACACTGGTGTAGACCAGTTGTGGGCAGGTTGCTGCTGCTGATCGTCATGATTCGTCAGGCAGTGGACGCGCGCTCGCGAAGATGGGCCAACCGTGCGTTACGGTGACGAAACGGACCGCATCGGTGCCGCCGAGACTCGTTCTTCGTACGACTCAGGGAGAAACACATGGCCACCAAGGCTGAGAAGATCGTCGCCGGGCTCGGCGGTATCGAGAACATCGAAGAGGTCGAAGGCTGCATCACGCGCCTGCGCACCGAGGTCGTCAACCCCGACCTCGTCGACGAAGCCGCCCTCAAGGCCGCCGGCGCCCACGGCGTCGTGAAGATGGGCACCGCCATCCAGGTCGTCATCGGCACCGACGCCGACCCGATCGCCGCGGACATCGAAGACATGATGTGACCCGTGCCGTGAGCCGGGCGCACTGAAGCCCCTCCGAAGTTCCCCCGAAGACCCCGTACGGATGCCGCCCGCACCCCAACGGGGTCTTCGCCGTTCCCCCGCAGCGACTAGGCTCAACGCCATGTCTCGCATCGACGGCCGTACGCCCGAACAGCTCCGCCCGGTCACCATCGAACGCGGATGGAGCAAGCACGCCGAGGGCTCCGTCCTCATCTCCTTCGGAGACACCAAGGTCTTCTGCACCGCCTCCTTCACCGAAGGCGTCCCGCGCTGGCGCAAGGGCAGCGGCGAAGGCTGGGTCACCTCCGAGTACTCGATGCTGCCCCGCTCCACCAACACCCGCGGCGACCGCGAATCCGTACGCGGCAAGATCGGCGGCCGCACCCACGAGATCTCCCGCCTCATCGGCCGCTCGCTGCGCGCCGTCATCGACTACAAGGCCCTCGGCGAGAACACCATCGTCCTGGACTGCGACGTCCTCCAGGCCGACGGCGGCACCCGCACCGCCGCCATCACCGGCGCCTACGTCGCCCTCGCCGACGCCATCGCCTGGGGCCAGAAGAAGAAGCTCGTCAAGGCCGGCCGCAAGCCGCTCACCGACACCGTCGCCGCCGTCAGCGTCGGCATCGTCGACGGCGTTCCCCTCCTCGACCTCTGCTACGAGGAGGACGTGCGCGCCGAGACCGACATGAACGTGGTCTGCACCGGCGACGGCCGCTTCGTCGAGGTCCAGGGCACGGCCGAGGGCGAGCCCTTCGACCGCAAGGAACTCAACGCCCTCCTGGACCTGGCCGCCGGCGGCTGCGCGGACCTCCAGGCCCTCCAGCTGAGCGCGCTGGAGCCGGACCTGTAGGGGCCGGAACTGTAGGCGCCCGCACCGGCGTCTGGCAGGGTACGGGCGCACGGTGTCGAAGCCGGGCGCCCGTCCACGTATCCACACCCCTGGGGGGACCGGAAACAATGAAGCTCCGCAAGCTCCGCAAGCACCGCATAGCCGCCGTGACGCTGGCAGCAGCCCTCACCATCCCCGCCCTCACCTCCTGTGACGCGATCTCCACGGCGATGGACTGCGCGAACACCGCGGTCGCCATCACGGACGGCGCGAACGACCTCCAGCAGGCCGTCTCCAACGCGGGCAACAGCCCGCAGGACGCCCAGAACGCGCTGAACCAGATCGAGACGAACCTGAAGAAGATCGGCGACCAGACGGACAACGCCGACCTGAGCAAGGCCATCAACTCGATGAACACGGCCGTCAAGAACGTCCGCACCGCCATCGAGCAGGGCAACGCGACCCCGGACATCACGCCGGTCGCCGACGCGGCCTCCGAACTCTCGAAGGTCTGCACCCCGGGCTGACGCCGAGGAAGGCGCCACGGGCCGCCCGGAATAATGGCGGGCATGACCTCCACGCCTTCGCGCCTGATCCTGGCCACCCGCAACGCGGGCAAGGTCACCGAACTGCACGCCATCCTGTCCGACGCCGGCCTGCCGCACGAGCTGGTCGGCGCGGACGCGTACCCGGAGATCCCGGACGTCAAGGAAACCGGCATCACCTTCGCCGAGAACGCCCTCCTCAAGGCCCACGCCCTGGCCCAGGCCACCGGCCTCCCGGCGATCGCCGACGACTCCGGCCTGTGCGTGGACGTCCTGAACGGCGCTCCGGGCATCCTCTCCGCCCGCTGGGCGGGCCGGCACGGCGACGACAAGGCCAACCTCGACCTCCTCCTCGCCCAGCTCGGCGACATCGCCGACGAACACCGCGGCGCCCACTTCGCCTGCGCGGCGGCCCTCGCCCTCCCGGACGGCACGGAACGCGTGGTCGAAGGCCGCCTCCTGGGCACCCTCCGCCACACCCCGGCCGGCACGGGCGGCTTCGGCTACGACCCGATCCTCCAGCCGCTGGGCGAGTCGCGGACGTGCGCGGAGCTGACGGCGGAGGAGAAGAACGCGATCTCCCACCGGGGGCAGGCGTTCAGGGCGCTGGTGCCGTTCGTGCGGGCGCTGTTGGGCTGACACCCCGCCAATGCGCCGAAGGCCCCGTACGCAAGATCTGCGTACGGGGCCTTCGGTGTGAGGTGCGGTTGGGGGGACTCGAACCCCCACGGGTATTAACCCATTTGGACCTAAACCAAACGTGACTGCCAATTCCACCACAACCGCGACATCTGGCCCAATTCGGACATTGCGCCCGACTGGGTTGGCTTCAGTCTACGGGGCCGCGGGGGTGGGCGGCAGGCTTGGGGCGACGATTCCGGCACCACGTGTCCGTCAGGGAGTGACAGTTGGGGCACAGGTAGCGGAGGTTCTCCCGGCGGTTGTCGCGCCAGTCGCCGTTGATGTGGTCGATCTGGAGCGTGATCGGGCGCCCCAACCATTCCCCGGTGTTACCGCAGCTTCCGCATGCGTATGGGATGCCGATCTCCTGCAGCGCGCGATGCAGTCGGGTGCGGTTGGTTCGGGGTGCTCCTTCGGGAAGTTTGACGAGAGTGTCGGCCACACCGGTCCGGGAGGGGGCGGTGTTCGTGGTCGCCCATGTGCGCCGCTTGAAGTGGCTGACATCGAGTCCGAGCTGAGCGATGCGCCGCCGGAGGCGACGGTGGTTCACGTCGTTGACGGGGAGGTCGAGGGCGCGCATGAGGTCGGCATGGCTCGTCGCTGCCGGGATCGCTGCGCGCACGGCTTCCTCGGGGATGGTCATTCGCGAGTTCCGGAAGTGGGCGGTGTTGATGCCGCGCTCGCGCAGCATCCTCCCGAGCGCGGCGCGTGAGCGGCCGTCGTCCGGCATGCCCAGGGCGCGGGCCGTGCTGCGGATGCTGGTGGCCGAGGCCGCCGCAAGGGCGAGTTCTTCTGTGGTGAACGGTGTTTCCATGCCGGTCCGGCGCATGCCGGGGAAGTGGCTGATGTCGATGCCTGCCGCCGTGATCCGGCGGGCAAGGTGCGACAGCGTGCCTGTGGCCGGCGTTGCGTCGAGCTTGAGGGCCACCTCGCGCAGGGTGGTCGAGGATGTCGCAGCGACGGCTATGGCTGCGTCCGAGTACTTGTGCCACGGACTGTGCTTCTTGAAATGACTGCAGTCGATCCCATGTGAAGCGACCTTGTCCTGCAGTACGCGGCGCCTGCCGCCGCTCTCCTTGAGGCCGAGCCGCCGCATCAGGTCGGCCCACCCCGTCGCTGCGGCGACCGCCATGGCCGGCGTGCCCCGGTCGTACGGGTCGATCATGATCCGCCCCCATCGCATTCGGCCGCGCGCGCGACCCTCGTATGGAGTAACGAACCGATAGTCGGACGGTCACGCGGAATTTCGTCCGATAAGCGCGGCGGCCCGCACCCCGAGGGGGGTGCGGGCCGGGCCGGTGGAGGCTGGGGGGTCAGATGCCCAGGTCCTTGATGATCTTGGCTACGTGGCCCGTGGCCTTGACGTTGTAGAAGGCGTGTTCCACCTTGCCCTCCTCGTCCACGACCACCGTCGAGCGGATGACGCCCGTCACCGTCTTGCCGTACAGCTTCTTCTCCCCGAACGCGCCGTAGGCCTCCAGCACGGCCTTTTCCGGGTCGCCGACCAGCGTGACCTTCAGGTGTTCCTGCTCCCGGAACTTCGCCAGCTTCTCCGGCTTGTCCGGGGACACGCCGATCACGTCGTAGCCGGCCGTGGCCAGGACGTCCAGGTTGTCGGTGAAGTCGCAGGCCTGCTTCGTGCAGCCCGGGGTCAGGGCCGCCGGGTAGAAGTACACGATCACCTTGCGGCCCTTGTGGTCGGCGAGCGAGACCTCGTTGCCGTCCGCGTCGGGCAGGGTGAAGGCCGGGGCGGTGTCGCCCGGCTGCAGTCGCTCGCTCATGTCAAGAGTCTCCTCGGGAGGGCACCAGCATCGTTGTGCAACGAGACTAAGCTGACGATGAGTCCATGGGGCACTACGCCCCATGCGGGACACGACGACGAAACGACGACGGAGGCAGCGCGGTGCCGGAAGCCAGGACCCCCGCACAGATCGAGGCGGACATCGTCCGCCGCCGCGAGCAGCTCGCCGAGACGCTCGACGAGATCGGTGTGCGGATGCACCCGAGCACGATCATCGGGGACGCGAAGGCCAGGGTCGCCTCGACCGTCGACCACACGGCCGGGCGGGCCTTCGCCGCCGTGAACCGGTGCGTGAGCGACGTGCAGGCCGGGCTGCGCGACGAGAACGGCGCTCCGCGCGTCGACCGGATCGTGCCGGTCGCGCTGGTCGCCGCGGGTCTGATCGGGCTGATCGTGGTGTCGGCGCGCCGCAAGCGGGGATGACCCTCCGCAGTACAGGTCGGGCGCGGGCAGGTAAGTTCGAGGCGTGAGCGAGAACACCACCCACGACAAGCTGCCCATCCGCATGCTCCACGACCGCGTGCTCGTGAAGTCCGACCTGCCGGAGGGCGAGCGCCGCTCCGGCGGCGGGATCCTGATTCCGGCGACGGCCGCGGTCGGCAAGCGGCTGGCCTGGGCCGAGGTGGTCGCGGTCGGGCAGAACGTACGGTCCGTCGAGCCGGGCGACCGGGTGCTGTACGACCCGGAGGACCGGGCCGAGGTCGAGGTGCGGGGAGCGACGTACGTACTGATGCGCGAGCGGGACCTGCACGCGGTGGCCGCGGAGCGGCTGGAGGGGTCGACGGACTCCACCGGGCTGTACCTGTAGATCTTCAAGAGCGGAAAAAGGGGCCGGTGATCGGGATCACCGGCCCCTTTCGTGTCCCTTTGCTACGGTGGAGGAGAACCCCGACGAGACGCGCCGTACCGGGTCAAGGACAAGACGACGCACCCGTACCGCTCGATTTCTCGTCGTCCCGGAGGTGCCGTCATGGCATGGGTTCTTCTTCTCGTCGCCGGTCTGCTCGAGGTGGGCTGGTCGATCGGCATGAAGTTCACCGAAGGTTTCACCCGGCTGTGGCCCAGTGTGTTCACGGGTGCCGGGATCGTCGCCAGCATGGTGCTGCTGTCGTACGCCGCGAAGACCCTGCCCATCGGTACCGCGTACGGGGTGTGGGTGGGCATCGGTGCCGCCGGTGCGGCCGTGCTCGGCATGGCGGTGCTGGGTGAGCCCGTCACCGCCGCGCGGATCTTCTTCATCAGTCTGCTGCTGGTGGCCGTGGTGGGGCTGAAGGCCACCTCCGGGCACTAGAGGGGCCGGTTACTCCAGGAACGCGGACGGCGGGGGGCGGCGGGCCGCCGCCCCCGCCCCCGCCCCCGTTCCCGCGTCCGTGCCGGCGTTGGTGCCCTGTGTGGCGCCGCCCTGGGTGCCCGTGCTGGTGCCGCCGTTGTTCTGGCCGCCTTGCGTCTGGCCGCCCTGGGTCTGGCCCCCGTTGTCCTGCCCGCCGTTGTTCTGACCGCCGTTGTTCTGGCCTCCCTGGTTCTGGCCGCCGTTGTTCTGCCCGCCCTGGTTCTGGCCGTTCGTGCCGTTCGGGGGCGTGGGGCGGTTCGGGCGGCCGGGGCGGCTCGGGAAGGGCTCCTCGGGGGTTTCCTCCGGGGTGGTCGGCTCGAAGCTGGGCGAGGGCGGGGGCGGGACCGCGCCCGGCTGGAGTTCGAGGTCGAAGTCCTCGGGCTCGGTGCCCTCCAGGGCCGTCTTCGTGTAGGCGGCCCAGATGCGGGCCGGGTAGCCGCCTCCGCCGATACGGGGTTCTCCGAGGGCGCCGTACAGGGATTCGAGGGTTCCGGTGTCGGGGTCCTGGCCCATCATCGCGACCACCGTGACCAGGTTCGGGGTGTAGGCGGCGAACCAGGCCGAGCGGTCCAGTTCGGCGGTGCCGGTCTTGCCGGCGGCCGGGTGGCCGGCGGCGAGGGCCGCGGTGCCGGTGCCGTTGTCGACGACGCTGACCAGCATGGACGTGGTGGTGTCGGCGGACTCGCGGCTGACGGCCTGGGTGCGGGGGCGCTCGGGGAGGCCGATGGTGTCGTCCTCCTTGGTGATCTTCTCCAGGAAGGTGTACGGGGTGCGCCGGCCGTGGTCCGCGAGGGTCGCGTACGCCTGGGTCATGTCGAGGACGCTGGCCTGGAGGGTGCCGAGAGCCATGGCCGGGCCCAGGACGAAGTTCGGGGTGTCCTCGGGGATGCCCAGGTCGACGGTGGTCTTCTTGACCTTCACGGTGCCGACGTCGACGACCATCTGGGCGAAGACGGTGTTGACGGAGAGGTCGGTGGCGGTGTTGACGGTGATGTTCCCGTAGGAGATCTGGCCCTCGTTCTCGGGGGCGTAGGGGACGCGGCTGCCGACGACGCGGCGCTTGTTGTCGCCGTTGTAGATCGTGTACGGGGTGATGCGGCGGCCGTCCTGGGTGCGGGAGTCGTTCTCGACGGCGGCCGCGAAGACGAACGGCTTGAAGGTGGAGGCGACCTGGTAGTCGTGGCGGGTCGCGTTGTTCACGAACTGCTTGGTGTAGTCGATGCCCCCGTACATCGCGACGACCTTGCCGTTGGCGGGGTCGATGGAGACGCCTCCGGCGCGCACGTAGCGGTCGGCCTTGCGGGTTTCCGGTTCGAGCTTGCTGATGACCTGGGTGTCGACGGCGTCCACGAAGGCGTTCTGGCGGCGCTTGTCGATGGTGGTGGTGATGCGGTAGCCGCCCTCGGCGAGGGTCTTCTCGTCGAGGATCTTGTTGTCGGTGATGTAGTCCTTGATGGCTTCGACGAGGTAGCCGCGCTGCCCGGAGAGTCCGGCGGCGGGGCGGACCTTGCCCGGTTCGGGGAAGCGGGTGGCGGCGCGTTCGGCGGCCGGCATCCAGTCCTTCTTGACCATGCCGTCGAGTACGTAGTTCCAGCGGGCGAGGGCGCGGTCGCGGCTCTGGGGGTGGGAGACGACGTCGAAGGCGCTGGGGGAGTTGAGGAGGGTGGCGAGGTACGCGCCCTCGGCGGTGCTGAGTTTGCCGACGTCCTTGCCGTAGTAGGCCTGGGCGGCGGCCTGGATGCCGTAGGCGTTGCGGCCGAAGTAGCTGGTGTTGAGGTAGCCCTCCAGGATGTAGTCCTTCGACTTCTCGCGACCGAGTTTGATCGCGATGAAGAACTCCTTGACCTTGCGTTTGATGGTCTGTTCCTGGCCCAGGTAGTAGTTCTTGACGTACTGCTGGGTGATGGTGGAGCCGGATTGGGTGCCCTTGCCGGTGGCCGTGTTCCAGGCGGCGCGGAGCATCGCCTTGGGGTCCACCGCCCGCTCGGAGTAGAAGTCCCGGTCCTCGGCGGCGAGTACGGCTTCCTGGACGGTGCGGGGGATCTGGGAGAGCGGGACGTTGACGCGGTTGACCTCGCCGTCCCGGGCGAGCTGGGAGCCGTCGGAGTAGAGGTACACGTTGGACTGGGCGGTGGCGGCGGAGTTGGCCGGCGGGATGTGGACCAGCAGGTAGCCGGCGACGAGGGCGCCGCCGAGCAGCAGGGCGAGGACGAGCACGCCGCCCAGGACCATGCGCCAGGTGGGGACGAGGCGTCGCCAACCGGTGCGTCGGCGGCGGGGCTTCCTTCCGGGCTCGGGCGGCTTGCCGCTGCGCCGGGCCCGTGGCTGCTGCCGCTGTTCGTCGGGGGAGTCCGGGTCGCGAGGGGTCCAGCCCGGGGGTGGTGACTGGTCGCTCATCTCCAGGGACTCCTCGAAGCCGTTCGAAATATCCACTTCTGTACCTCATTGTGTCTACCCGATGGCCGGTGATTCCGCTCCGGACGGGCGTAAATCGGTCGCGTGGATCGCCCCTCCGCACTAAGCTCGCGCGCTTTGGCCGACGTAGGAACGACGTGGAAATGGGAGGGATACGGTGCGTCAGCGAGTGGGCCTCTACCTGGCGGTGGCCGCGGGCGGGTTCCGGCGCTACGCCACGTACGGGACGGCGACGGCGGCCGGTGTGTTCACCAACACCGTGTTCGGTTTCATCGTCGCGTACACGTACATCGCGCTGTGGGACGAGCGCCCCGGGCTCGGGGGGTACGACCAGGCGCAGGCCCTGACCTTCGTGTGGTTGAGCCAGTCGCTGCTCGCCGCCGCGGCGATGTTGGGCGGCGGCTTCCAGGAGGAGATCCAGGAGCGTGTCCGTACGGGCGACATCGCGGTCGACCTGTACCGGCCGGCGGACCTCCAGATGTGGTGGCTGGCCTCGGACATGGGCCGGGCGGGGTTCCAGCTGGTGGGGCGCGGGCTGCTGCCGCTGCTGGCGGGTTCGCTGGTCTTCACGCTGGCGCTGCCGGCCGATCCGGTGCGCTGGGTGCTGTTCCTGGTGTCGGTCGGGCTCGGGCTGGTGGTGAGTTTCGCGGTGCGCTACCTGCTGGGGCTGATGGCGTTCTGGCTGATGGACGGGTCGGGGATCAACCTGGTGGCCACGGTGGTCTCGATCTTCTTCTCGGGGATGCTGCTGCCGCTGACCGTTTTCCCGGGTGGTTTCGGCGAGTTCGTACGGGCGCTGCCGTGGTCGGCGATCCTGCAGGTGCCGATCGACGTGCTGATGGGTACGCACGCCGGGGCCGGGGCCGGGGGTGTGGCGCGGGAGCTCGGGTTCCAGGCCGGGTGGGCGCTCGTACTGCTGAGCGTGGGCCGGGTGTTGCAGTCGGCGGCGACGCGCAAGGTGGTGGTGCAGGGTGGCTGAGACGGCGCTGGTGGAGCGGGGTCCGGAGCGTGATCCGGAGCCGGGCTCGGGGCGGGCTTCGACGGTGTCGCCGCGTGAGGAGCCGCGGCGGCGCAGTCGGGCGGTGGAGGGGGTGCGGGGCTACGGGTTGATCGTGCGGATGTGGATCCGGTCGACGATGACGTACCGGACGTCGTTCCTCCTGTCGGTCTTCGGGAACGGGGCGATCACCCTCCTCGACTTCGTCGCGATCTACATCATGTTCTCCCACGTGGACGTGCTGGGCGGCTTCACGTTGCCCGAGATCGCGCTGCTGTACGGGACGGCCTCGGCCTCCCTGGGCCTGGCGGACCTGTTGATCGGCAATACGGACCGGATCGGGGTCCGGATCCGGGACGGTTCGCTGGACACGATGCTGGTGCGTCCGGTTCCGGTGCTCGCGCAGGTGGCGGCGGACCGGTTCGCGCTGCGCAGGTTGGGGCGGGTGGCGCAGGGGCTGGGGGTGCTGGGCTGGGCGCTCTGGGAGCTGTCCGCGGGGCTGGAGTGGACCGTGGGCAAGGTGCTGCTGGTGCCGGTGATGATCGTGTCGGGGGCGGGGATCTTCGGTGCGGTGATGGTGGCGGGGGCGGCGTTCCAGTTCCTGGCGGGGGACGCGGCGGAGGTGCAGAACTCCTTCACGTACGGCGGGAACACGATGTTGCAGTACCCGCCGACGGTGTTCGCGAAGGACCTGCTGCGCGCGGTGACCTTCATCGTGCCGTTGGCCTTCGTCAACTGGCTGCCGGCGCTGTACGTGCTGGGGCGGCCCGATCCGTTGGGGCTGCCGGGGTGGGTCGCGTACCTGAGCCCGCTGGTGGCCTTCGTGGTGTTTCTGCCCGCGTCGCTGGCGTGGCGTGCGGGTGTCCGTTCGTACCGGAGTACGGGGAGCTAGCTGTGCGGGATGCGGAAGACGCGCTGATCTCACTGGACGGCGTGGAGAAGGTCTTTGACGTACGGCGTCGGGTGGGCCCGCTGCGCCGGGAGAAACGCCAGGTCAGGGCGGTGGACGGGATCAGCTTCGAGGTGGCCCGCGGTGAGGTGGTCGGCTACATCGGGCCGAACGGCGCCGGGAAGTCGACGACGATCAAGATGCTGACGGGGATCCTGACGCCGAGCGGTGGCCGGCTGCGCGTCGCGGGCATCGATCCGGCGCGGGAGCGGATGCGGCTGGCGCACCGGATCGGGGTGGTGTTCGGGCAGCGGACCACGCTGTGGTGGGACCTGCCGCTGAGGGACTCGTACGGGCTGATGCGGCGGATGTACCGGATCCCGGAGGCGCGGTTCCGGTCGAACCTGGAGCGCTGCGTGGAGCGGCTGGACCTGGCGGAGCTGCTGGACGTGCCGGTGCGGCAGCTGTCGTTGGGGCAGCGGATGCGGGGGGACATCGCGGCGGCGCTGCTGCACGATCCGGACGTGTTGTACCTGGACGAGCCGACGATCGGCCTGGACGTGGTGAGCAAGGCGAAGGTGCGGGGCTTCCTGCGGCAGTTGAACGAGGAGCAGGGGACGACGGTGCTGCTCACCACGCACGACCTCCAGGACATCGAGCAGTTGTGCGAGCGGGTGATGGTGATCGACCACGGGCGCCTGATGTACGACGGCCCGCTGGGCGGGCTGCACGCGGCGGGCTCGGTGGCCGAGGCCGAGCGGACCCTGGTGGTCGACCTGGAGCGGGAGTTCGCGCCGATCGAGGTGGCGGGAGCGCGGGTGGTGAAGGTGGAGGGTCCGCGCCAGTGGCTGGCGTTCCCGGCGGGGGCCTCGGCGGCGCCGCTGGTGGCGGCGGTGGCGGCTCAGTACCCGCTGGTGGACCTGTCGGTGCGGGAGCCGGACATCGAGGACGTGATCGCGCGGATGTACGCGGGGCGGGGATGAGGTCCCCCCGGGGCGCGCATAGGGGGAATCCCGGGGTCGGCCTCCGGGTACAACTCCGGGTCCACCCCGTACAACTGGCGTCGATCCCTGCATAGTCTGGTGCGCATGAGTGACGACGAGCGGGCGCAGGTGCCGTTGCCGGAGCTGAGGGCGTCCGATGCGGACCGCGAACGGGTGGTGGAGCGCCTGAGGGACGGCCTTGCCGAGGGCCGGCTCGACATGGAGGAGTTCGAGGAGCGGCTGGAGGCGGCGTACAAGTCGCGTACGTACGCGGAACTGGAGCCGCTGACGCGCGACTTGCCGGCGGTGGGCGCGACGGCCCCGCAGCCGCCGGTCCCGGCCGCGGGCTCCGGTACGGCGTGGCCGGCCCGCATCGGGGGTGGCGGCACCTCCTCGACGGCCGTGGCGATCATGTCGGGCTTCCAGCGCAAGGGCCGGTGGACGGTGCCGGCCCGCTTCGACGCGGTGGCGTTCTGGGGTGGCGGGGAGCTGGACCTGCGCGAGGCGGACTTCGCGCAGCGGGAGGTCGTGATCAACTGCGTCGCGATCATGGGCGGCATCCAGGTGATCGTGCCGCCGGGCGTGGCCGTGGACGTACGGGGCATCGGCATCATGGGCGGCTTCGACCAGCGCCTCAGCGGCGAGCGGGCGGACCCGGACGCGCCGCGGGTGATAGTGACGGGCTTCGCGTTCTGGGGCGGGGTGGACGTCAGGGTCAAGCAGCCGAAGGCGCCGAAGGCGCCGAAGCGGCTGAAGGGCGAGGGCCCGTCGCTCCGCAAGGAGCTGTAACCGGGCCCTATCGGGTGCGGCGCCGCTCCGGGGGCTCCGCGCCCGCGCCCCCGCGCCCCCGCGCCTCAAACGCCGGGCGGGGCTGGGTGGTGCCCTCCCGGGGAGAATCCAGCCTCCCCGGCGTTTGAGGCGCGGGGTCCGGGGCGGAGCCCCGAGTCTTTGAGCGAACCCGGCCCCCCTGCGGGAGCGAAAGGGCGTGGCGGGAACTCCCCGGGCCTCCCGGGAGTCGGATGCTATGCAGACAAAACCGGCGCCCCCGGGGGAAGGCAGGAGCACGTGACGAACCGCACCACCGCCGGAGGCGACGGCACCGGCCCGGGAGACAAGGCCGGCGCCGCCGGTTTCGTCTTCAGCGCCGCCGACGAGGAGCGCCGCCGCGGTGTCCGCCGGATGAAGGCCACCGCGACCGGCCTGCTGATGCTGGTCGCGTTGGTCTACGTACTGGCCAAGGTCGCCACGCACGCCTGGGGCGCGGGCGCCTGGGCCGGCTACGTGGCCGCCGCCGCCGAGGCCGGCATGGTCGGCGCGCTCGCGGACTGGTTCGCCGTCACGGCCCTCTTCCGGCACCCGCTCGGCCTGCCCATCCCGCACACCGCGATCATCCCGACCAAGAAGGACCAGCTCGGGGTCTCCCTCGGGGAGTTCGTCGGCGAGAACTTCCTCTCCTCCGACGTGGTCCGGGCCCGCCTCCGTGCCCTCGGCATCGGCGGCCGCCTCGGTGCCTGGCTGGCCGAGCCCGCGCACGCGGACCGCGTCACCGCGGAGCTCGCCACGGCCCTGCGCGGAGCGCTGACCGTACTGCGGGACTCCGACGTCCAGGCCATCGTCGGCGAGGCCGTCACCCGCCGGGCGGAGACCGCCGAGATCGCCCCGGGCATCGGCAAGACCCTGGAGAAGGTCGTCGCTCAGGGCGGCCACCGCCGCGCCGTCGACCTGATCTGCGCCAAGGCCCACGACTGGCTCGTCACGCACGAGGGTTCGATCACGGACGCCGTCCAGGGCGGTGCCCCCGGCTGGACCCCGCGGTTCGTGGACCGCAAGGTGGGCGATCGGGTGTACAAGGAGCTGCTCCGCTTCGTCACCGAGATGCGGGACATGCCGCAGCACCCGGCGCGCGGGGCGGTGGACCGCTTCCTGACGGACTTCGCGGCCGACCTCCAGTCGGACACGGAGACCCGCGTGCGCGTGGAGCGCCTGAAGTCCGAGCTGCTCGCCCGCGACGAGGTCCAGGACGTCATCACCTCCGCCTGGACCGCCATCCGTACGATGATCATCTCGGCGGCGGAGGACGAGCGCAGCGAACTGCGCCTGCGCGTCCGCTCGTCCCTGATCTCCCTCGGCGCCCGCCTGGCGACCGACGGCCGCCTCCAGTCGAAGGTGGAGGGCTGGATCGAGGGGGCGGTCGTCTACGTGGTCACCACGTACCGGACCGAGATCACCTCGCTGATCACGGACACGGTCGCGGCCTGGGACGCCGAGCACACCTCCCGCAAGATCGAGGCCCACATCGGTCGCGACCTGCAGTTCATCCGCATCAACGGCACGGTGGTCGGCGCCCTGGCGGGCCTCCTGATCTACACGGCGTCCCGCGCCCTGGGGGCCTAGGGCCTGTCGTCGAACTCCCGTCCGCCCTCCGGGCGACGCAGGAGTTTGACGACAGGCCCCAGGACGGGGCTCAGCCGCGGTCGGCGACGGCCCAGGAGGCGGCGGCGACGACCCCCGCGACCCCGAAGACGGCCGGCCAGGCGCCGACCTTCTTGGCGAGCGGGTGCGAGCCCGCGAAGCCCGCCACGTAGAGCGCTCCGAGTCCCGCCGCCGCGGGGACGCCGCCCCTGCGGTGCCATTCCCTGCCGGCCATGACCCCGGCGGCGCCGAGCACGACGCCGCCCAGGGGCCGCTTCTTGGTCCACCGGGCGACGGCGTATCCGCCGACCAGCCCTGCCGCCGCCACCGCGGAACTCGGTACCCGTGCCATGTCGAACTCCTCTGGTCTTCTTGTCGTACGGGCTTTCCTGTGAGGCTAACGCGACCGCCGGGCCAGTCGGCGTCCGCCCGACACTCCGGCGAGCAGCAGCACGGTCCCTCCGATCACGGCGTTCGGCAGCGAGTCCCGTAGCGAGCGCGGCAGCAGCGCCACGATGCCGAGGACGAGGAGGAAGGCGAGCGCGCACCGTCCGGCGGCCCGAATCAGTCTGTCCATGGCCTCTCAACTCCGGCGCGGGGTTCCCCGACACGGAGGGCGGGGAGGGGATTTGTCGCACACTCGCCGGATCCGTGCGGTGTGTGTCTTCGGAACCCGGACGGCATAAATTCGCTCTCCCACCCAAACGGGAGAAACCCGCCATCCGTGCTCGCCCCGACCGCTCGACATCAGGAGCCAGGACATCGTGATCTGCTACGGACCTGCCGTCCTCGACCTCGTGGACGAACTGGTCGACACCTACGCCGACGTCTTCTCGGCCCCGCCGTGGAACGAGGATGAAGAAACCATTCGCCAGTTCGCCGGCCGTCTCCAGACCGACACCCGGCGCCCTGGGTTCCGCGCCGCCCTCGCCCAGTCGGAGGCCGGCATCGACGGCTTCGCCACGGCCTGGGTCACGCCTGCCGTCTTCCCCCGGGGCCGTGCCTACCCGCAGGTCGCGGCCCAACTCGGCGCGGACCGGGTGCGCGGGCTCCTGACCGGCGCGCTGGAGATCGACGAGCTGGCGGTCCGCCCCCACGCGCGCGGCCGGGGCACCGGACGGGCCCTGCTCACCGAGATGACGGCCGACGCCCCGGACGGGAAGGCCTGGCTGCTGACCTCCCGCCTCGCCACCGACACCGTGGCGACGTACCGCCGCCTGGGCTGGCACGAGGTCGCGGCCCTCCCCGGCACGGAGACCGGGGTGATCGTCTTCCTGTCGCCGGACCACCCGGACCGATAGGCCGGTGGCCTGGGGTCGGTGGCCTGGGGTCGGGGGTCGGGGGTCGGGGGTCGGGTACACCGTCTCGCGCACAGGGCATACCGGCGGCATGATCACCTCACAACACCCCAAGGTGGCCCGCAGGCAGCTCGGCATGGCCACCCGGCAGCAACTGGTCGAGGCCGGTGTCCCGGACGGCACGATCACCTCCCGCACCCGCCCGGGAGGTCCCTGGCAGCGGTTGCTGCCCCGGGTCTACCTCCTCCAGACCGGCCCCCCGGACCCGCGCCAAAGGGCCCTGTCCGCCATCCTGTACGCCGCCGAGCCGGCCTCGGACCCGCTGACCGGTGACACGGCCGCCCTCACCGGGGGCGCCGCCCTCGCCCTGCTCGGCATCCGCGAGGCCCCGTACGATCCGGCGGACGTACTGATCCGCGCCCCGCGCAGGCTCACCGCCACCGCCGGGGTCCGCCCGCTCGCCACCACCCGCTGGCCCGGCACCATCACGGTCTCGGGCGTCCCCAGCACCCGCCCCGTCCGCGCGGCGAGCGACTTCGCCTCCCGCGCCGACCATCCCGACCGCATCCGCTCGGTCCTCGCCCACGTGGTCCAGGCCGGCTGGTGCCACCCCCGTGACCTGCACGCCGAACTCCGGGCCGCCCGCCTGCTCACCCGCCCCGCGGTCCGCGCCGCCGCGGCGGAACTCCTCGCCGGAGTCCGCTCGTTCGCCGAGGCCCAGGCGCGCGACGTCCTGACGGGGACGGACCTCCCGACCCCCCTGTGGAACGCCCGCCTCCACACCCCGGACGGCACCTTCCTGGCCACTCCGGACGCCTACTGGCCCGACGAGGGCGTCGCCCTGGAGGTCGACTCGGCCGAGTACCACTACACCCGCGACTCCTGGCACGCCACCCTTCGCCGGCGCCTCCGCCTGGAGGCGCACGGCATCCTGGTGGTCAGCGCCACCCCGTCGATGATCCGCGACACCCCGACCGAGGTCCTCGCGGCCCTCCGCGCCTTCCTGGCCCTGGCTGCCGCCCGCCCCACCCCGCCCACGGCCGTGGCCCGCGGCCACCACCAGCTCCCGCTGCCCTACTGAAGGGTGCGGTGGACCGACGGTCCACAATGGTGGGGTGGAGAAACTGGCAACGACGGCCACCGTGCGCACTCGAATGAGTCGCCAGAAGAGCCGCGACACCGGCGTCGAAGTGGCCTTGCGCAAGGCACTGCACGCCAAGGGGGCCCGCTACCGGATCCACCGCAAGCCGGTGAAGGGCGTGCGGCGCGAGGCCGACATCGTGTTCGGGCCCGCCCGCGTGGCCGTCTTCGTGGACGGCTGCTTCTGGCACGGCTGCCCGGTGCACGCCACGTGGCCGAAGAACAACGCCGAGTTCTGGCGCGCCAAGATCGAGGGCAATCGGCGTCGGGACCTGGACACGGACGCCCGGCTGGCCGAGGCGGGTTGGCTGGCCGTGCGGGTCTGGGAGCACGAGCGGGCGGACGAGGCGGCGGTCCGCGTGCTGGCCGTTGTCGAGGGGCGTCGGCCCGGCGCACGGCCCGAGGTCCACGAGGCCGGACCCGTCACGGACGTGTGAGAGCGCACTCGGCGCCGCACGCTTCCGGAGCGTCGGCCGTGCCGCGTCGTGCCGCGTGGTGCCGGCCGGGTCGTGCCGGCCGGGTCGGGTCAGCCGTGTCGGGTCAGGAAGGTGTGGATGGACTGCGCCAGCGTCCTGCCGAGACCGACGGGCACGGCGTTCCCGATCTGACGGGCGATTTCGATCTTGGTCCCGTACCACTTGAACGTCTCGGGGAACCCCTGGATGAGCGCGGCCTCGTAGTGGGTGATCGGGCGGTGCTCCGTCGGGTGCAGGTAGCGACCCTTTTCGGGCTTGTAGAACTCCGTACGGATCGTCACCGAGGGCGTGTTCTTCCGCATGCGGCCCATGACGTCGCCGGAGCCGGAATTGTGCCTGTCCCAGCTCGCGGTGGAGAGGTAGAACTCCTGCCCCTTCAGCCGGCCGTAGTCCTTTTCCGTGGAAAGGCGAATGCGGCCCGTCCGGTCGAGGCGGTAGCTGACCCCGCGGAGGTTGTTCCGGTTTCCGTTCTCGGGAATCGCCATGTACCGGGCGCGGGAAAGATCCTCCGGGTTCCGGCCGAAATGGAGATCCGTCGTGAGGTAGTGCCCGGGGACGGCGCCGGCGGAATCCGCCGCGTCGCGCGGATCGGGCATGCGCTCCAGGATCGGGCGCTTGGCGGAGACGTCGAAGACCGTCGAAACCGGAACCCAGCGGGGCTTGGGCCGACGGCCGGGCACGGAGCCGAAGAGGGCGTCCTGCTCCTGCGCCTCGTCGGACTCGTGGCCGTTCTTGTCGTGCGTCGGCTCGGGGTGCCGCAACGGTTCGGCGAAGTCCTTGTGGGTGCAGATGACGATGACGCGCCGCCGGGCCTGCGGGACCCCGTAGTCGGCCGCGTTCATCACCGCGGGCACGACCGTGTAGTCGTGGAGCGGATGCCCCGGGGTCGCGGAAGCGGAGAGCAGCTCCGCGTACTGGGGGGACTTCAGGAAGCGGTCGACGTTCTCGATGACGAAGACCTTGGGGTGGACCTTGGCCACCACCCGCACGTACTCCTGCCAGAGCTCGTTGCGGGGGTCCGTCGGATCCTCCCTGCCGAGCCCGGAGAAGCCCTGGCAGGGCGGGCCGCCCATGATCACGTCGACCTGGCCCTTGAAGGGCGTGGGGTCGAACCGCGCGATGTCACCGGCGAAGACGTGGGCACCGCCGAAATTGGCGGCGTAGGTGGCCGCCGCGGCCCGGTCGAACTCGACGGCGGCGACCGAGGTGAACGGGCTCGTCGTCCCCGTCGGGGTGTAACGGCCGAATCCCGAGGAAAAGCCCCCAGCCCCCGCGAACAGGTCCATGACGCGGATCTGCCCGGGTTGAGACGGCTGGGACTGCTTTCTGGTCATGGGGGTCAAGTGTAGTCACCGAGCCACAGGCCCAGCGCGTCTCCGTCCCCGTTCGTCAGGCCCGCAGCGCGGCCGCGACGGCGGCGCCCAACACCCGCCCGACCGGAGGCGGCGAGGCATGGCCCACCTGCCGGTACATCGCGGTCTTGCGGCCCTCGATCCGCCACGAGGGAGGGAACCCCTGGAGGATCGCGGCCTGGGCCACGGTCAGCGGCATCATGCCCGTCCGACCGGACTCCGGAGCCCAGCGGAAGTCGGGCCCCGGCACGGAGTCGGCCACCGTCGCCCCGTCGATGCCCATGCGCGCCCAAGCCCGCTTGGAACCCGTGGGCCCCAGGTCCGCGCCGCCGCGCTCCCAGGAGCCGCCGACGAGGGTGGGGGCCGGCTGGTCGGCCTGCGCGGCCCACCGGGGCGCCTCGGCCCAGCCGCCGGCGGACATCGATTCCAGCAGGGCCTCGCCCACCGTCCTGTGCGGACGGGTCGTCGGAGTGGGTACGACGAAGGAATCGAGTGCGTCGCCCTTGAAGGCCACCAGGATTCCCTGACGCCGAATTTGCGGGACACCGAAATCCGCCGCGTTCACGACGAACCACGCATGGCGATAGCCGAGGTGCGCGAGTTCCTCCGCGACGAAGGACCGGAGGGGCGCGTAGGCCGGCTTCGTCACCAGGTCCGGCACGTTCTCGACGAGCAGCGCCCTGGGCTGTACGCCGTAGAGCAACAGCATCGTGGCACGGAGCAGTTCGAGTTCGGCCTCGCTGTCGCGGCGGGCCACGGCGGCGCTCGCCTTGACCCGGGGCAGGCCCGCCGACAGGAGGTCCACGTCGTAGGTCTCGGTGTGCTCGCACGGATCGAAGTCGAGGAGGTTCGTTTCGAGGACCTTCCACGAGGGACGGTTGGCGCGCAGGGTTCGGCAGGCGACGTCGCGGTTGTCGAGCAGGAGGACGGGATCGAAGCCGGCCTGTTCGAGGCCCAGGGCCAGTCCGCCGGCGCCCGAGCAGACGTCCAGGGAACGCAGCCGCCGTGTCGTTCCCGTGTTCATGGCGCCCTCGCGTTCCCCGTGAGGTGGCGGGGCGGGTCGACCGCCCCGCCGCCGCTCACCGGGAGACCGACCGGTGTCGATCCCCGAGACGTCGATGATCGCACCGGCCTCGGCTCAGGGGCGGGTGGCCGCGTGGCACTCGTTGTACGGCTTGCCCGAGGTGCACCAGCAGGGGGCGTTCGGCGCCGGGGGCCAGGGGGTGGCCTTGCCGCGGGCCGCCAGGGTGGTGGCGTACTCGGCCAGGAGGGACGGGGAGGCCGGCGAGGTCTTCTCCGAGGCCGCGAAGGCTTCGTACGAGGGGACGCTGGCCGTCACGATGCCGAGGTTCGTGGTGCCCGAGGCGGCCAGGGCGCGGAGAGAGGTTTCGATCTCCCGCAGGTGGGCCTCGTGGGAGGCGTACTCCGTGGCCAGGGTGGGGTACGAGGTGAGGAGCTCCGCGAGTTCGCGGGCCGGCCAGTGCAGGATCGCCACCGGGAAGGGGCGGGAGAGGGCGGCGCGGCGGTCGCCCAGCTCGGCGCGGAGGCGGGCGATTTCGGCGCGGAGCTCGGCCGGGTCGTCGGATCCCAGGGCCCAGATGCGCTTCGGGTCGTGGAGTTCGTCGAGGGGGATCGGACCGACGTGGCGGGTGTCGGCGACCATGTCCCAGTCGTCGTGCTGGAGTCCGAGGAGGCGGCGGACCCGGTGGCGGCCCGTCAGGAGGGCCGTGGTGGCGGGGGTGAGGGGTTCGTCCTCGGTGATGAGGAGGGTCGCCGCCTCGGTGAAGCAGTCGAGCGAGGCCTGCAACTCGTCGTGGGTTTCCAGGGATTCGGCGATGACCTCCCAGGGCGCCGGGTCCTTGGGGGCGGCCGAGCGGATGCCCGAGATGAGGGCGCGGGCCTCCGGCTCGTGGCCGTACTCCCAGAGGTTCGCGGCCTGGAGGGCCTTGATCAGGTGGGGGTTGGAGGGCGAGCCGGCGAGGAGTTGGTCGTACAGCGCGCTGGCGCGGTCCCGGGCGTCGCCCAGTTCCAGGTGGGCCGCGGCCTGGAGGAGCAGGGGCTCCTGGTCCTCGGGGTAGCGGGTCGCCGTGCGGATGAGGCGCTCGGCTTCGGCGATGTGCTCGGCAGGCGTGTCAGGGCGCATGGTTGACACCGTACTGCCGCTGGTCAGTTGGCGGGGGAAGACTTAAGGTGCCGCCCGTGCGAGATCGTGTGGATCGTGTGCCCGTGGTGGTGCAGGGGGGCGGCCGGCGTAGGGGCCGGGCCGGGCTCGCGCGGTTGTTGTGGGTGGGGGCCGAGGCGATCACCACGCTGGGCGTGTTGGTGGCGTTGCTGGTGGTGCACCAGGTGTGGTGGACCAATCGGCAGGCCGTGGCCGCCGCGCGGGAGCAGGTCCGGGCGTTGGAGGGGGAGTGGGGGGATTCCCCGCCCGTGCCCTTCGTCCCGGGTGACGACGCCGCTGCTCTTGCCGGTTCGCCCGCTCCTTCTCCTTCTCCTGCTCCTTCTCCTGCCGGTTCCGGTGGGGGGACGGCGGCCGGTGGGTCGTCCTCGTCCGGACCGGCCCCTGCCCGGGACCGGGCGTACGCCGTGCTGCGGATCCCGCGGCTCGGGCTCTCGGTGCCCGTCGCGCAGGGGGTCGACAAGCGGGCCGTGCTCGACAAGGGGTACGTCGGGCAGTATCCCGGGACCGCGCAGCCCGGGGCGCAGGGGAACTTCGCGCTGGCCGGGCACCGCAATACGCACGGGGAGCCCTTCCGGTACATCAACCGGCTCAGGGCGGGGGACGAGCTGATCGTCGATGTGCGGGGGCGGAGGTACACGTACGTGGTGGGCCAGGTGCTGGGGGAGACGAGCGAGCGGGACACCGGGGTGATCGCGCCGGTCCCGCGGAGCATCGTGAAGCCGGGGTACGGGTACGGCGAGCCCGGTGCCTACATCACCCTCACCACGTGCACGCCCGAGTACACCTCCACGTACCGGCTGGTGGTGTGGGGGACGTTGAAGGGTTAGCCGGGTCGGTTGTCGGTGGGGGCCGTTAGTATCGATCAACAGTGCTCGGGTGTTCGGGTGTTCGGGTGTTCGAGTGGGGGAGGGGGCGGTGCGGATGATCGGGCGACGACGCGAGGGTGCGCGCTCGCTGTCCTTCCTCCTGTTCTCCCGGACCTCGCGGGCGCTGGCCCTGCTGCTTCCGCTGGTGCTGCTCGGGGGAGTGCTCGGACTCTTCGTCGGGGAGAGCGGGCTGGCGGGTGTGGTGGTCGCCCTCGCCGTCACCGTGGCGGTGGGTGCCCGGGCGTTGGCCGCCGTCGCACGGCTGGTGCGGCCCGTGGCGCCGCATCGAATACGGACGAAGATCCGGGATCGTGAGCAGCGCACGGCGTTCCTGCCGCAGCGCGACCCGGACGCGTCGGGCCGGTCGCGGCCCAGGGCGCCGGGCCGTCTCGTCCTGACGGCCGCGTAGGGGCGCACGGTACGGCGCAGTTCGCCTTCCTGTCGGATCCCCGGGTTTCCCTGCCCATCACTGTTGTCGCCCCTCGTGGGTCGTCACGCCGGAATGCATCGCTTTCGACGTTCGACGAGACCCTTCGGAGGGCCCGCGTGTCCGTTTTCGTTCATGTTGTTGTCGAGCTGGGCCGGCTTCTCGAGCCGGTGCTGGCCGAGTCCGCGACCGCTGCCGCGATCGTGCTGTTCACCGTGCTCGTGCGGCTCGCCCTGCACCCGCTGAGCCGGGCCGCCTTCCGGGGCGCGACCCCGGTGGCGGGATGCCTGCCGGTGCTTCTGCAGCTGCCGGTGTTCTTCCTGATGTACCAGGCGTTCTCGTCGGGTGAGGAGCTGCTGGGGGAGCGGTTGATCGGGGTGCCGCTCGGCGCCCGGTGGGGGGACGCGCTGGGGGACGGCGGGCTGCTGGGGGCACAGGGGCTGGTGTTCCTCGGGCTGTTCGCCGCCATCGCCGTGGTCGCCGCCTGGAGCGCGGTGCGGGGGAGGCGGGCCGCTGCCGCCGCGCCGGTGCCGGTCCTGCCCGCGTCCGGGAAGGGTGCCGGGGCGGGGCCCGCGCTCACCGCCGAGCAGCAGGCGGCGATGCGGAAGCTGGGCGGCGTACTGCCCCTGCTGTCCTTCGGGACGCTGATCACGGCTGCGGTGGTGCCGCTGGCCGCCGGGCTGTACCTGCTGACCACGACGGCCTGGTCGGTGGCGGAGCGGGCCTGGCTGCAGTCCCGCGGAGCGGTGCGTTCCAGTCTGTGAACAGGGTCTTGCGGATTGGGTGGGTTTCTTGGAGGATCGACCAATCCTCCGATGGCCGCAACCCATCGGCCGGCCCGTGGCATGCCCATGGGCCGACCACCCACGACCACGGGAGAATGCCCATGAAGCTGCTGCGTGTCGGACCCGTCGGGTCGGAGCGCCCTGCGCTGCTCGACCAGGACGGGACCCTGCGTGACCTGTCCGGCCTGATCACGGATGTGGACGGCGCCGTGCTCGCCGACGACGCCGTGCTGTCCCGCGTGCGGGAAGCGGCGGCATCCGGGGAGCTTCCGGTGCTGGACGCCGAGGGCCTGCGGATCGGTGCCGCCGTCGGGCGCATCGGCAAGGTCGTGGGCATCGGGCTGAACTACTTCGGGCACGCGGCGGAGATCGGCGCGGAGCCGCCGGCCGAGCCGATCCTGTTCCTGAAGGCCGCGGACACCGTCGTCGGCCCCGACGACACCGTGCTCATCCCGCGCGGCAGCGTGAAGACCGACTGGGAAGTCGAGCTGGGCGTCGTCATCGGCAGCACCGCCCGGTACCTGTCCTCCGCGGAGGAGGGCCTCGCGCACGTCGGCGGCTACGTGCTGGTCAACGACGTCTCGGAGCGCGAGTTCCAGATCGAGCGCGGCGGCACCTGGGACAAGGGCAAGAACTGCGAGACCTTCACCCCGCTCGGCCCGTGGCTGGTCACGGCCGACGAGGTCCCGGACCCGCAGGTGCTCGGCGTCAAGCTGTGGGTCAACGGAGAGCTCAAGCAGGACGGCAACACCTCGGACCAGATCTTCCCGGTCGGCGAGGTCGTCCGGTACCTGAGCCAGTTCATGACCCTGTACCCGGGCGACGTCATCGTCACCGGTACGCCGGGTGGCGTGGCCATGGGTCAGCCCGAGCCGAAGCCGTACCTGCGGGCCGGTGACGTCGTGGAGCTGGAGATCGAGGGCCTCGGCCGTCAGCGCCAGGAGTTCAAGGGCGCGTAACGCGTAGCGCGTGGCGCGCGGTGCAGTGAGGGGCGGTCCGCCGGTGGCGGTCCGCCCCTTCGCGTACCCGGGGGCTACAGATCGACGGTCACGCCGTCGCGGGAGGACCTGCGGGCCGCCTCCAGGACGTCCAGGCAGTGCGCCGCCTCGTACGCCGTGACCGGTGCGGGGCCGCCCTCGCGCAGGGCGGCGGCCACGGCCGCGTAGTACGCCGGGTAGTCGCCGGCCGCCGTGCGGACCGGGATGCCGCCGCCGGTGAGGGGGGATTCGCCGGAGCCGATGAGCCCCCAGAGGTGCTCGGGCTCCTCGCCCCACGGGGCGCCGGGCGTCGGGCGCAGGCCCTCGCGCAGGGCGCCTTCCTGGGGGTCGAGGCCGTACTTGACGTACCCGGCCCGCGAGCCGAGGACGCGGAAGCGCGGTCCCAGCTGGGCGGTGGTCGCGCTGACGTAGAGGTGGGAGCGGATGCCGTTCGCGTGGGTGAGGGCGATGAAGGTGTCGTCGTCGGCCTCGGCGCCCGGGCGGCGCACGTCGGTCTCCGCGTAGACCCGTACGGCCGGCCCGAAGAGGACCAGGGCCTGGTCGACGACATGGCTGCCGAGGTCGTAGAGCAGGCCGCCGATCTCCTCGGGCGCGCCGGACTCCCGCCAGCCGCCCTTGAGCTGCGGGCGCCAGCGCTCGAAACGGGACTCGAACCGCTGGATCTCGCCGAGCTCGCCGCCGGCCAGGAGGCGGCGCAGCGTGAGGAAGTCGTTGTCCCAGCGGCGGTTCTGGAAGACGGAGAGGAACGTTCCGCTGCTGTCCGCGAGGGCGGCGAGTTCGCGCGCCTCCGAGGCGGTGGCGGCGAGCGGCTTGTCCACGACGACGGGAACGCCGGCGGTGAGGGCGGCGGTGGCCAGCGGGACGTGGGTCTTGTTGGGGGAGGCGATCACGATGAGATCGAGGTCCGGTCCCGCGTCGAACAGGTCCTCGGCCGAGGCGGCGATGCGGACGTCGGGGAACTCGGCGCGGGCCTGGGCCTGCCGGGCCGGGTCGGAGGTGACGACCGTGTCGAGGACGAGCCCGTCGGTGGCGGCCACGAGGGGGGCGTGGAAGACGGAACCGGCGAGTCCGTAGCCGATGACGCCGACGCGGAGGGGTGCGGTACTCATGGCATTACTTTGGCAACAGTGTTGCCGAAGCGCAAGGAGGGTGGAGAATGGCCGGGTGAACAGGGGTAGTGGGGACGGGCGCGGCGGCGTGAACCTGCCGGGAGTGCGCGGGCACAACGAGGCCCTGCTGCTGGACCTGCTGCGCGGCGCCGGCCGGCAGGGACTGGACCGCGCAGCGCTCGCCGCCCGTACAGGGCTCACCCCGCAGGCCGTCAGCAAGATCACGGCGCGGCTGGCGGCGGACGGCCTGGTCGCGGAGGCCGGCCGCGCGGCGTCCACCGGCGGCAAACCGCGGACCCTGCTGCGGCTCGTGCCGGAGGCGCGGTGCGCGGTCGGCGTGCAGATCGACCGCGACGAGCTGCGGGCGGTACGGGTGGACCTCGCGGGCGGCCTCCTCGCCGAGATCCGCGGCCCGCTGGACTTCGGGGCCGGCCCGGACGCGGTGGTGGAGGAGGTCGTACGGGCCCACGCGCGCGTACGGGGGCCGGTGGAACCGGCGCTGCTGGGCGTGGGCGTGGCCGCACCGGGGCCGCTGGATTCCGCGCGCGGGGTGATGGGGCGGGTGACGGGGTTCCCCGCGTGGGAGGGGTACCCGCTGCGGGAGGTGCTGGAGCGGCGGCTGGGGAACGGGGCGCCGGTACGGGTGGACAAGGACACCAACGCGGGCGTCGCCGGGTCGGTACCGGCCGGGGCGACCGGCGGGGCCGCGTACCTGCACGTCGGGAGCGGGCTCGGCGCGGGGCTGTGGCTGGGCGGCGGAGTCCATCGCGGAGGCCGGTCGGCGGCGGGGGAGTTCGGGCACCAGGTGCTCAGCCTGGACGGCCCGCCCTGCCGGTGCGGGGGGCGCGGGTGCGCGGAGGTGCTGTGCCTGGACGCGGTGGCCCGCGGGGACCTCGTCGGGGCGGCGCGGATCCTGGGGGAGGGGGCGGCGAACCTGGTGGCGCTGCTGGACGTGGACCGGGTGCTGTTGGGTGGGCGGGTCGTCGACGCGGCCCCGGAGGTGTTCGTGGCCGGGGTCCGCGGGGTGCTCGCGGCGCGGCGGCTGAACCCTGATCCGCCGGTGGTGGCGGTGGCGGCGGTGGGCGTGGCGGAGGGCGCGGCCCAACTGGTCCTGTCCCCGTTCTTCGGCCGTGCGGGCTGAATCCGCCCGGGCTGACGCGCCCGGGCTGACCCGCCCGGGCTGACGCGCCCGGGCTGACGCGCCCGGGCTGACGCGCCCGGGCTGAATCCGCACGGGCCGCAACGGCTCGTCGGCCGATCGGGCGGAAACCGGGGTGGGGCGGGCGCGGCTGCGGTCAGGGGTGGGGGGCGGCGTGGCAGGGTGCGGGCTGGACCGGGGTGATTGTCGGCTGGTCCGACCGATGTCCCGTCCCATCCCATCCGGCGAGCAGTGAGGGTCCTCCATGCGGCGACTGCGCACAGCCCTGGCCCTCACCGCCGTCGTCTGCGCCGCCGCGGTCGCCACCGCCCCCACCGCCGGCGCGGACATCGGCACCGGCGGCGGTGCCCGCCCCGCGCCCGCGATGCCCTCGCGCGCGCTCGCCACCTGCGGCGACGGGAAGAGCGCCGCGTTCCCCATCGGGGCGCGGATCCGCGGCGGGCCGGCCGTGTACCGGACCGGGGGTGGACCGCAGAGCTGGTACCTGGACCTGACGAACGGCACGAACTCCCGGTGCACGGCCATCCATCCCGTCGTCGTCTTCACGGACAAGGCCCGCGCCCTGCGCCCCGCTCACCTGCGCATGGACTTCGACGCGCCCGGCGGCCCCTTCCCGGTCAGCCTGGAGCGGACCGACCGCGACGAGATCATCGCGGTGTTCGACGGCGGCGACGCGTTCCCCGGGTTCAGCGTCGGGCCCGGCGGAAACCTGACCGTCAAGGTCTCCCTCTCCTTCGCCCCGGACGCCCCCACCGGCGAGGTCGTCGCCGACGCGGCCCTCGTGCAGCGCAAGGGCGACGACGGTGACTGGGTCGGGGAGGCGGGCGGCTACCGGTTCTCCGTCGAGGGCCCGGACAGCGACACCGACGGGTACGGGGACGGGTACGACTTCGGGGACGGGGACGGGGACGTCGGTGCGGCGGGCTCCCTCGCCCACACCGGCAGCGGCCACCGCGACCTGGCGTACGGGGCGGGCGCCGCCGCCGTTGCGCTCCTCGCCGGCGGCGGGCTCGTGCTCGGCGCCCGGCGGCTGCGAAACCGTACCCGCTGAACCGCGCCCGCTGAACTACCCCTGCCGAACCGCGCCCGCCGAACCACCCCCGCCGAACCGCGCACCGGCCGCCGAACCCCCGTACCGCGGCCGGGACATCCGTCCCGCATAGAGTCCCACCGTGGAAGAACAGAACCCGCCGCACCGCCCCGGCTCACCCGTGCGCTCCGGTATCCCCGAGCACGGCCGCATCCCCAAGTACTACGCCGTCAAGGCCCGGATCGCCGGACTGCTCGACGAGCTCGGCGAGGGCGGGCTGTTGCCCACCGAGCGCGATCTCGCCGAGCGGTACGAGGTGTCCCGAGAGACCGTCCGGCAGGCCCTGCGCGAGCTCCTGCTGGAGGGCCGGCTGCGCCGCTCCGGTCGCGGGACCGTCGTCGCCGGGCCCAAGCTGGAGCAGCCGCTGTCGCTGGCGAGCTACACCGAAGGGGTGCGGCGGCAGGGCCGGCGCCCGGGGCGTCACCTCATCGGTCTGGAGCGGTTCCCCTGCCCGCCCGACCTCACCCCCGACATCGGCGCCGAGGCCGGCGAGCCCGTCTGGCACCTGGAGCGCGTGCTGCTCGCGGACGACGAGCGCGTCGGCGTGGAGAGCACGTACATCCGGGTGGCCCGCGCGCCCCGCCTGGACAGCGATTTCCAGCCCGACTCCTCCTTCTACGGATATCTGCGCGACAGCCTCGGGATCTCCTTCGGCGACGCCGACGAGAAGCTGGAGACGGTCCTCGCGACCCCCCGCGAAGCCCTGCTGATCGGCACCCCGCCCGCGCTCCCGATGCTGCTCATCCACCGTTTCTCGCGGGACACGGACGGCCGGCCGCTGGAGCGGGTGCGTTCGCTCTACCGTGGTGACCGGTTCAGCTTCACGACCCGCCTGCGCCCCGAATAGCCAGCCGGGAAATGGTGCATAGGGGGTGATGCGGGGCGAAGTCGGGGAGTGGTTGGATCACGAGAAGGTAACGGGTCTAGTCCAAGCTTGGGGGGCTGTTCACCGACGCGTTGCCCTTCGGATCCCGCTCCGTCACGGTGCGCGGCCACTTTGGTCGGCGTGAGAGTCATAGTCGTCGGAGGCGGCGTGGTCGGCACCATGCACGCCTGGCAAGCAGTCCAACGCGGCCACGAGGTCGTCCAGATCGAGCGCGAGGCGGAGGCCCGCGGCGCGTCCCTGCGCAATTTCGGCCAGATCTGGGTCAGCGGGCGGGCCGGGGGCGAGGAGCTCGACACCGCCCTGCGGGCCCGTGAGCTGTGGGAGAGCATCGGCGCGGAGGTGCCCGGCCTGGGCTTCCGCGCCATCGGCTCCCTCACCCCCGTCCGCGGCGAGCACGAGTACGCCGTCGCCGAGGCGGCCCTGGCCCGACCCGATGCCGCCGCCCGCGGCTACAAGCTGGTCACCGCCGAAGAGGCCCGGCAGATCAACCCGGCCCTGCGCGGCGAGTTCGACGCCGCCCTGTGGTGCGAGCGGGACGCGGCCGTCGAGCCGCGCACCGCGCAGCCGCACCTGAGGGCGGCGCTGACCGCCACCGGCCGCTACACCTTCCTCCCCGGGCGCGAGGTCCGCGAGGTCGTCGGTACGGGCGCCGTCCGCGACGACCACGGTGACGTCCACCGCGGCGACGTGGTCGTCCTCGCCACCGGAGCCTGGCTGTCCGGCCTGGTCCGCGAACTGGCCCCCGAGCTGCCCGTGCGCCGTGTCCGCCTCCAGATGATGCAGACCGCCCCGCTCGGCGAGCCGCTGACCACCTCCGTCGCGGACGCCGACAGCTTCCGCTACTACCCCGCCTACAAGGGCGAGGCCCTCGACGCCCTCAACGCCGAGCAGGCGCAGGCGCCGGTCGCCGCGGCGCACAAGATGCAGCTGCTCATGGTCCAGCGCCAGGGCGGCGGGCTGACCATCGGCGACACCCACGAGTACGAGCACCCCTTCGCGTTCGACACCCTCGAAGACCCGTACGAGCACCTCGTCGGGGTCGTCGAGTCCTTCCTGGGCCGCCCCCTGCCGAAGATCCGGCGCCGCTGGGCGGGCGTGTACGCGCAGTGCACCGACACCACCCGCGTCGTCCACCGCCAACAGGTGGCCGACGGCGTCTGGCTGGTGACCGGGCCCGGCGGACGCGGCATGACGTGCTCGCCCGCCATCGCCGAGACCACCGCGAACGAACTGGGCTGGTGAGCCGCATGACCATCGAAACCGACAACCGCAGGCTGATCGTCCTCGACATGGCCGGCACGACCGTCGCCGACGGCGGCCTCGTCGAGCGGGCCTTCGAGCGGGCCGCCGACCACCTCGGGGTCGAGCCGGGCAGCGCCGACCACGCCGCGAAGCTCCAGTACGTCCGTGACACCATGGGCGAGTCGAAGATCTCCGTCTTCCGCCGGCTGTTCGGTACGGAGGAACTCGCCCAGCGCGCCAACTCCGCCTTCGAGCAGGCCTACGGGGAACTCGTCGACGCCGGCCTGATCTCCGAGATCCCCGGCGCCCGCGCCGCGATCGAGCAGCTCCGCGCCGAGGGCCGCACCGTGGTCCTGACCACCGGCTTCGCCCGCGTCACCCAGGACGCCATCCTCGACGCGCTCGGCTGGCAGGACCTCGCCGACCTCACCCTCTGCCCGGCGGACGCGGGCGGCCGCGGTCGCCCCTACCCGGACATGGTGCTCGCCGCCTTCCTGCGGACCGGCGCCGTGGACGACGTACACGAGATCGTGACCGCGGGCGACACCGCCTACGACATGCTCAGCGGCACCCGCGCCGGCGCGGGCACCGTCGCCGGCGTCCTCACCGGCGCCCACGAGCGCGCGGCGCTGGCCGGACACGGCGCCACCCACGTACTCGGCTCCATCGCCGAACTCCCGGCGCTCCTGGACGCGCCGGCACTCCGGGCGGAGTCGGCGTGAGCGGCATACGTTTCGACGGGGTCAGCGTCGCGTACGGCGGCAACACCGTCCTGGACTCCCTCGACCTCACCGTCGAGCCCGGCGAGGTGATGGCCCTGCTCGGCCCCTCAGGATCGGGCAAGACCACGGCGCTGCGCGCGGTCGCCGGATTCGTCCGGCCCGCCGCCGGCCGCGTGCTCATCGGCGACCGGGACGTCACCGCGCTCCCGCCGCACAAGCGCGGCATCGGCATGGTCGTCCAGCAGTACGCCCTCTTCCCGCACATGCGCGTCGAGGACAACGTCGCCTTCGGCCTCAAGGCGCAGAAGGCGCCCAAGGAGGAGATCCCCGGGCGGGTCGCGGAAGCCCTCGAACTCACGGGCATGGCGGCCTACGCCAAGCGCTACCCCCGCGAACTGTCCGGCGGGCAGCAGCAGCGCGTGGCCATCGCCCGGGCGCTGGCCATCCGCCCCGGGGTCCTCCTCCTGGACGAACCCCTCTCGGCCCTCGACGCGCAGCTGCGCTCCGGGATGCTCGCGGAACTGGCCCGACTGCACCGCGAGTTGCCGGACGTCTCCATCCTGTACGTCACGCACGACCAGGTGGAGGCGCTCACCCTGGCCGACCGGATCGCCGTCATGGACAAGGCCCGGCTCCAGGACTGCGGGACCCCGCAGGAGCTGTACCGGGCCCCGCGCACCGAGTTCACGGCGTCGTTCGTCGGCAACGCGAACCTGCTGCCCGTCACGGTCGCGGAGGGCGGCGCGGTGTTCGCCGGGCGGTCCCTGGCCCTCGACGCCGGCCGGGCCCTGCCGGGCTCCACGGCCACTCTGTGCGTACGACCGCACCTGCTCTGCCTAGGCGACGGCCCGAACGCGCTGAGCGGCACGATCGCCGAGGTCCAGTGGCGCGGCTCCACGCACCGGCTGTACGTGGACGTCGACGGGCACCGCGTGAAGGCGGACCTCCCCGAGCTGCGGGAGACTCCGGCGTTGGGGGACCGGGTGACGCTGCACTTCGAACCGCGCGATGCGGTGCTGCTGGCCGCAGGGGTGTCCGATGGGTGAGGCCACGCGGCGCGCGGCCGCCGCCGTCCCGGCCCAGTCCTCCTCCGAGGAGGCTCGGGGCGCCGCCCCGGACCCGGCGCCTCAAACGCCGGCGGGGCTGCAAGATCGGGGCGCCGCCCCGGACCCCGCGCCGCCAACGCCGGCGGGGCTGGACATCCCGCCCTCCGCGCACTCGGCGGAGCCCCGCCGAGCAGCGCCGCAGGACGGCCGGCAGGGCAGCCGCCGAGCCACCCCGCAGGGGAACCCCGGCGGGACCCGCCGAGCGACCCCGCAGGGGACCCGCCGACTGCCGCGCAGCGTATGGGCCGTACCGCCCGTGGCCGTGCTCGCGCTCGTGTTCCTGTACCCGCTCGGGCTGGTGGTCCAGCAGTCGCTCACCCCGGAGAACGGGGGCGGCGCCTTCGACGCGTACGGTTCCGTCTTCGCCTCCGCGTCCTTCCGCGAGGCGCTCGGGAACACCGTCTGGCTCGCCGTCGGGGCCACCGCCGGCTGTCTCCTCCTCGGGTTCACGCTCGCGTTGATCATCGCGTTCGTACCCTTCCCCGGGGCCCGCGGCGTCGCGAAGTTCATCGACGTCTTCCTCTCCTTCCCCTCCTTCCTCATCACCCTCGCCCTGCTCTTCATCTACGGCACCGTCGGCATGGCGAACGGGGTCTGGACCGACCTCACCGGCGCCGCCGAAGGGCCGTTCCACTTCCTCTCCACCCCCTGGGGCGTACTCCTCGCGGAGATCACCTACTTCACGCCCTTCGTGATGCGCCCGCTGCTCGCCGCCTTCTCCCAGCTGGACACCGCCCAGCTGGAGGTGGCCGCCGGCCTCGGCGCCCGCCCCGCCCGGATCGTGCGGCAGGTGATCCTCCCGGAGGCCCTCCCGGCCCTCGCCGCCGGCGGCAGCCTCGTCCTGGTCATGTGCCTCAACGAGTTCGGGATCGTCCTGTTCACCGGAGCCAAGGACGTCACGACGCTCCCGATGCTCGTCTACGGCAAGGCGATCCTCGAATCCGACTACTCGGCCGCCTGCGTGGTCGCCGTCGTCAACATCGCGATCTCCGTCGGCCTGTTCGGCCTCTACCGGGTGGTGAGCAAGCGTGCTGGTGCATAGCAAGACCGGCCGCTGGGCCGCCTGGGGCCTGTTCGGCCTCCTCTTCCTGCCGCTCTTCGCCCTGCCCCTGCTCGTCGTGGTCGCGGCTTCCTTCGCCACCCGCTGGTCGGGGGCCTTCCCCTCCGGCGCGACCACCGCGAACTACGCCTCCGCCGTGCAGGGCGAATCCCTCCAGGCCCTGACCACCAGCCTGGTCACCGCCGTGGTGGCGAGCCTGCTCGCGCTGACCGTCGGCACCTGGGCCGCACTGGCCGGCGCCGCCTTGGGCAGGCGCGGCAAGCGCTCCCTGGACGCGCTGTTCATGCTGCCCGTCGCCGTGCCGTCCGTGGTCGTCGGCCTCGCCGTGCTCGTCGCCTTCAGTCGCCCCCCGGTGCTGCTCAACGGGACCGGCTCCATCGTCATCCTGGCGCACACCGTTCTTGTCACGGCGTTCGCCCACCAGTCGGTTTCGGCCGCCATCGTTCGTCTCGACCCGGCCTACGAGCAGGCGGCGGCCTCCCTGGGCGCCCGCCCCGCGTACGTGCTGTGGCGGGTCAAGCTCCCGCTCCTGCTGCCGTCGCTCACGGCTGCCGCCGGGCTCTGCTTCGCCCTGTCCATGGGTGAGCTGAGCGCCACGATGATGCTCTACCCGCCGGACTGGATGCCCCTTCCCGTCCGGATCTTCACGGCCACCGACCGCGGTTCGCTCTACGGCGGCTCCGCCGTCGCCGTGGTCCTGATGGCCGCCACGCTGATCGTCCTGCTGGCGGTCTCCCGGATCCGCACCAAGGCCTCGTACCGCTGACCGGTCCGGATTCCCCCGCTCCCCACCCCCCGCCACATCCCCGCCGACTCCCTTTCCCCGTGAGGAAGTTCCATGCCCAGCAAACTCCTGCTCCGTACCGCCTCCGCAGTCACCGGCACCCTCGCCCTCGCCGTCTCCCTCACCGCCTGCGGCGGCGCCTCCACCACCGCCGACTCCGGCAAGGACGGCGGCGAGAAGGTCGTCACCGTCTACAGCGCCGACGGCCTCAAGAGCGAGAAGGGCGACGGCTGGTACGACAAGGTCTTCGCCGACTTCACCAAGAAGACCGGCATCGAGGTCAAGCTCGTCGAGGGCGGATCCGGCGAGCTGGTGGCGCGCGCCGCCCGCGAGAAGACGAACACCCAGGCCGACGTCATCGTCACCCTGCCGCCGTTCATCCAGCAGGCCGACGGCAAGGGCCTGCTCCAGTCGTACAAGCCCCAGGGCTCCGACAAGGTCAACGGCGGGGACAAGGCCGCCGACGGCAAGTGGACCTCGATCGTCAACAACTACTTCGGCTTCGTCTACAACAAGAAGGAGCTGCCGCAGGCCCCCAAGACCTGGGAGGAGCTGCTGGACGCCAAGTACAAGGGCAAGCTCCAGTACTCCACCCCGGGCGTCGCGGGCGACGGCACCGCCGTGCTCATCAAGGCGATGCACGACTTCGGCGGCAAGGAGCCGGCGAACGAGTACCTGAAGAAGCTCCAGGCCAACAACGTCGGCCCGTCCTCCTCCACCAGCAAGCTCGCGCCGAAGACCGACAAGGGCGAACTGCTCGTCGCCAACGGCGACGTCCAGATGAACTACGCGCAGTCCAAGTCCATGCCGAACCTGGGCATCTGGTTCCCCGCGAAGGACGGCGGCAAGCCGACCACCTTCGCGCTGCCCTACGCCGCCGGCCTCGTCGACAAGGCCCCGCACACCGAGAACGGCAAGAAGCTCCTCGACTTCCTCCTCGGCGAGGACGCACAGAAGCTGGTCAGCGAGGTCGGCGGCGGCTTCCCGGCGCGCACCGACGTCAAGCCGACCGACGCGAACGCCGTCGAACTCACCAAGGTCATGACCGGTGTCGAGGTCTTCGAGCCGGACTGGGCCGACATCGACAAGAACCTCTCCGCCTACGTCGACGCGTGGAAGTCGGCGACCGGAAGCTAACCGGTCACCTCCCGGTCACCCACGACCGGAAGAGTGACGCTTGCATAACGGATCTGGACCGAAACCCGTCCCTCGGTCCGGGTCCGTACGCACGCCCCCGCAAGGTCCCGCGCCTTCCGCCGCTCACTTGCTCCCAGGAGGAGTACGTGTCCACTGTCCTGCCCGGACGCACCCGCACCCGCACGCTCGCCGTGGCCGTCACCGCCACGGCCCTGCTCGCCGGCGCCCTCGGCGTGCACACCGCCACGGCCACCGCCGCCGCCGCGGCCGGCACCACCGACAAGGTCCTCGTCATCGGCATCGACGGCACGGTCCTCGACCGCGTCAAGGTCGCCAACGCCCCGAACCTGCAGGGTCTGATGGCCCAGGGCATGACCGCCAAGAGCACCCTGTACGCGAACCCGATGGCCGCCACCTCCTCCGGCCCCGGCTGGTCCACCATCGCCACCGGCGTGTGGCCCGACAAGCACGGCGTGAAGGACAACTCCTTCACCGGCAAGAACTACACGGCCTACCCGGACTTCCTGACCCGCATCGAGAACGCCAAGCCGGCGCTCAACACCTACGCGGCCGCCGACTGGGAGCCCATCACCTCCACCGACCAGAACGGCCCGATCTTCTCGTCCAAGGTCGACAAGCGGCTCAACCTCAAGGGCGACCGCGACGGTTACGGCAGCGAGGACCCGAAGATCGCCGCCGCGGCCGCCGCCGAACTGCAGGGCCAGAACCCGGACGCCGCCTTCGTCTACTTCGGCGAGATCGACCACGCCGGCCACACCTCCGGCGCCGCCGGCCAGGAGTACCTGAACGCCATCGCCCGCGTCGACGTGCTGATCGGCCGGCTCCTCACCGCCGTCCAGAACCGGCCCACCTACAACCAGGAGAACTGGAAGATCCTGGTCACCACCGACCACGGCCACACCGACGCCGGCGGTCACGGCGGCTCCTCCATCCAGGAGCGCGGCACCTTCGTCATCGCCAAGGGCGCAGGCATCCCGGCCGGTTCGGTGCGCAACGACGTCAAGCTGGTGGACGTGGCCGCGACCGCGCTCCAGCAGGTCGGCGTCCCCACCACCGGGCTGGACGGCGTCCCGCTGGACTCCCCGGACGACGACCCCTTCGACACCCTGCGCCCCACCCTCCAGGCGCGCGTGGACGAGACGGGCATCCCGGCCGGCACCAAGGGCTTCACGCACACCCCGCCGGCGGGCTGGTCGATCGACAACTCCAAGATGGGTACGGGCGGTGTCACCGAGTGGGCCGGCTGGGCCTTCGCGACCGACGAGTTCTGGAGCCAGGCGCAGCGCGACCAGTGGCGCGAGCTGAACGTCCGCTCCCGTGACGTCTTCGCCGTCGCCGACTCCGACGAGTGGGACGACAAGAGCCACACCGGCGGCTACGACTCCACGCTGATCACCCCCAAGTGGGCGGTCACCGGCGGCACCACGCGCAACCTGACCTTCCAGACGCACTACCGCCACGAGGCCGGGCAGACCGCCCAGGTCCTCGTCTCCTACAACGGCGGGGCGCCGACGGTCGTCAAGAGCTACACGGCCGACGCCGTCGCCAAGTCCGAGTCGATCGCGCTCCAGGTCCCGGCCGGCGCCACCGACGTCCAGGTCCGCTTCCGCTACGCGGGCAGCAACAACTGGTACTGGACCGTCGACAACGTCCGCCTGGGCTAGGCCGTCCCGCGTGTCCGGGCCGTGGACGCCTTCGGTGTCCGCGGCCCGTGCCCGTTAGGGTGGTGGTACAGACCACAGGTCAGAGGCACATCCAGAGCGGAGAGAAGTCCGTGGCAGAGCGCAAGCCGATCGAATCCTGGCTCACCGACATGGACGGGGTCCTGATCCACGAGGGCACCCCCATCCCCGGCGCCGATGCCTTCATCAAGCGGCTGCGCGAGTCCGGCAAGCCCTTCCTCGTGCTGACCAACAACTCCATCTACACGCCGCGCGACCTCCAGGCCCGGCTGTCTCGGATGGGCCTGCACGTCCCCGTCGAGAACATCTGGACCTCGGCCCTGGCCACGGCGAAGTTCCTCGACGACCAGCGGCCGGGCGGCACGGCGTACGTCATCGGCGAGGCCGGTCTGACCACCGCCCTCCACGACATCGGCTACGTCCTCACCGACCACGAGCCCGACTACGTCGTCCTGGGCGAGACCCGCACGTACAGCTTCGAGGCGATGACCAAGGCGGTCCGCCTGATCAACGCGGGCGCCCGCTTCATCTGCACCAACCCCGACGAGACCGGCCCCTCCACGGAGGGCCCGCTCCCCGCCACCGGCGCGGTCGCCGCGCTGATCACCAAGGCGACGGGCAAGAAGCCGTACTTCGCGGGCAAGCCCAACCCGCTGATGATGCGCACGGGCCTGAACGCCATCGGCGCCCACTCGGAGACCAGCGCGATGATCGGCGACCGCATGGACACCGACGTACTGGCCGGACTGGAGGCGGGCATGCAGACCTTCCTCGTGCTCACCGGCCTGACCTCGGTGGCGGACACCGAGCAGTTCCCGTACCGCCCGACGAAGACGGTCGACTCGATCGCGGACCTGGTCGACCTCGTCTGACCCGGCGCGTTCGGCCATGGGGGCGAACCGTGTTTGAGGCGTACGGCTGACAGGGCTGACACGTACGGCGCCGCTCCGGATGCGGAGCGGCGCGCCGCGCGTGAATCTCCTTGACGAGGAGGTTCACCATGCGCAGTGTTCTGATCGCTCTCCGTGCCACCGGAGTGGCCGTCGCCCTGACGGCGCTCACCACGGTGGCCGCGCCCACCGCCCTGGCGGGCGAGGAGGACCGCGGCGACCGCGGCGACCGGGGTGGCAGCATCTCGGTCGAGCCGAACCCGGCCCACCCTGGAGCGGAGGTCAAGCTGCGCGTCCACGGTTGCGAGGGCACCCGGGGCTCGGCGAAGTCCTCCGTCTTCGTGGACGACATCGACCTGTACGGACGCGACGGCGGCCGCAGCCCGCTCTACGGGTCCGGCCGGATCGCCTCGCACGCCTCGCCCGGCTGGCACGCCGTCCGGGTGACCTGCGACGGGCACGACAGGGTCACCGGCTCCATCGAGATCGGCCACCACCCGAGCCACCACGCCTCGCCGGTCTGGCCGGTCCACGCGGGCGGCGGTGGGATGGCGGCCGAGGTCGCCAAGCAGCAGCCGCAGAAGGCCGGCGAAGCGGAGCTGGCCGCTGCCGCCAAGAAGGAGCACGGCGGAGGCGGTCCGGGCCTGCCGCACACCGTGATCGGCGCGGTCCTCGCCGCGGTGGCCACCCTGGCGGTGGCCGGCCGGGCGCTGACCCTGCGCCGCCGACGCAGCGGCGAATGAGCGCGGAGGCCAAGGGTTCCCCCGGCGGGCGGCTGCTGACCTTCGCCGCCTGGTCGGTGCTGGTGCTCGGGCTGTGGCTGTGGGGCCGCCAGATCACCGGGGTCCCCGCCCCGCTCGCCGGACAGCCCGGAGGGACGGTCGGCCCCGGGCTGCCCGCCGCCCGCGCCCCGCTCGCGGGGGCCCTGCCGCAGCGGGTCGACGTGCCCTCCATAGGCATCCAGGCCCCGGTGATCCCCCGGGACCTGGACAAGGACGGCGCGATCGAACCGCCCCCGTACGACAGCCCGGGCACCGTGGGCTGGTGGGGCAAGGGCGTACAGCCGGGCGCGGCGGGAACCGCGCTGATGGTGGGGCACGTGGACACCAGCGCCAAACCCGCGGTGTTCTACGGCCTGAGCTCGGCGCAGCCGGGCGGCAAGGTGCGGGTGGTGCGCGCGGACGGCTCGGTCGCCGAGTTCACCATCGAGGACGTACGGGTCTACGAGCGCGCGGGTTTCGACCCGCACAAGGCGTACGGGCAGCGGGTCGCGGGCCGGGCCGAACTGAGGCTGGTGACCTGCGGGGGTTCGTACGACAAGGAGGCCAAGGAGTACACGGCCAACGTGGTGGTGTCCGCGTACCTCACGGGTGCGGGCGTCCGCCCGGGCACGGCCGCGTAGACGCCCACACAACGAAGAAGCCCCTCGCAGTTTTCACTGCGAGGGGCTTCCTCCGTCTGTGCGCCGCCAGGGACTCGAACCCCGGACCCGCTGATTAAGAGTCAGCTGCTCTAACCAACTGAGCTAGCGGCGCTTGCTGACAGGGAAAACTCTACCCCACTTCCCGGGGTGCTCGTGACCAGCCACGCCCGCCTTGTCCGATTAACCCATGTTTGGGGGGTTTATCGTGCACGATATGTCTGGCCGTACCGCATCTGATGCCCCGCCAGACGCGGTTCGGCCGAACAGTGGACGAGCAGGGGAGTGGACGGAACCGCATGACGATGCAGCCTCCGATGCATGAGCCGATGTACGAGCCGACACCGGCGCCCGAGCGGATGCCGATGTCGATGCCCACCTTCGAGGAGTACGAGCCGGAGGGCGACTGCCCCTGCCGGGGATGCGCGGAACGTCGCCGCGCACTGGCCCGTGCCCGGGCCATACCGCTGCGGGACGGGGGGCATCGCGCGGCGCGCGGCGCACGGCGCGCGCTGGTTCTGGCCACCGCGGCGGGAGCGGTCCTGGGCGGTGGCGGCTCGGCCGCCGTCGCGGTGACCACCCCGGCCCCGGGACCGGTGGCGCACGACGACCCGTCCACCCCCCAGGGCGGCAGGGCCCCGCTGCACGGCCCGAAGGCCGGCCCGGCGGGGAAGCCCGGGGCACCGGGGGCGCCGGCGGCCGCGCTGAAGCGGCTCGACCGGACGACGATGATCAACAGGGCGAAGCTGTGGCTGGACGCGAAGGTCCCGTACAGCATGTCCGACTACTGGACGGACGGATACCGGCAGGACTGCTCGGGCTTCGTCTCCATGGTCTGGAACCTGGGCAGCAACGAATGGACCGGCAGCCTGGACAAGTTCGCCACCCGCATCACGAAGGACGAGCTGCTGCCGGGCGACATGCTGCTCTTCCACAACCCGGCGAACCCGAACAAGGGCTCGCACGTCACCATCTTCGGCGGGTGGGTGGACGAGACCCGCACGCACTACATCGCCTACGAACAGACGCCCCCGGCGATGCGGAAGCTGGCGACGCCGTACGGGTACTGGAACAACGCGACGAAGTACCTCCCGTACCGGTACAACGGCGTCGTCGGCGGGCTCGACACCCCGGGTGCGCCGCCGGAGGGATCCGCGGCCTTCCCGGGCGCGGGGAAGTTCGGCCCCGGGCAGAGCAACGACCACATCGCCCGGCTCGGCCGAATGCTGATCGACCGGGGCGCCTCGCGCTTCTACCCGCAGGGCGCGAGCAAGACCTGGTCCGATTCCGACCGGCTCGCCACGCAGGCCTTCCAGCTCGCCCAGGGCTGGACGGGCGCGGAGGCGGACGGGATGCCGGGCGCGCACACCTGGCGGCTGCTGGTCGACCGCCAGGGCAAGGACATCCCGCCGCCGGTGGGCGGCGCGGCGGGTCCGGGCGGCGTACGGGCCTATCCCGGGGCGTCGGTGTTCCGCCCGGGCTCCTCCCACGAGGCCATCACCGCGCTGGGCCGCCAACTGGTCAAGAAGGGCTTCGGCAAGTACTACCGGACCGGCCCGGGCCCCCGCTGGAGCGAGGCCGACCGCCGTGCCGTCGAGGCGTTCCAACGCGCCCAGGGCTGGCGCGGTGCGGCGGCCGACGGCTATCCGGGCCCGGAAACCTGGCGCCGGCTGTTCGCATGACGGAGGCAAACATGTACCCCACCCGCACCACCACGACCACGGGCACCCTCCGACTCCCCACCCTTCCGGCCAAGCCGGACCCCCACCAGCCCGTGCCCGCCACTCCGGCCCGCTCCGCCTACCCGCCGGCGCCCGCGGAGCCGGAGGCGGATCGAGCGTCGGCATGGGCCGCCGCCCCGCAGGCCCACCCGGCCGGGGCCTCCGCCCCTACGGCGCCCGCCGGGCCGGACGCGCACCAGCCCCCCGCCCGGGCCGCGGTCCCGCCCGCCGCGGAGTTCTGCGAACCGGACGCGTACCAGGCCCCCGCCCGGTCCGCCGTGCCGGCGGCCGTGGACCGGGAACCGCTTCCGGCCCGTGCCCATGCCCGGCCCGCCGAGCCGGAAGCGCACCAGCCCCCGGCCCGGGCCGCGGTCCCGCCCGCCGCGGAGTTCTGCGAACCGGAGCCTTACCAGGCCCCGGCCTGGGTCGCCGTGCCGGCGGCCGTGGTGGCCGCCGAGCGCGAGGCCCACCAGGCCCCGGCTGAGGTGCACGCGCACCCGGGGTCCGGGGCGGAGCCCCGGTTGTGGGAAGGGGCGGGCAGGGGAGCGGCGCCGCAGGCCCCCACCACCCACGCGGCCGCCCCCCTCGTGGCCGCCCCCCGCGAGGCCGCGGACCCCACCGCCCCCCTGCTCGCGACGGCGACGGCGGCGACGGCTGCGACGGCGACAGCGCTGACGATGGCCGCCGAGCCGGAGACGCACCCGGCACGGGCCGGCGGGCCGCAGGCCGTACCCGCACCCGTACCCGCACCCGTACCCGTCCTCGCCCCGCCCCGCGAGGGGCCGGACCCGGGCGCCGGGAACCCCGACGGGCCCGGGGCGGAGCCCCGGTCGTGGGAAGGGGCGGGTGGGGGAGCGGCGCCGCAGGCCCCCACCACCCCGCACGTGGCCGCCCCCCGCGAGGCCGCGGACCCCGAACCCCCCACCACGGAGCACGCGCACACGCACGACCCCGCCACCCTCCGCCTGCGCAGCCACCCCGACCCCGAACCCTCCGGCATCCCCGGCCCCGGCGTGGCCGAGATCGTCGCCCAGGCGGTGGCGCGCGGACTCCGCGCCGAGCCCGACCCGGGGCGGGCGGGCGACGAGGACGACACCCAGGACATCCCCCGACTCCGCCCGGCGGCAGGCCGCGGCACGGCCGTCACCGAGGTCCCGGTGCACCTCCCGTTCCGCGGGGAGCCGCAGCCCACGCGTCCCCCCACCTCCACCCCCGCCTCCACCTCCACCCCCGCCCCGCAACGGCCGACACCGTCCCGGCCCACCCCCGGCCGCCGCGTCCCCCGCGGCGACGACCGGCTGCGGGAGCACCGCGGTCCGGTGCTGCCCGGCTGGATCGGCGTGGTCGTCGGCGGGCTCGCCCTCTCCGGCTGCACCGCCGTCCTGTGGCGGGCCGGGATCCTCCCCGCCCCCCTCGTGGCGGCCTTCGGCGGGACCCCCCGCGCCTACCAGGGCCTGCGCGCCCAGCACTGGCCCCCGCTCGCCTTCCTCGGCATCGTCGCCCTCCTCGCCCTCGGCGGCCTCGGCCGCGCCCGTACCGGCCACGCCTGGGTGCTGACCCTCTTCGGCCGCTACCGCGGCACGGTCCGGCGCACCGGCCTGACCTGGATCAGCCCGCTGCTCCTGCGCCGCCGGGTCGACGTACGCCTGCGCCACTGGCGGAGCGACCCCATGCCGGCCGTGGATTCGGGCGGCCTCGCCCTCCAGGTGGTCGTCCAGGTGGTCTGGCAGGTCAAGGACACGGCCCGGGCGACGCTGGCCGTGGAGGACCACGTCGACTACCTGGCCGAGCAGGTCGAATCGGCCATGGCCCGCGTACTGTCCCAGCTGCCCGCCGACGCCTTCCACGAGGACGCCCCGACCCTGCGCGACGCCGAGGCCGTCGGTGACGCGCTGACCCGGATGCTGGCGGCCGAGACCGAGGCCGTCGGGATCGAGGTGTACTCGGCGCAGCCCACCCGGATCGAGTACGCCCCCGAGGTGGCGGAGGCGATGCGCCGCCGCAGGGTGGCCGCCATCGACGCGAAGCACCGGGACACCGTGCTGACCTCGGTGGTGGACGCCGTGGACGACACCGTCCACCGGCTGACCTCCCGAGGGCTGGTCGAGCTGGACGACTACGAGCGCAAGGCGCTGGTGAAGGACCTCACCGTGGCCTTCTACACGGGCCGGGCGGAGTAGCGCGGAACGGCGGCGGAGCAGCGGCGGAGCAGCGCCGGGCCCATCGGCGGGAAGCGGGAGAACGGGTGGCCGGATACGACCGGACCACCCGTTCCCTCATTGGTCTGGACATGGCCAACTCCCGTCAATAATCTGGGACTTGGTCTAGACCTGAAAAGCGGAACCCGAATCCCGCGCGTGCGCACGCTCTCCCCGAACCTCCCCCCACGTTCAAGGAGCATCAGCATCATGCGTCCCTTCCGCATGCCCGGACGGGCGGCCGGCGTCGCCGCGCTCGGTCTCGGCCTCGTCGCCGGAGCCACCTTGCTCGGCGCCCCCACCGCCAGCAGTCACGGATACACCGACACCCCCATCAGCCGCCAGAAGCTCTGCGCCAACAAGACCGTCTCCAACTGCGGAGCCATCCAGTGGGAGCCGCAGAGCGTGGAGGGCTACAAGGGCTTCCCGGCGGCCGGCCCGGCCGACGGCAAGATATGTTCCGGCGGTCTCTCGCAGTTCGCGGAACTCGACGACCCGCGCGGCGGCGCCTGGCCCACCACGCCCGTGACCAGCGGCCAGAGCTACAGCTTCAGGTGGCAGTTCACCGCCAACCACTCCACCACCGACTTCAAGTACTACATCACCAAGAACGGCTGGACCGGCACCAAGGCCCTCACCCGCGCCGACCTCGAACCGCAGCCCTTCCTCACCGTCGCCTACAACGGCGCCCGGCCCGCCATGACCACCGTCCACCAGGGCGCCATGCCCAGCGGGAAGACCGGCCGCCACATGATCCTGGCCGTCTGGACCGTCAACGACACCCCGATGGCGTTCTACTCCTGCTCCGACGTTCAGTTCTGACGCTTCGTCAGCTACCCTCCGGCGGCATGCGGACGACGACTGCACCGGAAACCGTCGCGGAGCTCGTGGCGCGCCAATGGGGCGATCACCGGCCCGGGCTGATGTACGAGGGCGCCGACGCCCGGCGGCACGTCCTCAGCCACCACCGGACCGCCCAGGAGGCCGCCGCGCGCGCCGCGCTCCTCGTCGACCTCATGCCCCCGGGGGCCGAGCCGCACATCGGGGTGCTGCTCGACAACACCCCGGAGTTCCCGTTCTGGCTCGGGGCGGCGGCCCTCGCGGGGGCCGCCGTCGCCGGGATCAACCCCACCCGGCGCGGCCCCGAGCTGGCCCGCGACATCCTGCACACCGAGTGCCGGATCCTGATCACCGAACGCGCCCACCTGCCGCTCCTGCGCGGCCTGGACCTGCCCGGCGTACGGATGCTGGTCACGGACACCGAGGAGTACGCGGCCCTCCTCGCCCCCTACGCGGCCGCCAAGCCCGGCGACGTGGTGCCGACCGCCCCCGGGCCGGCCACCCGCCTCCTCCTCTACTTCACCTCCGGCTCCACCGGCGCCCCCAAGGCGGCCGTCTGCTCCCAGGGCCGGCTGGCCGGCGCCGGGGCCTCGCTGGCCCGGAGCTTCTCGGTCGGCGAGGACGACGTCCACTACGTCTGCATGCCGCTCTTCCACGGCAACGCGGTGATCGCGGACTGGCTCCCGGCGCTGGTGGGCGGTGCGGCCGTGGCCCTGCGCCGGCGCTTTTCCGCCTCCGCGTTCCTGGGCGACGTACGGGCCTACGGCGCGACCTACTTCACCTACGTCGGGCGCGCCATCCAGTACCTCCTCGCCACCCCGCCCACCCCGGACGACCGCGCGCACTCCCTCCGGCTCGGCTTCGGCACCGAGGCCGGCGCGGTGGACGCGGCGCGCTTCGCCGAACGGTTCGGGGTCCGGCTGGTCGAGGGCTACGGGGCCACCGAGGGCGGCGCCTCCGTCCAGCGGACGCCCGACACCCCGCCGGGCGCGCTGGGGCGGGCGGGGGCCGGGGACGACCTCGCGGTGATCGACCCGGAGACGGGCCGCGAATGCCCGCCGGCCGTCCTGGACGGGCAGGGGCGGCTGTCGAACGGTTCCGAGGCCATAGGGGAACTGGTCAACCGGGGCCGCAGCCTGTTCGAGGGCTACTGGCGCAACCCGGACGCGGAGGCCGCCCGCACCCGGGACGGCTGGTACTGGACGGGTGACCTCTTCTTCCGGGACGCGGAGGGCTTCCTTTACTTCGCGGGCCGTACGGACGACCGCCTGCGCGTCGACAGCGAGAACCTGGCGGCCGCGGTGATCGAGAACATCCTGGCCCGCTGGCCGGCGGCGGAGGCGGTCGCCGTCTACGCGGTCCCGGACGAGGTCGCCGGCGACCAGGTGATGGCGGCGGTCTCCCTCCGGGAGGGCGCCCGCTTCGACCCCGACGACTTCGCCGCCTTCCTGGCCGCGCAGCCGGACCTGGGCACGAAGATGTCCCCGCGCTACGTGCGCATCGTTCCGGCCATGCCGGTCACCGCGACGAACAAGGTCCACCGGGTCTCCCTGCGCCGCGCGGGTTTCCGCTGCGCCCCGGACCCTGTCTGGCACCGCACCCCGACCGGGACCTACACCCCCTTGTCCCCACCGGACCTCTCAGCCCTCCTGGCCCGGTACGCCTCCCACGGCCGATCGCCGCTCTTGGACCGTTAGCCGGCCTGGGGGGGGGTAATGGTTTGGAGCACCCCTCGGGACCAGGTAGTATTTTCTTTGTCAGGCGCCGCTAGCTCAGTTGGTTAGAGCAGCTGACTCTTAATCAGCGGGTCCGGGGTTCGAGTCCCTGGCGGCGCACCTGTACTTCGGGCGGTTTCCGGTTCACCGGAAACCGCCCGAAGTGTTTTCCACGCTTTCCGACCGCTCCACGATCGCCCCCCGATCGCGGCGGACGGGCCTCACAGGGCGAGCGACAGCAGCAGCGGTGCGGCCTTCCGGTTCAGGGCGTCCGCCGCGGCGCGCAGCCGGTGCGCGTGCTCCACGGGCATCGACAGGGCCAGGCAGCCCACCGAGGCGCCGGCCGTGATCGGGACCGCCGCGCAGACGGTGCCCACGGCGTACTCCTGGAGGTCGAGCATCGGCACGGTGGCGGGCTGGGCGTCGAGCTTGGAGAAGAGGATCCGCTCGTTCACGATCGTCTTCGACGTGAGCCGGGCGATCTTGTGCCGGGAGAGGTGGTCGCGCCGCCCGTTGAGGTCGAGCTGCGTCAGCAGGCACTTGCCGACCGCGCTGGCGTGCGCGGCGGAACGGAAGTCGACCCACTCGTGCACCTTGGGCGTGCGCGGGCTGTCGGCGAACTGGGTGATCCTGACCTCGCCGTCCACGTAACGGCTGATGTAGACGGCGGCGCCGACGGAGTCCCGCAGCCGATCCAGGGTGTCCTGGAGCTTGTCCGTCAGGGCTTGCTGCCGGTCGGTGCCGGAGCCGAGCAGAACGAGGGAATCCCCTATGGCGTAGGCGCCGTCGGACACCTGCAGCACGTATCCCTCCCGGCGCAGCATGAGCAGCATCGGGGTGAGATGGACTGCGGGCAGGCCGGTCTCACGCGCGATCTGCACATCGGTCACACCGCCGGTGTGCCGTGCGATCGTTTCGAGTACGCGCAGGGCGTACTGCACCGAGTGGAACGGCGCGGTCGGCTCGGGCTTCAGCGCCACGGTTTCCCCCTACCAGGTTGTTACCGCTTGCTCTACCACGATAGCCATCAAGAGGCCCATGTGGAGCGCCTGTTGAGGAGATTGATGGCTCAATCGCGCCGTCCCGCCTGTGGCTACTCCGATGGCATATGCCAGTGTCATCATCCTCACCTCCGGTGCCGGGAATGCCCGGTCGCCGCCCACGGTTCGAACTCCTCGTACGGACGTGGGCACGGGACGGGAGAGACCATGAGCGACACCGGGGACGCGCGGCGGCGGGACGGCGCGGACGGTGCGGAAGGTGCGGAAGGTGCGGGCCGCGAGGGCGGAGCGGCGGGAGACGCGATCCGCGGCACCGCCCATGGCCGGGCGCCCGTACCTCTCTCCGTGCTGGACCTCGTCACCGTCGGGGCCGGCCGCACCGCCCACGAGGCGCTGCGCACCAGCGTGGCCATATCCCGACTGGCGGAGTCCCGCGGGTACCACCGCCACTGGGTCGCCGAGCACCACTCCATGCCCGGGGTCGCCAGCTCCTCCCCGGCCGTGATCCTGGCCCACCTGGCCGCGCACACCTCCCGGATCCGCCTCGGTTCGGGCGGCGTCATGCTGCCCAACCACGCCCCGCTCGCCGTCGCCGAGCAGTTCGGCACCCTGGAGGCGCTCGCCCCGGGCCGGATCGACCTCGGGCTCGGCCGCGCCCCGGGCACCGACGGCCGCACGGCCGCCGCGCTGCGCGGGCCCGGCCGCCTCGACGAGGCCGCGGACGAGTTCCCGCGGCGGCTCGCGGAACTCACCCGCTTCCTCGACGACGACTTCCCGGACGGGCATCCGTATGCCCGCGTCCACGCCGTACCGGGGCCCGTCCAGGGGCCCACCGGTCGGCCGCCGCTGTGGCTGCTCGGCTCCTCCGGCTTCAGCGCCCGCCTGGCCGGGGAACTCGGCCTGCCCTTCGCGTACGCCCACCACTTCTCGGCGGCCGGCACCCTGCCCGCGCTCGACCTCTACCGGCAGAGCTTCCGCCCCTCGGCCGTGCTGGACGCCCCGTACGCCGTCATCGGTGTCGCGGCACTCGCCGCCGACACCGACGCCGAGGCCCGCGCCCAGGTGCTGACGGGCGCGCTGTCGATGCTGCGGCTGCGCAGCGGTCGGCCGGGTCTGATCCCGACGCCCGAGGAGGCGGCGGCGTACGCCTTCACGCCGCTGGAGCGGGAGTTCGTGGACGGGTGGATGGCGAACGTGGTCCACGGCAGCGCCGAGGAGGTCCGCGAGGGCCTGGACGGACTGGCGAAGCGCACGGGCGCGGACGAGCTGATGCTGACCGCCAACGCCCACGGCGGGGAGGCCCGGTTGCGCTCGTACGAGCTGGTCGCGGACGCGTACGGGATGCCGGTCCGGTAGCCGGGGTGGCCGGTGGTGTCCGCATGGTGCGAGGATCCGGTCACAGCCCCGTCCTCGGCTCCGTCCGCGACTGCGAAGCCGTCCGCCTCCGCGCCCGCGGGCTGCGCCAAGGCCGACCCCGCCGGGTCGGGCGGCGGCGGGAACGACTGCGGCAAGCCGCCGACGCCGCCCGCCGGGGTCAAGATCGTCGAGGTGGGCCTGCACCGTGACGTCAGCGTCTTCGAGGCCATGGACGCCCACATCGACGGGTGCCTGAGCCAGGAGCACCGCACCATCAAGGAGCCCTTCTCCCGCCACGGCAACATCTACGGGATCACGCTCGACGCCGAGGGCGAGGTGCAGACGATGCGCGAGCGCTGGTCGGTCTGACGTGTGCGAACGGAGTTCGGCTGGTTTGTTGCCGAAACCTTGCGCCGAGGTGTCCTAAGGCACCCTTAAACCGCTCGTCACCATGTGTGGCGGGCGGTTTTTGACGTGCTCTCAGGTCTCTGACCAAGGGGTTTGTGCGGGGAGTGGTCTAGTCCTTCTTTGGTCCAAACCATTGACTCGGGTGTCGCGCGATCGCTATCACTTCTCCCACCTGATCTGCCGCGTTCCCCTCCCACCCCCACGGAGCGAGTCCATGCACATCCGCAAACCCCTCGTCGCGGCCGCCGCCACGGTCGCGCTCGCCGCCGGATCGCTGGCGGCCTTCGCCGGACTCGGCGGCGCCGCACAGGCCGCCGACTCCGGCGCCACCGTGAGCAGCGGTGGCGTGAAGATCGCCTACTACGACCAGTGGAGCGTGTACGGGAACGCCTTCTATCCCAAGCACCTCGACACGCGCGGCATAGCGGGCAAGCTGGATGTCATCAACTACTCCTTCGGGAACATCCACCCCACCAACCTCACCTGTTTCGAGGCCAACAAGGCGGCCGGCGACGACAACAACCCCAACGCCGGCGACGGCGCGGGCGACTCGTACGCCGACTACCAGAAGTCCTTCAGTGCCGCGGACAGCGTCAGCGGGGTCGCCGACAAGTGGGACCAGCCGATCGTCGGCGTCTTCAACCAGTTCAAGCAGCTGAAGGCCAAGTACCCCCACCTGAAGATCAACATCTCGATCGGCGGCTGGACGTACTCGAAGTACTTCAGCGACGCGGCGAAGACCGACGCCTCCCGCAAGAAGCTCGTCTCCTCCTGCATCGACCAGTACATCAAGGGCAACCTGCCGGTCGAGGGCGGTTACGGCGGCGCCGGCAGCGCGGCCGGGATCTTCGACGGCATCGACATCGACTGGGAGTACCCGGGCTCGTCGGGCGGGCACCTCGGCAACCACTACGCCCCCGAGGACAAGCAGAACTTCACGCTCCTGCTCAAGGAGTTCCGCGAGCAGCTCGACGCCTACGGCGCGGCCAACGGAGGCAAGAAGTACCTCCTGACCTCGGCCCTCCCGGCAGGCCAGGACAAGATCAAGTACATCGAGACGGACAAGATCGGCGCGTACCTCGACTACGCGAACATCATGACCTACGACATGCACGGCGCCTGGGACGGCGACGGGCCGACGTACCACCAGTCCCCGCTGTACTCCGGCGCGAACGACCCGACGGACCCGATCGCCCCCGGCACGCAGAAGTACAGCATCGACAACGCCATCGACTCCTGGATCGACGGCAACCCGGCCTACGGCATCACGGGCGGCTTCCCCGCCAACAAGCTGACGCTGGGCTACGAGTTCTACTACCGCGGCTGGAAGGGCGTCCCGGCGGGCACGGCGGGCGGCCTCGCCCAGCCGGCCACCGGAGCCTCGGGCGCCCGGCCCACCAGCCAGCAGGCCGGCATCGCCAACTACAAGGAGCTCGGCGGGATCGTCGACAACGCGGCGACCACCTTCTGGGACGACCAGGCCAAGGCCTCGTACTTCTACAAGGACGGCGAGTGGTTCACGGGCCTCAACCAGAGGTCCATCCAGGCCCGGGTCGACTACGGCAAGAGCCGTGGCCTGGCCGGCGCGATGATGTACTCCCTGCTCGGCCTGGACAACAACACCACCCTGCTGAACCAGATCTCGGACGCCCTCGGCGGAGCCACCCAGCCGCCGGTCACCACCCCGCCGACCACGACTCCGCCCACCACCACGCCTCCGACCACGACCCCGCCGACCACGCCGCCCGCGGGCTGCGGTTCGACCCCGGCGTACGTCGCGGGCACGGTCTACACGGGCGGCCAGGAGGTCTCGTACAACGGCCGCAAGTACAAGGCCCAGTGGTGGACGCAGAACGAGACGCCGGGCACCACCGGTGAATGGGGTGTCTGGAAGGACCTCGGCGCCTGCTGATCTCCCCCCACCCCGCGCCGAGCGACCCTCCGTCCCGTCCCCTCTCTCCAGGGGCGGGACGGAGGTGTGTCACATGGTTGCCGCATTCCGGACACCTCTCCGTGTCGGCATCGCTACGCTCGGCCATACGCTTGGTTCCGCTTGGGGGTGCCGTCTCATGGTCCAGGCCCGCGACATCGATCCCAGCGCCTCGCCGCTGGACTACTACAGCTTCGAGCTGCGGCGGCTGAGGGAGGAAGCGGGGCTGAAACAGGCGCAGCTGGGCGCGATCATCTTCTGCACGGGGTCGCTGATCGGCATGGTCGAGAACGGCAAGCGGGTCCCGACGCGGGACTTCTCGGAACGGGTGGACGCGGCCCTCGGTACGGACGGGCACTTCTCACGACTGGTGGGCCTGGTCCTGCGGAGTGCGTTGCCGACGTGGTTTCAGCCGTTCGCGGCAATGGAGGCCAGGGCGTCGTACATCTCCACGTATCAGGCGCAGCTGGTCTACGGGCTGCTACAGACGTCCGAATACGCGCGCGCCGTGCTGGCGACCGGGATGCCGGATGGGCTGGACGACGTGCTGGCCGCGAGGTTGGATCGCCAGCGGATCCTGGAGCGGGACCACCCGCCCATGGTGTGGGTCGTGCTCGACGAAGCCGCGCTGTACCGGCCGATCGGTGGCCTGGATGTCATGCGGGACCAGCTGGCCCATCTGCTGAGCTTTCGCGACAAGCGATGGGTGAGGATCCAGGTGCTGCCCTTTGCGGCAGGTGAACATGCCAGCCTCATCGGCTCGTTCACCGCCATGAGGTTCGACGCTGAACCGGACATGGTCTATTCGGAGGACCTGATCTCCGGACACATGACGGCCAACCCTGACACCGTCAAAGAAGCCGCGCTTCGTTACGCTCACGTGCAGGCTGCTGCTCTCTCCGTGGAGGCTTCGGCGGCATTGATTGTCCGCGTAATGGAGGAACGTTATGGGCACCAACCAGGACCTGGCCAACGCGCGGTGGCGTAAGTCCAGCTATAGCGGAAACACCGGCGGGGAATGTGTCGAGGTGGCCGCCCAGCCCTGCAAGGTCGCCGTCCGGGACTCCAAGAACCCCGACGGGCCCGCCTTCACCGTGGCGCCGGAGGCCTTCGCGGCCTTCATCCGGAGTCTCTGAGCAGGCGGACCCCGCCGGAGGCGGCCCGGATCAGACCTGGAACTGGCCGACCGTCACGAAGTACCGGAGGTCCTCCGGGGTGCCGTCCAGTGCCTTGTTGGCCGCCGCGCGCAGGGCGTCGCTGATGCCCGGGCGGGCCAGGACGCGCAGCACGGTGACGCGGTCGTCCTCGGCCTGGGCGAGGCGCAGGCCGGTGGCCAGGAACGTGGCGCGGTCGGCGGCGGTGCCGCTCAGGGCCTCGTTCGCCTCGCGGACCACGGCCCGGCCCGGCTTGCCCGCCAGAAGCCGGAGGATGGCGACCGCGTTGTCCTCGTCCCGCGCGCGGGCGAGGCCCGTGGTCAGGAAGGTGACGCGGTCCTGCGGGGTGCCCGAGAGGGCCGCGTTGGCCTCGCGGATCACTCCCTTGCCGCAGGCGCGGTCGGTCAGCAGCTTGACGATGGTGAAGGCGTTGTCGGTGTCCTTCGCGCCGACCTTGGCCGTCGCCCCGCAGACCGGCGTGGTGGCCGGGGCCGTGGCGGCGAAGGACGGGGTGGAGAGCAGCAGGGCCGGGGCCAGGGCGGCGGCGGTCAGGGCGAGCGCGACGCGGCGCGTGTTCATGGAGGTTCCCCCTCGGTCGAGCGATTCGCCGTGGTCCGGCGGCGAATGGGTCGACTTCAGGCTAAACCCGATGATCATTAATGACCGCCGGATTCCGTTTCGTTTTGTTTTGTTACGAGAGGGGCGGGAGCTGCCTCAGACCAGGGGGTGCGGGGCGGGCCCGTCCTGCTCGGCCGAAGCGGAAACGGAAGCGGCAGCGGCGGCGGCGACCTGGCGGCGGATCATGCGGGCGATCGCGTCCGGCGGGACGGCACGCGAGTACAGCCAGCCCTGGCCCGTGTCGCAGCCGACGCGCCGCAGCCGCGCCGCCTGGCCCGCGGTCTCCACGCATTCCGCGGTGACGGTGAGGCCCAGCCGGTGCGCGAGCTGGACCAGGGCCTCGACGATGGTCTCGTCGGCCGGATTCGGGTGGGTGCCCTCCTCGTAGCGGAAGCCGCGCACGAAGGAGCCGTCCAGCTTCAGGACCGAGACCGGCAGCCGGCTGAGGTAGGCCAGGTTCGAGTACCCGGTGCCGAAGTCGTCGATGGCGATGCGCACGCCCATGTCGCTGAGGGCCTGGAGCGCCTGGAGCGGCCGGCCCGCCGAGCCCATCACCGCGGACTCGGTCAGCTCCAGCTGGAGCAGCTGCGGCGCGAGCCCCGTCTCGGCGAGGATCTCCGCGACGTCGCCCACCAGGTCGGAGTCCCACACCTGGCGCACCGCGACGTTGACCGAGACGAACACCGGCGCGTCGCTGGGCTGCTCGATCTGCCAGCGCCGGGCCTGCCGGCACGCCGTGCGCAGCACCCACCGGCCCAACTGGACGATCGAGCCGTCCTCTTCGGCGATCCCGATGAACCGATTCGGCGTCAGGGTGCCGAACTGCGGGTGGTTCCAGCGCACCAGGGCCTCGACGCCCCGCAGCGCCCCGCTCTCCAGGTCCACCAGAGGCTGGTACTCCAGCGCGAACTCTCCCCGCTCCACCGCCGGCCGCAGGGTGGAGGAGAGCGCCTGCCGCGTCATACGGTGCGCGTTGCGTTCCGGGTCGAAGAGGGTCCAGCGGGCCTTGCCGTCCGCCTTGGCCCAGTACAGGGTCGTGTCGGCGGCCTGCATCAGGCAGGTCGCCGAGGTCCCGGCCGTCGCGCGCTCCACCACCCCGATGGACGCCGAGACGGACAGCCGCTGCCCGGCCAGGTCGAACGGCTCCTGTACGGCGGCCAGTACGCTCCGCGCCAGGTCGGCGAGCTGCTCGGTGCCGGTGGAGTCCTCCACGAGCAGGGCGAACTCGTCGCCCCCGAGCCGCGCCACGAGGTGGCCGCCCGTACGCCCGTATCCGGACTGGTCGGCGCACTGGGTCAGCCGGGCCGCGACGGCGGTCAGCAGCCGGTCGCCGACGCGGTGGCCGAGGGTGTCGTTGACGGCCTTGAAGCCGTCGAGGTCCAGGTAGCAGAGCCCGATCCGGCCGGTGCCGCCCCCGTACTCGTACGAGGAGGCCTCCAGGGCGGCGGAGAGCCGCTCGAAGAACAGCGCCCGGTTGGGCAGCCGGGTGACGGGGTCGTGCATCTGGAGGTGGCGCAGCCGGGCCTGGAGGTCGCGGCGGTCGCTGATGTCGGCGACGGACAGCAGGACGTCGCCGGTGCCGGGCACGGGCCCCAGGGTGACCTCGGTCCACAGCGAGTGCCCGTCGGGGTGCTTGAGGCGCCGGGTGCAGCGCAGTCGCGCCTGCCGCCCGCGGAGCACCTCCTGGTACGCGGCCCAGGTGCGGGCCTCCGCGGCCAGGTCGACCAGGTCGGCGGCGCACCGGTGCGCGAGTTCGTGCGGCTCGGCGCCGAGCAGTCCGGCGAACGCCTGGTTGGCGGTGACGACGTAGCCGTCCCGGTCGACGACGGCCATGGGCAGGTGGGCCGCGTTGAAGGCGGCCCGGTAGTCGCGTCGTTCGGCCTCGGCGCGGGGCGGGCTCGCCGTGGCCGACACGGCCGGGTGACGCTCCGTGACGGCCGAGCGGATGCTGTCGGCCGCCGAACCGGTTCCTTCTGGGGTTCCGCTCACCGTTGGCTCCCGCAGTGCGTGTCGGTGTCCGTGCAGGAAAGTGTGCCGATCATAGAGGCAGTCGGGAGGCCCTATCCAGCGGCGTCGCCGTACGGCCGGGGGTGGTTCGGAGTGATGACGAACCGTTGACCAAAGGACGGGCGATCGTTTCTGTGCGGCTGTGAGCACACGGAGTCCCCTGTTGATCTCGCGTGATCGGTCGTGACGTTCTGTAGGTGGTGGCGTGAAGTCCGGGGGTCACCGACTTGCCGTACTGCTCACTCGTGTGGGGCAGCGGAACAAGGCATTAGTAAGACAATCGCCTCAAGGTGGGACGAGAGGGTAGAAATCCACCACCGGAGGTCGATGTGCCGCGACAGCAGACACCCGGGGGAGTGGACCGCTCCCGCCTCCGCAGTGCGGCTGCCGCGCTCACCTCGCTGTCGGCGCTCGCCGCCATGTCGCTCGTCGCGGGCCCCGCGGTCGCCGACTCCGGGGCCGGCCCCTGCGCGCTGACCCGCACGGCGGCCCACCACTCGCTCGGCCTGGACTCCTGGAACGGCGCCTACCCCAAGCCCGAGCGCACCCTGAACGCGGTGATGGTCTTCCTCTCGTTCCCCGACCACCGCCCCGCGCTGACGCCCGCGCAGATCGCCGCCGACCACTTCCCGTCCACCAGCGACTTCTTCGAGCAGGCCTCGTACGGCCGCTTCCACCTGGTCCCGCACCCGCAGAAGACCTGGATCCGGATGCCGAAGCCGTCCACCGCGTACGGGATAAGGCGCGACTGGGCCCCCGGGGACCGGGCGGCCTACCTGCGCGACGCGGTCGCCGCCGCCGACCCCGGGGTGGACTTCTCCCAGTACGACGTCGTCTACTTCGTCGCCGACCCGGAGGCCCCCGGAGTGGACTCCGACGCCACCAAGGTCGTCAACTTCGAGCAGCCGATCGTCGCGGACGGCGCGGAACTGCGCCGGATCGTCACCGTCTTCGAACGCCACCCGCCCGACCGCAACGTGCTGGCGCACGAGACCGGCCACGTCTTCGACCTGCCCGACCTCTACCACCGGCCCACGGACGGCAAGGGCGACTGGGACACGTACGTCGGCGACTGGGACGTCATGGGGAGCCAGTTCGGCATGGCCCCCGACCTCTTCGCCTGGCACAAGTGGAAGCTGGGTTGGCTGGACGCCTCCCAGGTGGACTGCGTGCAGTCGGGCTCCTCGCTCCACACCCTGCAACCGCTGTCCCAGGCCCCGCCCAGCGGCGGCACGGGCGGGACCCGGCTCGCCGTGATCCGTACGGGTCCCGGCAGCGCCATCGCCATCGAGGCGCGGGGCTCCGCCGGCAACGACGGCAACACCTGCACGGAAGGCGTCCTCGTCTACCGGGTGCGCAACGAGGCGGCGTCCGGCGGCGGCCCGATCGAGGTGCTGGACGGGCATCCGCGGACGGAGGCCTGCTGGGAGCACTCGGTGTACCCGCCGCTCGCCGACGCCCCGCTGGAGGTGGGCGAGTCGTACACGGTGCCGGGGGAGCGGATCAGGATCGAGGTCGCGGACCGGACGCCCTCGGGCGCGTACACGGTGAAGATCACCACCTGAACGCCCGGATGAACGACCGGATGAACGAAGAAGGCCCCCACTCCGAGGAGTGGGGGCCTTCTTCCGTCTGTGCGCCGCCAGGGACTCGAACCCCGGACCCGCTGATTAAGAGTCAGCTGCTCTAACCAACTGAGCTAGCGGCGCTTGCTGACGTCGTAGACATTACCAGGAGGTTCCGCGGAACTAAAAATCGATATCCGCAGCTCGGGCGGCGCGGACGAAAGCCCACAGCAGGGCGTCGGGGCCGGGGAGCCAGGGAGTGCGGGAATCGGGGGCCACCAGCCACCGCGAAGGACCGGCCGAGGCGGCCAGCGGGGGCACGGTGACCGCGTCGCCCCGACCGTGGCAGAGCGGCGCCGGAACGCCGCGCGCACCTCCCCACTCCTCCCACGCCAGCAGCGCGGGCAGCCGGTGGGCGGTGCCGGGCGCGGCGAACAGCAGCATCCGCCCCCGGTGCACGGCGACCGGACCGCAGCCGGGCCCCTCGGCCCAGAGCAGGTCCAGGATCCGGCGGCCGACCACGAGCGGCACGTTGACGACGTCGAAGGCCACCCCGCACGGCAGCGCGGCGGGTGAGGTGGGCCGCGCCTGCCATGCCGCGAGGGTCAGCCCCGGATGCGCACTGGCGGAGGCGAGCCAGTGCGCGCCCTGCGGGGTGACGTGGGTGGCGGGCGCGGTACGTACGTCCACTTCGAGTGCGGGGCAGCCGGGAGTCATGACGCCAGGTCTACCCGGTGTGACGTACCGCTCTCCAGGAGTTACCGGAAACGGGGACGGGGCGGGGGGTGCGGGTGTATGTTGCGCCCCGCATATGCCAGTCCGCTGCCGGTTCGCTGCGCTTGGCGGTGCGGACGCTCGGGTGCGGCGCCGCTGCGGGGGCTCCGCCCCCGGACCCCCGCGCCTCAAACGCCGACGGGGCCGGAGTTGCTACGGCGTATCGGTGCCGCGTTGGAGGGATTCGCCGAATTCGATCATCTTGCGGGCGTAGTCCTCGGTCCACTCCGCCCGTTCGGCGATGGCGGCCGGGGACAGCCGGTCGAACCGTCGGGGGTCGGCCAGCTGTGCCGCGGCCACCGCCTGGAACTCCACCGCACGCTCCTGCGCGGCCCGGAACGCCAGAGTCAGCTCCGTCGCGCGGGCGAGCAGCTCCCGGGGGTCCTCTATCGACTCCAGGTCGAAGAAGTGCTCCGGATCCGCCACGACCTCGGACGGTTCGAAGAGGAGCGGCGCGGGCCGCAGCCTCCGCTCGGTCCGCTCGGGCTCTGCCATGCGTGTCCTCCTGCTGCGCGTGCGAATGGTTTCCGGGCCACCGTCCATTGTCCAACGGCCCGCAAGGGCGCACGAAGGGCCCGCGCGCGCCGGTCAGGCGGAGACGGACTCGCCCGCCCGCTGTGCGGCCAGCAGTGCCACGTCGTCGAGCACGCCGGTCAGCTCGTCCGCGAGGCCCTCCGGGGCCAGGAACCCGTCCGGTCCGACCAGCTTCGGGATGCCCGCGACCGCGACGGAGCGCTCGGCGGGCACCATGCCCACCTGGGTGAGCACCGGCAGCAGCATCCGGGCGGCCGGGACGCCGCCCGTGGGGCCCGCGCTGTAGCTGACGATGCCGACCGGCTTGCCCTTCCACTCGTTGTAGAGGAAGTCGACGGCGTTCTTGAAGGGGGCGGTGAAGCCGCCGTTGTACATCGGCAGCACGAAGACGAGGGCGTCCGCCGACTCGATCAGCGCACTCCAGTCCTTGGTGTGCTGGTGGGCGTAGACGCCGCTGGAGGCGTACTCGGGCTCGTCCAGGAAGGGCAGCGCGATCTCGGCGAGGTCGACGGGGGTGACCTCGAAGTCGCCCCGGGCGCGGGCCTGCTCGGCGACCCACTGGGCGAGCGGGCGGCCGGAGGAGGTGGGGCGGGTGGCTGCGGAGATGACGTGGAGACGGGTCACGGCGGGGAACTCCCGATCGGTCGGTGCGGTTGGTCGTCGAACGTTGTTGACGTGTCACCTATAGAAGCCGGGGGATGGGTGACATGTCAACCAGGTAGGTGATGTGTCATCGATCTGGCTAGAGTGCGGACATGACCACCCCATCGGAGCCGCCGCGCTGGCTCACAGGGCCCGAGCAGGACGCCTGGTACGCCTGGCGTCGGATGTTCCCGCTGGTCAACGCGGAGATCGCGCGGGACCTCAGCCAGGACAGCGCCCTCTCCGAGGCGGATTACGACGTCCTGTCCGTGCTCGGTTCCACGGACGGCCACCGCATGCGGATCAGCAAACTGGCCGAAATGATGCACTGGTCGCGCAGCCGGCTGTCCCACCAGCTCACCCGGATGGAGCAACGCGGCATCGTCCGCCGCGAGGACGTCGCCGCCGACGGCCGGGGTGCCGAGGTGGTCCTCACCGAGGCCGGCGTGGAGACGATCACCACGGCGGCCCCGCTCCACGTCGAGTCGGTCCGCCGCCACCTGATCGACATCCTGACCCCGGAGCAGCTCGCCGTCCTCGCCGAGGTCGGCGAGACGCTCCGCATCCGCTTCGGCGTCGAACGCAAGACCTGAGCCAGTGCCCGGCCACAGGGCGGCCGAACCTCCGTGTCACCCACATGGGTGGCCATCGTCTGATTCGCCTCCCGGGCTCGGAAGCCGAGGTCACCGTGTGGCTTCGTGGGGAGTCGACTATGCAGGGGGGGGCATGTCGTACGGACTTTCACCAGGTGCTCGGGTTCTGAAGATGCGGCGTATCAGTCGAGATCCTGAAGACAGTTCTGCCCTGGCGCGTCAGAGCGAGGCTCTGGACGGCGCAGTCGCCGAAGGGCGGTTCGCTGTGGTGGGGGACGCGGAGGACTCGTTCATTTCGGGTGCGGTCCCTCCGGAGGCGCGGCCTGGTCTTGGCAGATGGATGCGTGCGCCGCTCTGGTACGAGTGGGACGCGATCATGGTCACCTCTCTGGACCGCATCACTCGTAACCAGACACATTGGGAGATGTTCGCGGACAAGTGCCACCGGGGCGGCAAAGACATCATCTGCCTGGATGACCCCGCTCTGGACATCGCCCCCGGCAGCGGCCGGATGATCGCCTACATCAAAGCGACCCAAGCGCAGGAGTACCGGGAAGCGATCGTGCAGAAGCGCCGGAACCAGACTGCGTACTACCGCGATGAGTCCTTGTGGGGCGGTGGCACTTGGCCCTTCGGGTACCGCCCGGTGCTCACGGAGCACCGGGGCAGGCAGCGCTACAAGCTGGTCGTCGGTCCCGTGACCGGCCCCCTGATCCGTGAGGCGTACGAGCGGATCGGTGTCCAGGGGTGGAGCATGAGCCGAGTGTGTGAGGACTGGAACGAGCGGGGTGTCCTCACGTCGCAGAACTACCAGCGGAGCGTTAACGCAGGCGAGAAGAAGGTAGGCGTCAAGACGGCCGTCAAGGGGACCAGATGGACGACTTCCACCTTGGGGAAGATTCTGAAGAAGCCGATCCTCCAAGGCATCGCGATGCACAAGGGCGAGCCGCTCCTTCGTGACGGTATGCCGGTGCAGTGGGCGGATCCAATCCTCAGCGATCAGGAATTCGCCACGTTGCAGGCAGCCGTGACCGCACTCGGTCGGCATCGTGCGGGCATCAAGTCCAACGCGTCTCCCATGGCGGGTGTCCTCCGCTGTCCGTGTGGCAGGAAAATGTACGAGAACAGCTCGGCAGGGAAGCTGAGTACAGGAGAGATCCGTCCCCACAAGTACTTCCGCTGTTCCTCCTGGTCCAACGGTGAGGCCTGCGAGTTCTCCGTCTCCTGGGCGCAGGATCAGCTCTACGCCATGGTGGAGCATGCGTTCCTGTCCAAGTTTGGGAATGAGGAGATCACGGAACGCCGGTATGTCCCTGGAAGGGACAACAGGAAGCAGATCAAGGAGCTCGAGCGCGCCATTGGCAACCTTGCGCAATCGATCGCGTTGGCTGCTTCCCCTGCTGTGGTGTCCTCCCTGACCGGGACGATGGAGCGGCACGCGGCCACCCTCGAAGCACTGATGGCTGAACCCTTCGTGCCCGGGCGGTGGGTGGTCGCCGGAACCGGTCGGACCTACGGCGAGAACTGGTCAGCCATGAGAGGTTGGAAGGAACGGGGGCCCTTCCTCCACGAAGCCGGCTTCCGGCTCTTCGTCTGGGGACACCCCAAGGCGGGGGACCGAGAGAAGGCCGTTTACGTCGTCTCTCCGAATGATGTCGCCGAGAGGGTCAGCGGCGCTCCGGCTGGATCGGTTGAGCCGGGAGATGAAGAAGCCTGGAATCTCGAAGCGTTGAAAATCTTCGAGGAAGCTCTAGGGGTGGGCGGCGTCACGTAGGACCCGTCGGCCCGGGATCGGACGGGCGGGAGGGGTTGCGTGCACGCGGCCTCGGATGTTCTGGAGCCTGAGACCGCCTGTCCTCTACGGTCGCCACGAGACACGGTGGTTGGACCAGAAATCCCACGTGGCCATCATCGCCTCCCAGCCGTCCGGGAACTTCACCGTGACCCCCAGCTGCACCGGCTCCGTCGACGGATGGTCGTCCAGGAGTTCCGCTATGCCCGCGCGGGCCACGACCACGCAGGCGTGGCGGTGGCGGGAGGCCAGGACGCACAGGCGGCCCGTCTCCAGGTGGAACGCCGTGGCGTCCGGACGGCCCGACAGCGGGTGGAGGACCACCGTCAGGTCGTACTCGCGGCCCTGGAGCCGGTTCGCGGTGTCCACCGTGACGCCCGTGACCCCGAGGGCCGACAGGGCCGCGCGGACCGCGGCCGCCTGGTCGCGGTGGGCGGTGCCGACCGCGATCCGGTCGGCGGTCAGCGGGGTGGGGTCCGGGGACTGCTCGTCGGTGGTGACCGTCCCGCGGTCCAGCGCCCGGCGCACCACCAGGGCCACCGCCGCCACCGCCTCAGGGTCGGTCCGCGGGGTGTGCCGGGCGGGCAGCTCCAGCAGGCCCCAGCCCGACTCGGCGGCCTCGTCCAGCACCCGGTCCGGGCCGGAGCCGTCCGACGCGACCCCGTACGACATGCGCCGCTCGCCCGGGCCCGTACCGCTGCGGAACCGCGTGTACGGGTAGAAAGCGCGCGAGACCAGCGGCGCGGCCGACGCCGGGAGCCGCCAGGACACCGGGAGCCGGTGCTGCGGCAGCCCCGGGTTGTGCGCGAGGAGGGTGGACACCGCCGACGCCGAAGGGTCGTAGGAAAGGCCCGCCCACTGCTCGGCGCCGACCACGCTGAAGGGGTCCAACTGCCCCGGGTCGCCCACGAACAGCGCCCGCTCGAACAGGCCCGCCACGGCCAACAGCGCGTCGGAGCGCATCTGGTACGCCTCGTCGACGATCGCGTGCTCCCAGGGCTCCGCGTCCTTGACGTAGGCCCACTTCGCCGCCGTGGAGATGGTGATGGGGAGTTCGGCCAGGTCGCCGGGCTTGGCGGAGAGGGTGACCGAGGGGAGCTCGCGCAGGGCGGGGTCGTAGGCGTCGCCGTCGCTGCTGTGCAGCCGGCCGACCTTCAGCTCCGGATCCTTGTCGGCGAGCCGCAGCACCAGGTCGTCGACCTGGGCGTTGGTCTGCGCCACCACCATCAGCCGGCGCCCGGCCGCCGCCAGCTCCCGGGCCGCCCGGACCACGAGCGTGGACTTGCCGGCGCCGGGCGGGGAGTCGACGACCACGCCCCGCTCGGCCCCGTACAGGGTGTCGCGCAGGATGGCGGCGGTCGCCTCGGCGGCCGCCGCCCCCGGGTCGAAGGCCGCGGAGGAGTCGATCGCGGTCACAGAAGGTCCTCGTCGGTCACGGAGTCGGGCAGGACGGGGGCGGTCAGGTGTCCCGGCGGTCCGCCGTGCGTCCACGGGGTGTTCTCCGGGTCCGGAAGCTTCGGGCCGCCGCGCGCGTCGTGCTCGAAGAGCGTCCAGCACACCCGGTCGCCTTTCTCCGGCACCGACCCCGGTTCCGGATCACGGCCGCGGCCCATCTTGTCGAGCAGCCGCAGCACGACCAGGCCCTCGCCCTCGTACCGCACGAACTGCGCCGACTGCGGACGCCCGTCCAACGAGCGGAACACCTTCGCCCCGCCCCCGCCCCCGTCGCCGAGCCCGGGCCGGTCCTCGGTGGCCACCGTCACCAGGGGGCGCGGGCTCGGCCGCTTCGCCTCCGTCCACTCCATCACCACCTCGGTGACCTCACCGGCGAAGGCCTCGCCCGAGAGCCGCCGACCCGCCATGACCAGGGGGTCGTCCAGCGCCTCCTGGGCGTCGAGCCGCACCTGCTCGGTCTCGCGCGTGGCCAGCTTCTGAGCCGCCGTCACCGCGTCGTCGTGGCGCGGCTGCGGCGGTTCGCCCGCCCGTACGCGGTCCCGGTGGCCGGTGTACGACCAGCGGTCGCGCGTCCAGCGCTCCTCGGCACGCTCGCCCGGTGACAGGGCTCGGGCCAGGTCCAGCGCCTGCCACACCGCGTCCCAGGTCGGCCGCAGCTGCGCCCTCACGAGGGCCCGTACGCCCTCCTCGGCGCGGGACACCGCCCGCTCGTCGCGGGGCTCCGCCGTGCGCGCGGCGTCGTAGCGGGCCATCGCCGGGGCCAGCAGCTTGTTGTCGAAGGCCGGGTCGGTGGCCGGACCGGCGGGCGGGACCAGCAACTGGCCGTCGCGGTCCCGGCCCAGCTCGGCCCGCTCCGCCGCCACGGCGCCGGATTCGCCCTCCGGGGGCGCGATCCAGGCCAGGAGGGCGGCCAGGTGCTGGTCCTCCAGGTTGCTCTGACCGGTCGCCCAGTGCCGGGACAGCAGATCGGTCGCCGACAGCAGCATCGAGGAGCCGGGCACCCGCGAGCGCTCGGCGAGGTGCGTGAACCAGCGCCCCAGCAGCGGCACCCGGGCCGGGGCCGGATACGGATTCTCCGGATCCTCCTCGGCCGTGCGCCGGAAACGCATCGACCGCCCCAGCAGCCGCACGTACTCGATGCCCGCCCTGCTCGGCACGATCAGCTGCGGCGCGTCCAGGCACAGCTCGGCCTCGACCTTGGAACGCTTCCCCGTCTCGGGATCGGTCTCGCTGCGCTCGACGAGCTCCACGGCGTCCGCGTACCCGTCGATGTGGTCCAGCACGTGCACGGCCAGGTCCGCGAGGAAGGACCAGCGCAGGTCGCGGTCGCGCGGCTGCGGTATCACGAAGACGTGCGGTTCGTGCCGGTCGGTGCCGACCATCGCGCCCAGCGGGGCGCCGGCCTCACCGGCGGTGGTCAGCGGCACGAAGACCAGCGGGTTCTCGCTCAGGTGGCGGTGGCGCACGGTCGCGAGCGGCTGGGCGCGGCCCGCGCGGACGGCCTCCAGCCGGGCCAGCGTGTTCAGGAGGGGCATGCCGCGCCCTCCTCGGCCGAGCGCAGGGCCTCGGCGCGCAGCCGGGCCGCGTGGTGCAGGGCCTCGGCCGTGGGATCGCCCTCGGGGCCGGCCCCGGCGGCGGCCGCCGCGAGGGCGGCCTCGATGGTGGTCAGAGAGCCCAGCTCACCCCGTACGGAACGGCCCAGCGAGGTCACCTCGCCCGCGGCGCGGGCCCGCTCCCGGCAGTGGAAGGCCAGCTCGCAGGCGGCCAGGCACTCGGGGGCGTACGAGGCGTCCACCGCGGCCACGGCTTCGGCGAGTTCCTCGGCGGTGCGCTCCGGGTCGAAGCTGAGGCCCTCGGGGAGGGCGGCGGCCAGCTCGTCGACCCTGGTCAGGCGTTCGAGCTGGCGCAGGGTCACCGAGCGCTCGCGGCGGACGTCGACGGCGGACGCGGTGGGCAGGTTGGAGAAGTCCTTCGGGCAGACCAGCAGCACGGTGTGCCCGACCTCGGCGCCCGTCAGCTTCCGGGCGGTCTTCTCCAGGGCGAGCACGTACACGGCGGCCTGGCGGGCGGCGGCGCCCACCTTCGCGGAGTCGGCGGACCCGTCGATCATCGGGAACGACTTGATCTCCACGACCGTCCAGCGGCCGTCGGGGTGGACGACGACGGCGTCCGGCTCCAGGTAGGCGGGGGAACCGGCCACCTCCAGGGCCAGCATGGGGTGGTCCAGCAGGGTCCAGGTCCCCGCGGCGGTCGCCTCGCGCAGCGCCAGCGCGGTCCGGGCGGCGCGGCCCTCGGGGCCGGCGGCGGCCAGATCGGGTACGAGGGCGCCCCGGCCGGGCGGTTCGGCGCCCGCGCCGAGGTGCTCGTGCACCAGCCGCAGCAGCTCGGCGCCGCCGTCGCCCTTGACCTTGGCCTCGAAGGAGTTGCCGCGCACGATGGCGAACTGTGACTGCCCGAAGGCGGCGGGCGAACCGAGGGCGGAGGCGAGGACGGTCTTGTCCACGCCGGCGCCGTCGAGCAGGGTGCGTCGGCCGCAGCCGGGGTTGGCGGCGAGCGCGGCCAGCGCCCGGGCGTCGAGCGGGCGCGGGGGCACGGCGGGGCCGCGCAGACCGGCGAGCCGCTGCCGCAGCGTGGTCGGCTGCGCAGGGCTGCTGGGCGGGTAAGAGCTCACCCGCGGAAGTGTCCCATCCGCCACTGACAATCGCGGGCTTCGTCCGGAAAACGGCGGTGGGATGATGGGTGGACGCTGGAATCCCCCACGACCCGGAGAACCACATGGCCCCCCGCATCCTGCTGGCCCGTCACGGCCAGACGGCGTGGTCCAAGCTCGGCAAGCACACCGGACGCACGGACGTGCCGATGCTGGAGGAGGGCCGGCAGGGCGCGAAGCTGCTCGGCGAGCGGCTGGCCCGTGAGCCGTGGAACGGCCTGCCGGGGGTGGAGGTCCGCACGAGCCCGCTGGTCCGCGCGAGCGAGAGCTGCGAGCTGGCGGGCTTCGGCGTGCGGGCCGATCCGTGGGACGCGCTGATGGAGTGGGACTACGGCGACTACGAGGGCATGACCCCGGCCGAGATCCAGGCGGTCCGGCCCGGCTGGCTGATCTGGCGCGACGGCGTCCCGGGCGGCGAGTCGGTCGCGGACGTGGGGGCGCGGGCGGACCAGGTGGTCGAGTGGGCCCGTTCCGCGGAGCGGGACGTCCTGGTCTTCGCGCACGGCCACATCCTGCGGACGCTGGCCGCGCGCTGGCTCGGCTTCGACGTCTCCTTCGGCGCGCGGATCCGGCTGGAGCCGACGTCGCTGTCGGTCCTGGGGTGGGCGTACGGGGCCCCGGCGCTGGAACGCTGGAACGACACGGGGCACCTGGACACGTAGCGGCCGTTGACGGTGCCGGCGCGGCGCCGTTGTCGGGGCGCCGCCCCCGCACCCTCGCGCCTCGAACGCCGGCGGGGCTGGATGTGCCGGGCTCAGACCGCCGCGTGCCGAGTGAGGAACGCGCCCACGCGGGGGGAGCGTTGGTGGGGGATCAGGGTGCGGGCCGTTTCCGAGAGCATCGCGCGGATGCGGGTGGAGTGGACCTCGGTCAGCAGGTCCAGTACCCGCCCGCCCGCCCAGGCCGCCTCGTCGGGAGCCCCGGCACGGGCCAGGTCGCCGGCGAGTTCGGCGGTGTACAGGGCCACGTTCCGGGCGAAGTGCGGGTCCTGGAGGTCGGCCGCGCGCCGGGCGTGCCGGGCCGCGCGGGCGTGTTCGCCGAGGGCCGCCCAGCAGCGGGACTCCAGCGACTCCAGTTCGGCTTCGCCGAAGAAGGACATCCACTCGGGGTCGGCGCCCGCCGGACCCCGGGAGAACTCCGTGTGCGCCCGCGTCAGCGCCTCCTCGCACGCCTTGCGGTCGGACAGCCCCGCCCAGCCCCCCGCCTCCCGGAGGGCGAGGAGGGAGAGCAGCCGCGGTGAGCCCAGCGAGCGGGCGGCTCGGCGGCCCGCCTGGGCCGCGCGGACCGCCTCGCGCGAGCGCCCGCAGTCCCGGGCCAGGAACGCCATGTTGCTGAACGCGTGCGCCTCCAGACCGGCGTCCCCCGACACCCGGGCCGTGGCGAGGGCCTCCGCGTAGTGCGAGCGGGCGTCGTCGAAGCGGCCGGAGTCGTGGGCCAGCCAGCCGACGGAGACGGCCAGTTCCCCGGCGCCCGCGTGCAGCCGGTCCTCGGTGGACTGCCGGGTGGCTCCCGCGTCGAGGAGCGCGTACGCGGTGCGCAGCGGCTCGGCGGCCCTGCGGTAGAGGGCGTCGGCGCCGTGCCGGTCGTCGAGCAGCCGGATCTGGCGGACGGCGTCCTCGACGGCGGCGGCCTCGGACTCACCGGCGCGGGAGGGGAAGCGGCGGGTGTCGCCGAGCAGGGTGAGGCCGAGGGTCGCGGCCGCCACGGTCGCGGAGCCGCCCGCCATGAACGCGCGACGCAGCACGTCGCTCTCCTTGGATGGGGTGGGGGAGGTGAGGGTGGAGAAGGGGTCGGGATCGCGCTGCGCCGAGCGGCCGCGGACCGCCTCCCTCGGAGAGAATCCGAGGTCGGGCAGGGCGCGGCCGGGGAACATGTGGAGGAAGACCCGCTCGTACGCGTAGTTGGGGCAGCGGATCTCGCCGGACTCGACCCTGCCGATGTAGCGGGCGTCGCAGGAAACCGTTTCGCCGATTTCCCTCGCGGCCCGGCGCACCAGCGCGGCGAACTCGGCCGGGGAGTGCTGCCCGCGCAGTCGCCGGAACGTGGAGTTGGGTGAGTGGGGGGACGCCGCCATGGACGTGGCCTCTCTGGCAAGGAACCCAGCGCCGGTGCTGTGACGTGTGGGGCCCGGCGCGCATGAACGTACCGTCAGCGGGGGGTGGTTGATGCGCTGTTTGGCTACAAAACGGATATCTCACCCGCGATCCGCCATGAACTGCCATCCTTTGCGGCGTCTTGCCGCCGCACCCGTTGACGTTCCCGTGCGTTGAACCCATGCGGATACGGATCGAGGAGGGGTTCCCCTTGGTGGAGGGCGGCATGGAGAGCACTGGAACGAACACCGCGCCCGAGCCCGGCCGGGCCCCGGCTCCGGGCCCGGATCTGGACCTGGTGACCGTGCCCGCGCGGCAGGGCCTGGAGGCGGTGGACATCATCCGCCGCGCCGCGAGCCCCGCCGGCGGGGTCGGGCCGGTCCTGCACGACGGATCGGGCGACACCCTGGGCTTCCTCGTCCCGCCCGGCACCGCCGACGCGTGGGACCTGCCGGGGAGCGCGTGTACGCAGACGAACGGGCGCGGAGTGCGGTTCGGCGACGCCGTCTCGCCCACCGCGGGCGCCACGGGCTGGCTGCTCCCGCCGGAAGCCGTCGGACCGGTCACCGACCCGGCGGTGCTGCGTGCGGCGCTCGGCGAGGCGGCCCGGCTGATCGAGGCCGCCGACAACTGTCGCTGACCAGCGATAATGGGGTCGTGGCGGGCAAGGACAGGGGCAAGGGCAGGCAGCGCGGCGGCGTGGAGGCGGTCGCCGGGCAGGTGGACGGCGGTCTGGCGGAGCTGGAGCCGGACCGGGAGCGTCCGGGCGCCTGGACCCTGCTGATCGACGGGGCCCCGCAGTCGCACGTGGACCTGGGCGACCCCGGGTACCTGGACTTCGCGTACCAGCGCCGGATCGGCCACCTGATCGACCTCGTCGCGCCCGCCCGGCAGCCGCTGAACGTGGTGCACCTGGGCGGCGGGGCGTTCACCCTGGCCCGCTACACCGCCGCCTCGCGTCCCCGCTCCACCCAGCAGGTCGTGGAGATCGACGCCGCGCTGGTGGCCTTCGTACGGGAACACCTGCCGCTGGACCCGCAGGCGCGGGTCCGGGTCCGGGCGGTGGACGCGCGGGCCGGGCTGGCCAAGGTGCCGGACGGCTGGGCGGACCTGGTGATCGCGGACGTGTTCGGCGGTGCGCGCACTCCGGCGCACCTGACGAGCACCGAGTTCCTGGACGACGTACGCCGTGCCCTGGCGCCCACCGGGTGGTACGTGGCCAACCTCGCGGACGGCCCGCCGCTGACGCACCTGCGGGGTCAGATCGCGACGGCCGCGTCGCGGTTCGCGGAGCTGGCGCTGGCAGCGGATCCGGTCGTGTGGCGGGGGAAACGTTTCGGCAACGCCGTGCTGGTGGCCTCCGACCGGGAACTCCCGGTCGCCGAGTTCACCCGCCGGGTCGCGAGCGACCCGCACCCGGGGCGCGTCGAGCACGGCAGGGCCCTCGCGGACTTCGCGGGCGGAGCTGCTCCGGTCGTGGACGCCTCGGCGGTGGCCTCGCCGCAGCCGCCGCCGTCGGTCTTCCGCTAGAGACGGGCGCCGCCGGGCCTTGTTTCCGCTCCGTCGGTCTCTGATGCTGTAATTCGGATCACAGTATGATCGATCCGGGTCTCGCGCCGAGGCCACCGCCTGCATAGCCTGTGGGCCCCGCAAGGGCTTGCCTTTCTGCAACGCGTTTCAGGAGACACTGAAGTCATGTCTGATTCCTCCACGACCTCCGGTCCGTCCACCCCCGGCACCGAGGGCTCGGATTACACCCGCAGGCTGGCCCGCCTGGAGAAGTCGGGGATCAAGCAGCTGCTGCCCACGCAGGCGCCGTACAAGTGGAACCTGCAGCGGCTGAAGCTGGGACGGGTCCTGGACGTCGGCTGCGGCATCGGCCGCAACCTGCTGAACTGCGGCCCCGACAGCGTCGGCGTCGACCACAACCCGCACTCCGTGCAGACCTGCCGCGACCGCGGTCTGACGGCGTACACCCCCGAAGAGCTGGCCGCCGCCCCGGACTGCGGGCCCGGATCCTTCGACAGCCTGCTCGCCGCACACCTGCTGGAGCACCTGGACGAGGACACGGTCACCTCGATCCTGGACCAGTACCTCCCGCTGGTGAAGCCGGGCGGCTCGGTCGTCTTCATCACCCCGCAGGAGGTCGGCTTCCGCACCGACGCCACCCACGTCCGCTGGGTCGGCTTCGAGGAGCTGCGCAGCCACGCGAGCCGGGCCGGGATCGCGGTGAAGCGCACCTACTCCTTCCCCTTCCCCCGCCCGATGGGCAAGGTCTTCCCGTACAACGAGTTCGTACTGGTGGGCACCGTCCCGGCCTGATCAGGGGTCGATGATCTCCACCGCCGGCGGGTGGTCGTGCCAGGTGCAGAACACCGACACCTCGCGGCCGTCCTTGGTGAAGGTGACCCGGATCCAGAAGTCCTGCTTCCACACCTGCATGCGCCAGCCGGCCGCGGGGGTCGCGGACACCAGCTCGGCGGAGGACGCCCCGAGGCTGAAGACGACCCGGCCGCCGGAGACGGGATAGGCCTGCACCTTGCCCGAAGCCTCCTCCTGCCTGCCCGCGCGGGGGGAGGCCGACGGCTTCGAGGACGGCCTGCCGGCGGAGGGATCCGTGGAGGGCCCGGCGGAGGAAGGCGTCGCGGGGACGGGCGACGGGGACTGCGACGGGGACGGCGACTGCTCCGGCAGTGACCGGTGGGTCGAGGAGGACAGCGGCTGGGCGGCGGCCAGCGGCACCGCGAGCGGCGGATCGTAGGCCGTGCCCGACATGACGGTGTGCACGCCCCACCACGACAGGGTCACCGCGGCCCCGGTCGCCAACACCCATGCCATGGCATGTACAAGTCCTCGTTGCATCAGGGCACATACTGCACCACCCGTCACAAGACCGTCCCGACACCCCGGTGGGTGGCCCGAATGGGCTACGGTGCGGGCCATGGCAAGTGTGCTCGTGGTCGAGGACGACCAGTTCGTACGTTCCGCCCTCATCCGGCACCTGACCGAGGCCTCGCACACCGTGCGGAGCGTCGGCACGGCCCTGGAGGCCCTGCGCGAGGTCGCCCACAACCGTTTCGACGTGGTCATCCTCGACCTCGGCCTGCCCGACCTGGACGGGTCGGAGGCACTGAAGATGCTGCGCGGCATCACCGACGTGCCCGTGATCATCGCGACCGCGCGCGACGACGAGGCGGAGATCGTCCGGCTGCTCAACGACGGCGCCGACGACTACCTGACCAAACCCTTCTCCGTGGAGCACCTCTCCGCCCGGATGGCCGCCGTCCTGCGCCGCGCCCGCGCGGCCGCCGGCGCCGAACCCCCCTCGCGCGTGCTGCGCGTCGGCGGGCTCGCCATCGACCCGCTGCGCCGCCAGGCCGAGCTCGACGGGACCGTACTGGACCTGACCCGGCGGGAGTTCGACCTGCTGGCCTTCCTCGCCGGGCGGCCCGGGGTGGTCGTGGCTCGGCGCGAGCTGCTCGCGGAGGTCTGGCAGCAGTCGTACGGGGACGACCAGACCATCGACGTCCACCTGTCCTGGCTGCGACGCAAACTCGGCGAGACCGCCGCCCGCCCCCGCTACCTGCACACCCTGCGGGGCGTCGGGGTCAAGCTGGAGCCGCCGCAGTGAGCAGGCCGCTGTGAGGTGGGCGCTGGTCAAGGTGTGCCTCGCGGTCACCGCCATGGTGGTCGTGGCCTTCGCGGTGCCGCTCGGGCTCGTCGTCCAGGAAATGGCCAGCGACCGGGCCTTCTCCAACGCCGAACGGCAGGCCGCCACCATCGGACCCACCCTGTCCATCACCACCGACCCGGTGCAGCTGCAGAAGGCCGTGGAGTCCACGCAGATGGGCGCCGCCCGGCGGATGGCCGTCCACGTGCCCGCCATCGGCGGCAGCGCCCCGGTGGAGATCGGCGGGGGCTGGGCCGGCGAACAGGCCGTCGCGGCGACCCGGCGGCTCGGGCGGGCCACGACGGCCTCCGCGACGGGCGGGGGCTCGGCGCTGCTCCAGCCCACCGCCCTCGGCTCGGGGGACATCGCCGTGGTGGAGATCTACGTACCGGAGAACGAGGTCAGCAACGGCGTCACCACGGCGTGGGCGATCCTCGCGGGCGTCGCCCTCGCGCTGATCGTCGGCTCGGTGGCGGTCGCCGACCGGCTCGGCGTCCGACTGGTCCGGCCCGCCGAGCGGCTCGCGGACGCCGCCCACCAACTGGGCGAGGGCAGGCTCGGCGCGCGGGTCCCCGAGGCCGGGCCGAAGGAACTGCGCTCGGCGGCCGTCGCGTTCAACGCGATGGCCGACCAGGTGGTGGAACTCCTCGCCAACGAACGTGAGCTGGCCGCCGACCTCTCGCACCGGCTGCGGACGCCCCTGACGGTGCTGCGGCTCAACGCGGCCTCGCTCGGGGACGGTCCGGCCGCCGAGCAGACCCGGGCCGCGGTGGAGCAGCTGGAGCGCGAGGTCGACACCATCATCCGTACGGCCCGCGAGCAGCGCCCGGCGACGGGGCTCGCCGGGGCGGGCGTGAACACCGGGTGCGACGCCTCCGAGGTGATCCGTGACCGGATGGCCTTCTGGTCGGCGCTCGCGGAGGACGAGGGGCGCGAGGTGCGGCTCGCGGGCGTGGACCGTACCGTGCGCATCCCCGTGGCCCGGCCCGAACTGGCCGCCGCCCTCGACGCCATGCTCGGCAACGTCTTCCGGCACACCCCCGAGGGCACCCCCTTCGCGGTGGACGTCCACGACGCGGGCGACGCCGTCATCGTGCTGGTCTCCGACGCGGGCCCCGGCATCGACGACCCGGACGCGGCCCTGCGGCGCGGCAACGACGGCGCCCGCGACGGCTCCACCGGCCTCGGCCTGGACATCGTCCGCCGGGTGGCGGAATCGACCGGCGGCGACGTACGGCTGGGCCGCTCGGTGCTCGGCGGCACCGAGGTACGGGTCTGGATCGGCCTGGACGGCCGCGACGGCGGCCGGGGCGGGGCGGGCGGCGTACGGGTGCGGGGCGGCCGGCGCAAGCGGCGCGGACAGCAAGCGAAGTAATCGGGGGCGCGCCTTGCGGGCGGTATGTCCCCATGTCGATACCGTCCGCTCCATGGACACCCTCATCTTCGGCGGCCTCCTCGCCACGCTGGTCGCCCTGTACCGGGAGTCGCCCCGGACGCTCGTGCTCGGGGCGTGGTGGGTCGTGCTGATCGCCGCGATCCTGCTGATGGCGCACCACATCACCAGCGGCCTCGCCCTGAAACTGAGCTACTGACGATGGCCGCGATGCACACCCTGCTCCCACAGTCGGCGCCGACGACCGGCCTGCTCGGCCGGATCCAGTACTGGTTCGCCTGCTTCTTCGCCATCGGCTGGACGGGGGTCGTCTGCGGCGGCCTCTACTACCAGTTCGGGCTGTGGGAGTACCCCTGCCCGCTCTGCATCGTGCAGCGGATGTTCATGCTGCTGGCCGCGTTGGGCGCGGCGTACGTCCTGCGCACGGCGATGGCGCACGGCACGCTGTCCGGCCGCGACTACATGACGGGCTGGGGCATGTCCCTGGTCGCGGTGATCGCCGGCTCCTTCGCGTCCTGGCGGCAGACGATGCTGCACGTCCTGCCGGGGGACAAGGGGTACGGCAGCGAGGTCTTCGGGCTGCACCTCTACGTGTGGGCGTGGATCCTCTTCCAGGCCTCGGTCGTCGCCATCGGCATCGTCATGGCCTTCGCCCACACCACGGCGGCCCGCACCGTCCCGGCGAACGTCCCCGGACCCCTGCGGACGGCCGGAACCTTCGCGCTGGCCTTCCTCGGCCTGGTCATCGCCGTCAACCTCGTGGCCGTCTTCTTCGAAGAGGGCCTGCACTGGTTTCTGCCGGACGACCCGACCCACTACCGCTTCTTCCACGACGTGGGCGCCCCCGACTAGTCGATCTTCCGTACGGAATGCCGTGCGCGCTGGTTGAGTTGGACCCGACGTGCCGCTTCGGCACGCCCGCAGTCCCACCCGCGCTCGATAGGAAGAACCGATATGCGTTACGCAGTCCTCGGCACCGGAATCGTCGGCCGCACCGTCGCCGCCCGGCTCGTTTCCCTGGGGCACGAGGTGGTCATCGGCACCCGCGACCCCGAGTCCACGCGGTCCCGCGCCGAGTGGTCCGACTGGCACGCGGGGCAGCCCGAGGTCGGGCTGCGCTCCTTCCCGGAGGCGGCACGGTTCGGGGAGGTCCTGGTCAACGCCACCGGCGGACAGGCCAGCATCGCCGCCCTGACGGAGGCGGACGCCGCCGAGCTGGACGGCAAGGTCCTGATCGACATCGCGAACCCGCTCGACTTCTCCCAGGGGTTCCCGCCGTTCCTCGACCCGGCGAACACCGACAGCCTCGGCGAGCTGATCCAGCGCACCTTCCCGGGGCTGCGGGTGGTCAAGACGCTCAACACGATGAACTGCCAGATCATGGTCGACCCGACGCGGGTCGCCGGCGACCACAACGTCTTCCTCTCCGGCGAGGACGCGGACGCGAAGAAGACCATACGGGAACTGCTCTCCTCCTTCGGCTGGAAGGACGAGAGCATCCTCGACCTCGGCGGCATCGAGACGGCCCGGGGCACGGAGATGCTCCTGCCCGTCTGGCTCCGGCTGATGGGGTCGCTGGGCCACTCCGAGTTCAACTTCCACATCCAGGGCGCCCACCCGAAGGCGTAGCGGCCCGGGCCCGGGGCACTCGAACGGTCCCCGCCCGGACGGTCGCGGAGATGTTGCCGCACCGGGCGGGGCCGCTCACGGTGGGCGTGACGAGAGGAGTCGCGCATGAGGGTCATGCTCCGTGCCCATCTGGACACGCAGGCCGCCAACGAGGGCATCAAGAGCGGCGCGCTGACGCAGTCGATCGCCAAGATGATGGACACCCTCAAGCCGGAGGCGGCGTACTTCGGCCCCGACGAGGGAGTCCGTTCCATGTGGGTCGTCTTCGACCTCCAGGACAGCTCCCAGCTGCCGAAGGTCACCGAGGACCTCTTCATGCAGTTCAACGCCGAGGTGGAGGTCAGCCCGGTGATGAACGGCGACGACCTGAGGAAGGGCATCGCCGCCATGGACTCCTCACCGGGCTGACCTCCGCCCCGGGCGCAGCCACTTCCCGGCCGGGAAGTCCGCCGGGCGGCGCAGCAGCCGCCGGCCGGACCACAGCCCGAACAGGCCGCCCGCCGTGAGGGCGAGGCACAGGAGGACGGGCCGGTCCCTGCGGCGGGGCCGCAGCGGACGCGCGGAACGCTTGGAACGGCCCATGGATCCCCCCCCGGACTGGGCTACGCCGTCACGATAGGCCCGCCGCGGACCCGACGGCAGGCCGGACGGCGTCAAGCGCGCGACAAGAAACCGGACTTGGCCACGCGGGCGTACCAGTGGGCACTGGAGCGCGGTGTCCGCGTCAGGGTCTCGTAGTCGACGTGGACGATGCCGAACCGCTTGTCGTAGCCGTAGGACCATTCGAAGTTGTCCATCAGCGACCACAGGAAGTAGCCCTCGATCGGGACGCCGTCCGCCAGCGCCCGGTGGACCTCGGCCAGGTGGGCCTCCAGATAGCCGATGCGGTCCGGGTCGTGCAGGGCGGGGCCGTACGCCGCGCCGTTCTCGGTGACCAGCAGCGGCACGCCGGGGGCTTCGCGGGCGCAGCGCGTGAGCAGGTCGTGGAGGCCCGTCGGGTCCACGGACCAGCCCATGTCGGTCCGCTCGCCCGGAGGTTGGTGGAAGGCCACCCCCTCCGCCCCCGGCCAGGGGGAGTGCTCCCCGCCGCCGTGGCCGTCCTCGCGCGGGCCGGGTGCGCCGTCGGGGGCGGCGGAGACCAGCGCCGGGGTGTAGTAGTTCACGCCCAGGAAGCCCAGCGGCCGATGGATCAGCGCCTCGTCGCCGGGGCGGACGAACGACCAGTCCGTCAGGGCGGCGGTGTCCTCGAAGAGGTCCTGCGGATAGGCCCCGTGCAAGAGCGGGCCGGTGAAGATCCGGTTGCCGAGGGCGTCGATGCGCCGCACGGCGTCCGCGTCGGCCGCCGAGCCGGTCAGCGGCCGTACCGCGCTCAGGTTGAGCGCGATGCCCGTCCGCGCCGACGCCGGCAGCGCGGCGGCGGCCAGCCCGTGCGCCAGGTTGAGGTGGTGCGCGGCGCGCAGCGAGTCGGCGGGGGAGGTCCGGCCGGGGGCGTGGACCCCGGAGGCGTAGCCGAGGAAGGCGCTGCACCAGGGCTCGTTGAGGGTGGTCCACAGCTCCACCCGGTCGGCCAGCGCCGCTGACACCAGCGAGGCGTACTCGGCGAAGGCGTACGCCGTCTCCCGCTCCGGCCAACCGCCGGCGCTCTCCAGCTCCTGCGGCAGGTCCCAGTGGTACAGCGTCACGCACGGCGTGATCCCGTACGAGAGCAGCTCGTCGACGAGCGCGTCGTAGAAGCCGATCCCGCCGGTCAGCACCCGCGGCCAGGACACCGAGAACCGGTAGGCGCCCAGCCCCAGCCCTGCCATCAGCCGCACGTCCTCCCGCCACAGCCGGTGGTGGTCCACGGCCACCTCGCCCGTGTGACCGCCGTGCACCTTGCCCGGCGTGGCGCAGAAGGTGTCCCAGATGGACGGCCCGCGCAGCGCGGCCGCCCCCTCGATCTGGAAGGCCGCGGTGGCCGTGCCCCAGAGGAACCCCTCGGGGAAATGGAGATCCGTCATCCTTTGACCGCTCCCTGCATGATGCCGCCGACGATCCGGCGGCCGAAGACGAGGAACACCAGCAGCAGCGGGAGCGTGCCCAGCAGCGCGCCCGCCATGATCACCGACTGGTCGGGGATGTAGCCCCGGCCCAGCCCGGTCAGGGCCACCTGCACCGTCGGGCTGCCGTTCTGGGTCAGCGCGACGATCGGCCAGAAGAAGTCGTTCCAGGCCATGACGAACGTCAGCATGGCCAGCACCGCCATCGCCGGCCGGGCCGCCGGGAACACCACGTGCCACACGATCCGCAGCGAGCTCGCCCCGTCCGTGCGGGCCGCCTCCACCAGCTCCGACGGCAGCGCCCGGGTCAGGTACTGCCGCATGAAGAAGACCCCGAAGGCGGAGACCAGGGTCGGCAGGACCACCGCCTGGAGCCGGTCGGTCCACGACAGCCGGGCGATCAGCATGTACAGCGGGACCACGCTCAGCTGCGGCGGGATCAGCATCGTGCCGACCACCAGCGACATCAGCAGCCGGCGGCCCCGGAAGCGGAGCTTGGCGAAGGCGAAGCCCGCCAGGGTGGAGAACAGCACCGTCCCGGCCGCCACCGTGCCCGCCACGATCACCGTGTTGAGCAGCGCCGTGCCCATGTTCGCGTCGGTCCACGCGACCCGGAGGTTGCGCCCCAGGTTCCCGCCGAACCAGAACGGCGGCGGGGTCTGCGCGAGACGCGTACTGCTCCGGGAGGCCGCGATCGCCGTCCACACCAGGGGGAAGAGCGAGCCGGCCGTGAACAGGGCGAGGACGACGTACGTGAACCTCCCCGCGCGCAGTGACCTCATCGGGAAGCCTCCCGTCCGCGCAGCAACCGCGCCGCGCCCGCGACGACCAGCAGGATCAGGAACATCGCCCAGGCGATCGCCGAGGCCCGCCCCAGGTGCAGGTTCACCCAGCCCTGCTCGTACAGGTACAGCCCGAGCGTCTGGAACTGGTGGTCCGAGCCGCCCGTCGCGCCCGACCCGCCGTTGAACAGCAGCGGCTCGCCGAAGAGTTGGGTGGCCCCGATCGTCGACACCACGCAGGTGAAGAAGATCGTCGGGCGGAGCGAGGGCACGGTCACGTGGACGAACTGCCGCCACGGCGAGGCCCCGTCGAGGGCCGCCGACTCGTACAGCTCGTCCGGCACGGCCTGCATGGCAGCCAGGTAGATCAGCGCGTTGTAACCCGTCCACCGCCAGATCACGATGGCGGACACCGCCAGCTGTGAGGCGAAGGTGCCGTTCTGCCAGTCCACCGCCCCGAAACCGACCGCCGAAAGCGCCCAGTTGACCATTCCGTAGTCCCGGCCGAAGAGCAGGACGAAGACCAGCGTGGCCGCCGCCACCGAGGTCGCGTACGGGGTGAGCACCGCGACCCGGAAGAAGGTCGAGCCGCGCAGCCTGTGGTTGAGCAGGTGGGCCAGGCCGAGCGCGATCGCCAGCTGCGGCACCGTGGACAGCAGCCCGATGGTGACGGTGTTGCGCAGCGCGTTCCAGAAGAACTCGTCGTCCCACAGGCGGGTGAAGTTCTTCAGCCCCACCCACGTCATCGAGTCCGGGTCGGTCAGCTCCACCTGGTGCAGCGCCGCCCAGCCCGTGTACAGCAGCGGGAACAGCCCGAAGGCGGCGAAGAAGAGGAAGAAGGGCGCCACGAAGGCGTACGGACTCCAGCGCACGTCCCACCGGTAGCGCCGCGAACGCCATTCCCCCGCGGGGCGGCGGGCGGAAGCGGCGGGGGCGAGCACCACGGTCTCGTCAGTCACGCCCCCACCACCCCCGCCCCGCGCCGGGCCACGCACCGCGCGACCGTTGGGGCTGCACGGGCCGTGCCGCGTGCCGCGCCTCCGGCCGGTCCTGGGGCTGCACGGGCTGGGTCCCCGGCCGGACTTGGGGCCGCAGGCGCCGGGCCTTCGGGCGGCCTCCGGGCCCCGTGCACCTCGCCACGGGACGGGCCGTGGGCCGTGCCTCCGGCCCGCCCCCGGGCCGCACGCGCCGGGCCACGGGGCGGGGCTCGGGCCCGGCCCCGACCGGGAGGACCCCCCTGCACGAGCCACGGCCGTGCCGCCCGCCGGCTCCCTGGCAGCCGGCGGCCGCGCAGGCGATGCGCCGCCGGTACACGCGGGGCCCGCGCAGCGGCTTCGGCCCGGTCACCGGGCCAACGCGTTGTCGATGGCCTTCACCGCCGCATCCCAGCCCTCCTGGGGGCTGCGGCCCTTCTGGTCGACCTGGAGCATCCCGATGTCCGCCAGGTTCTGCGCGATCACCAGGTCCTTCGGGCCGACCGCCGCCACCGGCACCCCCTGCGCCGCCTTCGCGAAGATCTCGCCGATCGGGGCCCCGCCGAAGTACTCGTGCTTCGCGCCCGACACCGACGGCAGCCCGTACGCCGCACTCGCGCTCGGGAAACTGCCCCGCTTCTCGAAGAGCTTCGCCTGCTGCGCCGGGGCCGTCAGCCACGCCGCCAGCTTCGCGGCCTCCTCGGCGTGCTTGCCCGCCTTCGGCACCACCAGGAAGGAGCCGCCCCAGTTGCTCGGCTTCGGCGCCTGCGCCACGTCCCACTTGTCCTTGCCGGCCGGGCCCGCCTTGTCCTGGATGTAGCCGAGCATCCAGGCCGGGCAGGAGACGGTGGCGAAGGAGCCGTTGGCGAAGCCCTGGTCCCAGGCCGGGGTGAACTGCTGGAGCTTCGCGCTCAGCCCCTCCGTCGCGAAGGACGCCGCCAGGTCGAAGGCCCCGCGCACCGCGGGGTTGGACTTGTAGACGACCTTGCCCTGGTCGTCGTAGAACCGCTGCGCGCTGCCGCCGGTCACCGCCGCCATCACGCCCGAGGCGGAGTCCACGAAGGCCTTCCCCTCCCCGGCCTTCGCCTTGTACGCCTTGCCGGCCTCCAGGTACTTGCTCCAGTCGCCCGCCCACAGCGCGCCGACCGCCGCCCGGTCCGTGGGCAGACCGGCCGCCTCGAAGAGGTCCTTGCGGTAACAGATGCCCTGCGGGCCGATGTCGGTGCCGAGACCGACCGTGGCCCCGCCCTTGGCCGCGCTCGCCGTGCCCTGCGCCCATTTCCACGGCAGGTACGCGGCCTTGTCCACGCCCGGCGCCTTGCCCAGGTCGACCAGCTTGTCGGCCTGGGTGGCGGTGATCTCCGCGATGTTGTTGACCTCGACGGCCTGGATGTCGGCGAGCCCGCTGCCCGTGCCCAGGTGGGTGAGGAGCTGGGGGTAGTAGTTCTCGTTCCGCTCGATGGAGGTCTGCTCGATGCGGACCCCGGGATGCTGCGCCATGTACTCGTCGTAGAGACCGGCCTCCTGGAGGCCGAAGGCCCCGAAGACCCCGACGGTGAGGGTGGTCTTCGCCTTGCCGCCGGCGGCCGTGGAGCCGCCCGCGGACGGCTCGGCGGGATCCTCCGCGCACCCCGCGAGGAGCAGGGCTGCCGCGCCGATCAGACCGGCGGTGGTGACAAGGGTTCTTCGGGCTCGCATCGGGGTCCTCCCTGGGGGACGGAACGTGCCGGGTGTCGCGTGTCACAATGTGGGAGCGCTCCCACGGTCGTCAAGAGGTAGATTCACATCCGGGAGGAAGCCATGAACGGGCAAGCGCGCGGTGGGGGACGGCCGACGCTCGAGGAGGTCGCCGCGCGGGCCGGAGTCGGCCGCGGCACGGCCTCCCGGGTCATCAACGGATCCTCCAAGGTCAGCGAGGGGACCAGGGCCGCCGTCGAACGGGCCGTCGCCGAGCTGGGGTACGTGCCCAACCGCGCCGCCAGGGCCCTCGCCGCCAACCGCACCGACGCCATCGCGCTCGTGATCCCCGAGCCCGAATCCCGCTTCTTCGCCGAGCCCTACTTCTCCGACGTGGTCCGCGGGGTCGGCGCGGCCCTCGCCGAGACCGACGTCCAACTGGTGCTCACCCTGGCCGGCGGCGACCGCGAACGCCGCCGCCTCGCCCAGTACCTGACCGGGCACCGCGTCGACGGGGTGCTGCTCGTCTCCGTCCACGCGGGAGACCCGCTGCCGGAGATGCTGGCCGAGCTGGGCATCCCGACGGTGATCAGCGGCCGCCGCTCCGCCGACGAGCCGCTGCCCTGCGTGGACTCCGACAACCTCGCGGGCGCCGCCGAGGCCGTGCGCCACCTCCTCGGCCGGGGCCGGCGGCAGACGGCCGTGATCACCGGCCCGCTGGACGTGTACGGGGCCCAGTGCCGCCTCGACGGCTACCGCCAGGCCCTTCAGGCCGCCGGGCAGCCCGTCGACGAGGGACTGATCGCCATCGGCGACTTCACCGAGGAAGGCGGCCGGCGGGCCATGCGCGAGCTGCTGGAGCGCCGCCCCGCACTGGACGCGGTCTTCGCGTGCTCGGACGTCATGGCGGCCGGCGCCCGCCGCGAGCTGCGCGCGGCGGGGCGCCTGATCCCGCAGGACGTGGCGCTGGTCGGTTTCGACGACTCGGTGGTGGCCCGGCACATGGACCCGCCCCTGACGAGCGTCCGCCAGCCCATCGAGGAGATGGGGCGGACCATGGCGCGGATGCTGTTGGACCGGATCGGCGGGGAGGGCGACGGCCCGGCGGGCGTGGTCCTCCCGAACCGGCTGGTGGTCCGGGACTCCTCGTGAATCCCCCCGGCATGCAGAAGGCCCGGTCCGCTTTCGCGGACCGGGCCTTCTCGCAGGGTGAGTGACGGGACTTGAACCCGCGGCCACCTGGACCACAACCAGGTGCTCTACCAACTGAGCTACACCCACCATGTCCGGTCGGGGAAACCGACCGGCCGAAGAAAAGGGTACAGGGTCCGGGAGGGTGCTCGCTCCCCCCTTCTTCCGCGCCCGGCTCCGGTGTGGCTACGCGCCGCCCACCACGTGCTTGGCCGCGATGGCCCGCGCGGTGTCGGTGTCGGGCCCGGGCTGGGGCACGAAGACCGCCTCCCGGTAGTAGCGCAGCTCGGCGATGGACTCCCTGATGTCCGCGAGCGCCCGGTGGTTGCCGTTCTTCGGCGGGCTGTTGAAGTAGGCCCGCGGGTACCAGCGGCGCGCCAGCTCCTTGATCGAGGACACGTCCACGATCCGGTAGTGCAGGTGGCCCTCCAGCGCGGGCATGTCGCGCAGCAGGAATCCGCGGTCCGTTCCGACCGTGTTCCCGCAGAGCGGCGCCTTGCGCGGCTCCTTCACGTGCTCCCGTACGTAGGCCAGGACCTGCGCCTCGGCGTCCGCGAGGGTCGTCCCGCCGGCCAGCTCTTCGAGCAGTCCGGACGAGGTGTGCATCTCGCGCACCACGTCGGGCATGGTCTCCAGGGCGTGGTCCGGCGGGCGGATCACGATGTCCACGCCTTCGCCGAGCACGTTGAGCTCCGAGTCGGTGACCAGTGCGGCCACCTCGATAAGTGCGTCGTCCGTCAACGAGAGCCCGGTCATCTCGCAGTCGATCCACACCATGCGATCGTTCATGTGTCCCACCTTATGCGGTTGCCCGGGGCTCCGGTGGTGTCCGGCGGGTCGTACGCGGAAGGTCCCCCACCGGGGGTGACCGGTGGAGGACCTTCTCATGCCGTACCCGTTGTGAGGGTTACGCGTGTTCGCGCAGGACCCGGCCCGGAGCGTAGAGCTCCGTCACCGTCGGGCCCGTCGCGGCCAGGGCCGCCGCCGCCCGCTGCGGCTGCGGGGTGCGCTGGTGCGGCACCGGCGCGGACTGGATGTCGGACACCTGCGCCACGTCGGACTGCGGGCGGCGTGCCCGGTAGGCCGAACGGTAGGCGGCCGGGGAGGACCCCAGCTGCCGGCGGAAGTGACCGCGCAGGGCGACCGGCGAACGGAACCCGCAGCGTCCGGCGACCTCGTCGACCGAGTAGTCGGAGGTCTCCAGCAGCCGCTGTGCCTGGAGCACCCGCTGGGTGATCAGCCACTGGAGCGGCGCGCTGCCGGTCAGCGAACGGAACCGCCGGTCGAAGGTGCGCCTGCTCATGTAGGCGCGGGCCGCCAGCGTCTCCACGTCGAACTGCTCGTGGAGGTGTTCCAGCGCCCAGGCGACGACCTCGGCCAGCGGGTCGGCGCCGATCTCCTCCGGCAGCGACCGGTCGAGGTAGCGCTCCTGGCCGCCGGTGCGGCGCGGCGGGACGACGAGCCGGCGGGCCAGTGCCCCGGCCGCCTCGCTGCCGTGGTCCGTGCGCACGATGTGCAGGCACAGGTCGATTCCGGCCGCGGTGCCCGCGGAGGTGAGCACGTCGCCGTCGTCGACGAACAGCTCGCGCGGGTCGACGTGGACGGACGGGTACCGCTTGGCCAGCGTCGGCGCGTACATCCAGTGCGTCGTGGCGGGCCGGCCGTCCAGCAGACCGGCGGCGGCGAGCACGAAGGCCCCCGTGCACAGTCCGACGATCCGGGCACCCTCCTCGTGCGCCAGACGCAGTGCGTCGAGCGCCTCCGGAGGCGGCGGTGAAGTGATGGAACGCCACGCGGGCACGACGACCGTGCCTGCCCGGGCGATCGCCTCCAACCCGTACGGCGCGGTCAGTTCGAGTCCGCCGGTGGTCCGCAGCGGACCGTCCTCCCCGGCGCACACGAGCAGTCGATAGCGTGGAACTCCCGCGTCCTGCCGGTCAATGCCGAACACGGAAAGTGGAATGGAGCTCTCGAAGATCGGCCCGCCGCTGAACAGCAGCACCGCGACGATCTCCCTGCGGCGACGCCCCGCGAGCTTCCGTCCCGCGTCGGCGATGACTGCGGTGGAATCCTGGCTCATGGCGCTAAGCCCCCCTTGGGTGTCGCGACTCCTTGGTCTGGTCGCACCTGCACGTTTCCCCTCGGCCTTGCACGTGGATCCCCCGCCGTAAATACATGATCGAATCTACTGCGTCCCGTGGTGTCGGCGTGACAAGTTCAGCACGCAGCGCTATGTCGACTTCTCAACTTGGCGAAAAGCATTCGATCAGGAAGCGTTCCGCTCCGCTACCGGTACGGAGATGGTCGCGTGCGCTCGTGGCCAGTACGCATGGGGTCCGGATGTCCTGTTGACCCTGTAGTCCCTGGTGGTGGGGGGGTTGGGGGGACATTCCGGCAAGGGGGCGGTCCTGCCGGGAAGTTGGCTGAAAACATGCGGGTGTGGGTGTGCGAATCAGTCAGTCCTGCGGGTCCGGAGGCTCGGAAGCGCCGCAGCCGCGCCGCCCGCCGGCCGCCGCGCGGGGTCGCCGGCGGCGGCGTGCGGGCGGAAGGTGCTCCTGCGACGGCACCCGCGCGGCCCGCTCCGTCCGCTCCGAGTGGCGCAGCAGCACCCGGCACGCGGTCGTGACGGCGAGCAGCCCGAGGGTGGCGACCGCGGCCCCGCCGAAGGAGGTCCCGTAGACGACGAGGACCACGGGGACGAGCAGGCAGCTGAAGGCCGCCCAGCGCACGACGTCACCCGCGGGGTCGTCGTGCTGCCGTCCGGCGGAGTGCACGGACGGGTGAAGAGGGGGACGGGGGGACGGGGCCGACGGGGTCGACCGAGCGGGCTGGACGGGCTGGACGGGGTGAACCGGACGGGCGGACACGGCGTACTCCCTGCGGGCTCGTACCTGAAGGTCGGACGCATGACCAACGCCGCGCGGCGGGCCTCGGTCACTGCGCGCACGGGTGGCGAAGACCCGACCTCGTCACTGGCTGTAGGGGGCAGCCGCCATTGCCAAGGCGCGCTCACTCCGGCATGCTCCCTGGGACGCTCTCCAAGGGCGGCAAGCCCTGTGCAGGACAGGAGTGTCGCCGTACCCTGGTGGGTATGGGCTTGGGAAGATGCTTCCCGGACAGAGCTCCGTCACACTGCGTCGCCAATTTCCCCTGTTGCTTCCTCCAAGGACCTCTTCGCCGAGACACCCATGGCCGGTCACGACTTCTCCGAACCCGCGGACCGCAAGCGCAAGCGGCTCGCCGACCCCGCGTCGGCCGCCGAGCTGCGCCCGGCGGAACAGCCGCGCCTTGCCTGCGATCCGGCCTTCCGGCACGGGGTCGTTGTGGGATTCGACGGATCCACTTCCAGTGAGCGCGCCCTGGCGTACGCGATCGGCATGGCTCGCCGCTCCGGATCCGGTCTGATCATCGTCCATGTCGCCAACCGGCTTCCCACGACCGTGTGGGCCGGCTGCGAGCCCCCGGTCTTCGTCGACGTGCCGGACCACCGCACCGAGGTGCTCGGGCTGGAGCTGGCCTGTGCGGACTATCTGGCCGAAGTGCCGTGGATCCTGGTCGAGCGCGGTGGTGACATCTGCCATGAGCTGGAGGAGGTCGGCCGGGAGTATTCGGCCGACGCCATCGTGGTGGGTTCCACCCACGGGATCGTGGGCCGCATCTTCGGCTCCGTGGCCGGCCGACTGGCCAAACGCGCACAGCGACCGGTCGTCGTCATTCCCTGACCGCAGTCGAGGGGCGACGCCGCTCCCCGTCGCTCAGCGTTGTCATCTCGTGACCATTCGTTAAGCCGATTGTGCGGTTGTGCACCCGTGTAAAGGGTAGATAAGTGCTGCTGGGACGCAGCAAACAACTGCAGATCGAAGGGAGCCCGCCGTGGACAATGGTGTCTCTGCGGGAAGCACGGCCTCGACTTCGACCCTGGGGAACATCGCCCTGGGGCTCACCCTTCTCGCATTCGGTATCGGCCACACCGGCGTCATCGACGGCGTGACCGCTGCCAGTTCCGTGTCGCTCGCGATGTACGTCGGCGGCGTCGCCCTCTTCCTCCTCGGACTCCTGGAGTTCCGCGGCGGCAACGGATCCAACGGCACCGCGTTCGCGGGCCTCGGCATCTTCTGGTTCACGTGGGCCAAGGGCGCGGGTGACGCGGCCTCGGGCGACGCAGCCGGAACGTTTCTGGTCCTCTTCGCGCTGCTCGCGCTGACCCTCACGGTCTCCGCCGCGAGCGGTCTGTTCGGCCAGGGCGTCTACGGCCTGCTGACCCTGTCCCTCGTCCTGCTGGCGATAGCCGCCTTCGCGGACAACGGCGGGCTCGCCAAGGCCGGCGGCTGGGTTGCCGCCGTCTCCGGTCTCCTGGCCTGGTACGGGGCCACGGCGGCGCTGGCGAACTGGCCCATGGCCGTCGGCAAGGCCGGCAGGGGCGCGGTCGCCGCGAGCTGACCGGCTCTACGAGAAGAACCCCCGTGCGCGGTGCGCTCGGGGGTTCTTCCGTGTCGGGCGGCTGCCCGTGACTACTCGACGGTGACCGACTTCGCCAGGTTGCGCGGCTTGTCGATGTCCCGGCCCATGGCCAGGGCCGTGTGGTAGGCCAGCAGCTGGAGCGGGATGCCCATCAGGATCGGGTCCAGCTCGTCCTCGTTCTTCGGGACGACGATGGTGTGGTCCGCCTTCTCCTGCTCGCGGTGGGCGACCGCGAGGATCCGGCCGCTGCGGGCCTTGATCTCCTCCAGCGCCGCGCGGTTCTTCTCCAGCAGGTCGTCGTCCGGGACGATCGCGACCGTGGGGAGGGAGGGCTCGATGAGGGCGAGCGGGCCGTGCTTGAGCTCGGAGGCGGGGTAGGCCTCGGCGTGGATGTAGGAGATCTCCTTGAGCTTCAGGGAGGCCTCCAGGGCCACCGGGTAGCCGCGCACCCGGCCGATGAACATCATCGACTTGGCCTCGGCGAACTCGGCCGCCAGCTTCTTGATGTCCTCTTCGCCCTCGAGGATCTCCTGGATCTGCGCGGGCAGCTTGCGCAGGCCGTCGATGATCCGCTTGCCGTCGGTGACCGACAGGTCCCGGATGCGGCCCAGGTGCACGGCGAGCAGCGCGAAGGCCACGACCGTGTTGGTGAAGCACTTGGTGGAGACGACGCAGACCTCGGGGCCGGCGTGCACGTACACGCCGCCGTCGGCCTCGCGGGCGATGGCCGAACCGACCACGTTGACGACGCCGAGGACGCGGGCGCCCTTGCGCTTGAGCTCCTGCACCGCCGCGAGCACGTCGTACGTCTCACCGGACTGGGAGACGGCGATGTAGAGGGTGTCGGGGTCCACGACCGGGTTGCGGTAGCGGAACTCGGAGGCCGGCTCGGCGTCGGCGGGGATGCGGGCCATGCCCTCGATGAGGCCGGCGCCGATGAGACCGGCGTGGTACGAGGTGCCGCAGCCCAGGATCTTGACCCGGCGGATGCCGCGCGCCTCGCGCGGGTCCAGGTTCAGGCCCCCGAGGTGGACGGTGTTGAAGCGGTCGTCGATCCGGCCGCGCAGCACGCGGTCGACCGCGTCGGGCTGCTCGGAGATCTCCTTGTGCATGTAGGTGTCGTGACCGCCCATGTCGTACGAGGCGGCCTCCCACTCCACGGTCTCCGGGGTGGAGGTCGTGGTCGCGCCGGAGGTGGTGTAGGTGCGGAAGTCGTCGGCCTTCAGGGTGGCCATCTCGCCGTCGTCGAGGGTGACGATCTGGCGGGTGTGGGCGACCAGGGCTGCGACGTCCGAGGCGACGAACATCTCCTTCTCGCCGATACCCAGGACCACCGGGGAGCCGTTGCGGGCGACGACGATGCGGTCGGCGAAGTCGGCGTGCATGACGGCGATGCCGTAGGTGCCCTCGATCGCCTTGACGGCCTCGCGGACCTTCTCCTCCAGGGAGTCGGCCGTGGAGCGGGCGATCAGGTGGACGATGACCTCGGTGTCGGTCTCCGAGACGAAGACGACGCCCTCGGCCTCGAGCTTCGCGCGCAGCTCGGAGGCGTTGTCGACGATGCCGTTGTGGACGACGGCGACCTTGTTGTCGGCGTCGAGGTGCGGGTGCGAGTTGATGTCGCTCGGCGCGCCGTGCGTGGCCCAGCGGGTGTGGGCGATGCCGGTGGTGCCGGCGAAGCGCTTGGGGACGCGGGACTCCAGCTCGCGCACGCGGCCCTTGGCCTTGACGACCTTGAGGGCGGCGGCCTTCGGGCTGTTCACGACGATGCCCGCGGAGTCGTACCCGCGGTATTCGAGCCGCTGCAGACCTTCGAGCAGCAGCGGTGCCACGTCACGCTTGCCGATGTAACCGACGATTCCGCACATACGGTTTAGCCCCTCCTGAAGTTCGGTTCCTGTACTCGTTCGCGGCCGCGGGTGCGGCGGCCGGCTCAGCCGTAGACGATGCGGCGCAGCTGCCGGAGCGAGAGCTCCGGGGGCGCCACGGCGCGGTGCGGCAGCTCGGCCGCGATCCGCTCGAAGATCTCCGCGTTCACCGCTCCGCCGGACTGCAGTTCCCGGTGGCGGCGGCGGACGAACTCCTCGGTCGTCTCGTCGAAGTACGCGAGCACGTCGAGGACCACCCGGGCCGCCTCGCCCCGCTGGAGCGAGGTGCTGCGCACCAGGTGTTCGACGAGATCGTCATGCGACGGGCGGCGATCGAGCACCCGTAGATACTGGCGGCTCCGAGCGGTGAAAGCAAAGATCCTGCCCGGAATCGGGCAGGATCTCGCTGGTATGTACCAGGGAATGGGTACTTCCGGTTGTAAATGCGCTAGAAACGGCGCAGAACGGCCTGCTTGGCCGAGGTGAACTCCTCGGCGGTCAGAACGCCCGACTGGTGCAGCTCACCCAGCTCGCGCAGCCGCCGCAGCAGGGCGTCGTGGTCCTCGACGGGGGCCGCCGCCCCGGCGGGGTCGAGGGACTTGTGCGGTTCGGCCGGTACGACCGTCGTGACCGCCGCCGGCGCGGCGTCCTGAGGGGCGTCCTGCGGGGCGGCCGGGTGGGGCATCCGTACCGCCACGGCCGCCGCGACCAGGGCCATCAGCGGGTCCTTCTTGAATCCGAAGAGCTCCACCGTGTGCGGGTCGTACTTGGGGGCCAGGGCCTGGCCGGCGCCCGCCAGGGTGAAGCGCAGCCAGCCGTTCTCCAGCCCCTTCGACGGGGACCACTCCACCGACCGCAGATCGGCGAGGCGCAGGACGCGCGGACCGCCGGAGCGCTTGGCCTCCTCCGTCGTCCAGTTCCACTCCAGCGCCACCCGGTCGCCGTCGAAGGCGGCCGTCCCGTCGCCCGCGCCCACCGCGATCGGGACGGCGGGCCCCGGCAGCAGGTACGAGGCCGTCGGTCCCGGGTCCACCTGGTCCAGCAGCAGGGCCTGGCGCACCTCGTCCACGAAGTACTCCGCGACCCCGCTGCGGTCCGACTCCACGGTCAGCCGGTACGGGTCCGAGGATTCCGGCAGCCGCCCGCCCGTCACCTGGAGCAGCGGGTCGGCGCCGTCACGCAGCCGCAGCCGGAGCCGGCCCGCCTTGCGACCGGGCTCGTACGAGATCCCCGCGAGCGCCCGCAGCGGTACGAGCACCTCGCCGAGGGTCTGCCTCAGGAGTGAGACCCCCTTGTCGCGGCCCGGCACGATGCGCACCGCGTCCCCGTCGAAGGTCCAAGTGCCGTCCTTCTGGATGATTTCCGCCATCCGATCATTCTCACACCCACCCAGGCGGGCCGGTTGGCCTATATCTGGGCCCATGAGAGTCCTGCGACCGCGACGCACGCTCGCCGCCCTCCTCGGTGCCCTCCTGGCCGCGGGCGCCGCCTCCTGCACCACCGCCGCCCACGGCGACGACGCCCGGCCGGGCGGCGGGCGCGGGGCCGTCCCGACCCCCTTCGAGGCGCTCCTGCCCGCACCCGTCTCCGCCCGGGCCGGCGGCCCCGGGTACGCGGTGGGCCCGGGCACCGTCATCCGTACGCCCCGGGGCTCGGGCGCGGAGGTCCGCCGGGTCGGCGAGCTCCTGGCCGAGCAGCTGCGCCGCCCGAGCGGGCTGCCGCTGCCGGTGGTCGACGGCGACGGGGGCCACGGGGGCGGGATCCGGCTGCGGATCGACGGGCGGGCCGAGGGGGTGGGGGAGGAGGGCTACCGGCTGGAGTCCCGTCCCGACGGGGTCACCCTCACCGCACGCACCCCCGAGGGCCTCTTCCACGCGGGCCAGACGCTGCGGCAGCTGCTGCCCGCGTCCGGTCCGGGGACGGTGCCGGGCGGGGAGATCACCGACGCGCCGCGGTTCGCGTACCGGGGGGCGATGGTCGACGTCGCCCGCCACTTCTTCACGGTGGAGCAGGTCAAGAGGTACGTGGACCAGCTCGCCCAGTACAAGGTCAACACCCTGCACGTGCACCTCACCGACGACCAGGGCTGGCGCCTCGCGATCGACTCCTGGCCGCGGCTCGCCACGTACGGCGGCGCCGGCGAGGTCGGTGGGGGCCCGGGCGGCCACTGGACGAAGGACGAGTACCGGGACCTCGTCGCCTACGCGGGGGAGCGGTACGTCGACCTCGTCCCGGAGGTCGACATGCCGGGCCACGTCAACGCGGCGCTCGCCTCCTACGCGGAACTCAACTGCGACGGGAAGGCCCCCGCCCGCTACACCGGCATCAAGGTCGGCTTCAGCTCGCTGTGCGTCGGCAAGGAGCTGACGTACGAGTTCATCGACCAGGTCCTGGGCGAGCTGGCGGAGCTGACCCCGGGCCGCTACCTGCACATCGGCGGGGACGAGGCCCACTCCACCCCGGCGGCGGACTACGCGGCCTTCATGGACCGCGCCCAGGAGGCCGTGGCACGCCACGGCAAGACGGTGGTGGCCTGGCACCAGCTGGCGGCGGCCCGCCCGGCGCCGGGCGCGGTGCTCCAGTACTGGGGGCACGACCGCACCGCGGCGGCGGAGAAGGAGAAGGTCGCGGCGGCGGCCGCGGCCGGCCACCGGCTGATCCTCTCCCCGGCGGACCGGCTCTACCTGGACATGAAGTACGACCTCACGACGAAGCCCGGCCTGGCCTGGGCGGGCCTCGTCCCGGTGAGGAAGTCGTACTCCTGGGACCCGGGGGCCCATCTGCCCGGAGTGCCGGAATCCGCGGTCCTGGGGGTGGAGGCCCCGCTGTGGACGGAGACCATCGCGACCCGGGCCGACTGGGAGTTCATGGCCTTCCCGCGGCTGCTGAGCCTGGCGGAACTGGGCTGGTCCCCGGCGGGGGCGCTGGACTGGGAGTCGTACCGGGAACGCCTGGCGGCGCAGGGCCCCCGGCTGGCCGCGCAGGACATCCCCTTCTACCGGGCACCGGACGTGCCGTGGCAGCGGTGACCGCCGACCGGTGGCCGCTGCCACGGCGGGGCGACCCTACGCCTTGCAGCCGTACTGCTCGGCCAGGTTGTCGACCGCCTCCAGGACGACCGTCCGGGCGGCCGTGATGACGTCCGCCTCGTTCCAGTTCTGCGCCACGAGGATGCCCGGCGAGACTTTCAGCGTGACGGTGACGTACGCGGCGCCCGCCTTCATCTTCTTCGGGCACCCGGCGGGGAGCTGGACCTCGCTCTGCCGGGGGCCCACCCACCCCGAACGGCGGCCGGTGAGCAGGGTTGCACCGTTCACCGGGGGGTTCGGGCTCTCGGCGGGCCGCACGTCCAGGGTGAACTGGATGCGTGGGGTCGTGCCCTTGTCCGTTTCGCGACCGACGAAGCAGATGGTGGAGAACACGGGGTCGGGCCCCGATCCCTCGCTCCTGTCCTCGTCCACCACCAGTTTGCCGCCCTTGGCGTCGTCGAGGCTTCCGACGGTCTTCTCGGTGAGCATGCCGAGGCAGCGGTTCCGCGCCCGCAGGTCCTTCAGCGGGCTGGGCCACAGCTGGACGGCGGCCAGGACCACCGCCGCGGTCACGAGCACGACCGCCGGCACCACGTACTTCTTCCTCGTCACTACCGCTCGCCCATCCTTTTGTCGGCGTCCGTGAGGCCGTTTTGGTACCACTGCCGGGCGGTGGGCTGGAGGACGCCCTCGTACTCGCCGGAGCTCACGTCCAGCTCCGACAGGTCGAACTCGGCCTCGGTGACGGCGTCACCGAACTCCTTGCCCGTCTTGCCGACGAACTCCTTGGTGACGGAGGCGTTCTCACCCCGCCCCGTGGACTTGCCGGCCTTGGCCGTCATGGCCGACGCGTCGGTATTCAGCTGCGTCAGCTTGGCGATCATCTCGGTCCACTGGGTGACCGCGGTCGCCATCGGGCCGAGGTCGGCGCTTCATCGCGACGGCGGCCGCCTTGTCCGCGGCCCACTCTTCCTCGAACGACATCGTCGGCCCCCCAGGGTTGTGGTCGCACGGCCGTGCAGCCGCATGGCCCGCCACGCTACGCACCTCGGCAACGTCCGACCACAGATGATCGATCACCTGTACGGGTTCTTCACGTACGAGTGCGGCCGAGTCGGCGGTCGGGCAGGCCGGACTCACGCGGGTACCGCCTGCCGACGGGCCGTCACCCCTGGGAGTGGAAGCCGGGGGTCCAGTGGGCGCAGCCCCGGCCCGGCCGTCGCCCGCGAGCGGGCCGCGCGCCCGAAAGGTGGGGGGACCCAGGAACCGACAGACGGAGCGTTCCCCCATGTCCCTGTACTTTCCACGGCGCCGGTCCGGGCGCACCGGCGCGGTGGCCGCCGCCGGGCTGGCGCTCGTACTGAGCCTGCCCGGAGCGGCGGCGGCAGCCCCCGCGGACCTGGACCCCTCGTTCAGCGGCGACGGCAAGGTCGTCACGCACGTGACCGGCTACGAGAACATCGCGGGCATGGTCGTCCAGCCGGACGGAAAGATCGTCACGGTCGGCGACGGCTACTTCGACGAGACCTCGGGCGACTTCGTCCTGGTCCGCTACAACACCGACGGCAGCCTGGACACGACCTTCGGCGGCGGCGACGGCATCGTCACCACCGACTTCGACGTCAACAACGACGAGGCCCGGGCCCTGGCCCTGCAGCCCGACGGCAAGATCGTCGCGGTGGGAGGCTCCACCTCCATCGCCGGTGTCGGCGCGTGGGCGTCGGCCCGCTACAACGGCGACGGCAGCCTGGACACCACCTACGGCGACGGCGGCAGGGCCCTCATCGACCCCGACGTCGACACGATCGACACCGCCCAGGCGGTGGCGGTGCAGTCGAACGGCGCGATCGTCCTGGGCGGGGACAGCCTCGGGCGCTGGACCCTGGCGCGCCTCACGCCGGGCGGTAGCCCGGACACGAGCTTCGACGGTGACGGCATCGTCATGACCGATTTCGGAGGCGGCTGCTGCCAGGGGGTCTCCGATCTGGCGCTGCAGTCCGACGGCAGGATCGTCGCCGCCGGGACCAGCACGGCAGGCTTTGCGCTGGCCCGCTACAACACCAACGGCAGCCTGGACGCGACCTTCGACGGCGACGGCAAGGTGAGCCCCGGTTTCGGATCGTACGCGCGGGGCGTGGCCCTGCAGCCCGACGGCAGGATCGTCATGGCGGGCGCCGCGGGCAACCAGTTCGCACTGGCCCGGTTCACCGCCAACGGGGCCCCGGACACGACCTTCGACGGCGACGGCAGGGTGACCACCAACTTCGGGCCCGAGAACGGCGGCGCGGCGGACGTGGCCGTGCAGTCCGACGGCAGGATCGTCGCGGCCGGCTTCTACGCGAGCGACTTCGCGCTGGCGCGGTACAACGCCAACGGCAGCCCGGACACCGGCTTCGACGGTGACGGCCGCGTGACCACCGACTTCGGCGGCGTCTCCGACCAGGCCACCTCCGTGGCCCTGCAGGCGGACGGCAAGATCCTCGCGGCCGGCGTCGCCGGCGAGGCCAACAGCCTGAGCGCCGACCGGGCCGTGGCCCGCTACCTGGGCGGCGCGGGCAGCACGCCTCCGCCGCCCACCACCGCGGACCTGTCCGTCACCAAGACCGGGACCGCGACCGTCAGCATCGGCGACCAGGCGACCTACACCGTGACGGTGACCAACACCAGCACCACGACCACGGCCACCGGAGTCACCCTCACCGACACCCTGACGGGTGCCGGCACGCTCCTGTCCGCCGTCCCCGGCCAGGGCACCTGCACCCTCACCGCCACCGGCGCCAACTGCGCCCTGGGCTCCCTCGCCCCCGGCGCCCGGACCACCGTGACGCTGGTGGCCGAACCCCGGGCCACGGGAACGCTGTCGGACCGGGCCGTGGTCTCCGCCACGCAGACCGACCCCGTCACCGCCGACAACACGGCGACGGCGACCAGTACGGTCAACAACGCGCGAGGCTGCACGATCATCGGCACCAGCGGCGCGGATACCCTGACCGGCGGCTACTTCAACGACGTGATCTGCGGTCTGAGCGGCAACGACACCATCAGCGCCGGTTACGGCAACGACACCGTCCACGCGGGCCCCGGCAACGACAACGTCGACGGCGGCTTCGGCAACGACACCTTGAACGGCAACGCCGGGAACGACACGCTGATCGGCAATTACGGCGACGACCGCCTCAATACGGTCGACGGGGTCTCCGGCAACGACACCGCCAACGGCGGCTTCGGCACCGACACGTGCACGACGGACGCGGGCGACACCCGCCTGAGCTGCCCGTAGGGCCGGAAACAGGTGCGGGTGCGCCGCCGAGGGACCGTAGTCGGCGGCGCACCCGTCCCCGGTCACCGCCGGGCGAAGGCCGCGACGGGGTTCTTGAGGGTGCCGATCAGCTGGAGCGCGGCGGACGGGTCGGCGAGGTCGACCATCTGCTTGTTGTCGCGCAGCTGGAGGCGGTTCAGGCAGGACAGCTGGAACTCGTCCGCGAAGAGGTCGTAGCGGGCGAAGCGGTCCGCCAGGGCCGGGACCGAGTCCTGGTAGTCGTGGGCGCAGTCGGCCACGGCCTTCCAGAAGGTGTCCTCCGTGCAGATGCCCTCGGAGGCGAGGATCGAGCCGAGGAAGCGGAAGAAGCAGTCGAAGACGTCCGTGAAGATCGACAGGAGCTTCATGTCCTCCGGGATGTCCGCCTTGATGCGTTCCACGGCCGGCGGCAGCACCGCGTCCGGGTCCATGACCACGATCTCCTCGGCGATGTCCTTGAAGATCGCCCGCTGTACGACGCCGTCCCGGATGACCAGGATCGTGTTCTCGCCGTGTGGCATGTAGGCCAGGTCGTACCGGTAGAAGCAGTGGAGGAGGGGGAGGAGGTAGGCGCGGAGGTACGGCTTCAGCCACTCGGAGGGCGTCAGGCCGGATTCGGCGATGAGCGCGCCCACGAAGGACTTGCCCTCCGCGTCCACGTGGAGCAGGGAGGCCATCGTCGCCAGGCGTTCCCCGTCCCGGAGCCCGTTCACCGGCGACTCGCGCCACAGCGCGGCCAGCATCTTGCGGTACGGCGAGTAGCGGTCCGTCGCGCGTTCGTACTGGCGGTGGTGGTAGCCGATCGCCGCGCGCTCGCGGATGATCGAGAAGTCGACGGAGCGGAGGACCGGGTCGACCTCGATCAGGCGGTGCAGCCAGTCGTTGATGGCCGGGGTGGCCTCCATGTAGGCGGCGGAGAGGCCGCGCATGAAGCCCATGTTGAGGACCGAGATGGCCGTCTTGACGTAGTGCTTGGTGGGCGTCGTGGTGTTGAAGAAGGTACGGATCGACTGCTGCGGGAGGTAGGCGTCCTCGCCCTCGCCCAGCAGCACCAGCCGGCGGTTGGCGATCTCGGCGGCGAAGGTGACCGTCGTCTTGTTCCACCACTGCCAGGGGTGGACGGGGAAGAAGTGGTAGTCGGCCGGGTCCAGGTCGAGGGCGGTGAGCTTGGCCGCGAAGCCGGCGACGGCCGCCTCGCCGAGCTCCTCGCGCATGAACGAGTCGTGGTCCAGGCCCTCGCCCGCCGTGAAGGTGGACACGTCCTTGCGGGCCGCCGCCCACACCAGGTGGACCGGGCTCGCGGTCTCCGGTGCGTACGAGAGGTACTCGTGCACGCCGAAGCCGAGGCGGCCGTTGTTGGCGACGAAACAGGGGTGGCCCTCGGTCATGCCCGTTTCGACGTCCTGGAACGAGGACTTGGCCAGGACGGCGGAGGAGACCTGCGGCTTCGTGTACTTGAAGCCCGTGCCCGCCAGGGTGGAGGAGATCTCCTCCAGGTAGACCGGGAGGACCTCGGCGCTCAGGCCCAGGGACTGCTGGAGTTCGATGTGGAAGTCCAGGGCGTCCGGCGGAACCTCGACGCCGCCCGCGCGGCGGGTGATCGAGGGCTCCTCCACCGCCCAGTGGTCCAGCGCGTGGAGGGTGGCGCGGAAGCGGTACTCGACCGTCTCGTCGTCGCTGCGGACCGAGTACCAGGAGTCCCCGAGCGGGGTGGGGGTCAGCAGGCGTTCGTGGGAGAACTCCGCCAGGGCCTTGCGGACCAGGGCGCGGTTCGCCCGGGCCCACAGCTCCGGGGAGAGGTGGGACACGGCGTCGGCGAGGCTCATATCGTGGCCGCCTCGAACTGGGCGCGGGTGCAGAAGCTGAGGAGGGCTTCCTTCTCCGGCTTGCGGATCGGGCCGTCGGGGACGAAGCCGACCGCCTCGTTGAGGGCGTGCACCGCCGTGTTGCGGACGTCCGGCTCGACCACCACGCGGTGGGTCGCGGGGTCGGCGAAGAGGTACGACATGACCGTCGTGATCACCGCGCGGGTGAAGCCGCCGATCGGGGAGTCGGTGGGGGCGACGAGGAAGTGCATGCCGACGTCCCCGGGCCGGGGGTCGTACAGGCCGACCAGTTCGAGCTCCGCGGGGTCGTAGCTCTCCATCAGGAAGGCCGGGCGGCCCTCGTGGAGGCCGATGAAGGCCTGGTGGTGCTCGGCGGCGCAGATGCGCATGTACTCGCGCTCCACGTCGGGCAGCGAGGCGTCCTGCATCATCCAGAACGAGGCTTTGGGGTGGGTGACCCAGCCGTGCAGCAGTTCCGAGTCCGTGAGGGGGTCCAGGGCGCGGACCGAGAAGGTGCCGAGCACCGGGTCCTCGCGGGTGAAGAGGGTTTCCGTGGTGGTGCTCATGCTGCCGTGCCTTCCGGGACTGCGAACTGCTGGAACGCGATGGACTTCTCGACCTTGTAGTACTCGCGACCGAGGAGCTCGCCGATGACGTACGCGTTGCGGTACGCGGCCATGCCCAGGTCGGGCGAGGTCAGGGAGTGGTTGTGCGTGGTGCCGTTCTGGAGGAAGATCCCGCGCCCGGTGGTGTCCACGCTGTAGTTGCGCGCCGCGTCCAGGCGGCCGTGGCCGTCGAAGACCAGGCGGTCGTGGATCGGGGCGAGGAACTCGGGGATGCGGTACTTGTAGCCCGTGGCCAGGACGAGGCCCTCGGTGGCGAGGGTGAAGTCCCGCTCCTGTTCCTCCTGGCGCAGCCCCAGGGTGTACGTGCCCGTGGTGGTGTCGTACGCCGCGGCGTTCAGGGAGGTGTTGGTGAGGAGGGTGGTGGGGACGGCCCCCGGCATGCTGATCTTCTTCTGGTACAGGAGGTCGAAGATGGTGTTGATGAGTTCGCCGTCGATGCCCTTGAAGAGGTTCTTCTGCCGGCTCTCCAGGCGGTAGCGGGTCTCCTCCGGGAGGGCGTGGAAGTAGTCCACGTACTCCGGCGAGGTCATCTCCAGCGTCAGCTTCGTGTATTCGAGGGGGAAGAAGCGGGGCGAGCGGGTCACCCAGTTGAGCTGGTAGCCGTAGGTGTCGATCTCCGCGAGGAGGTCGTGGTAGATCTCGGCGGCGCTCTGGCCCGAGCCGACCAGGGTGATGGACTTCTTGCGCTGGAGCTCCGCCTTGTTCTGCATGTACGCGGAGTTGTGGAGGAAGTCGCCGCCGAGGTTCTCGCAGGACTCGGGCAGGTGCGGCGGGGTGCCGGTGCCCAGGACGAGCCGGCGGGCCAGGTGGGTCTCGCCCTTGTCGGTGTGGACCTCGTAGAGGTCGGTCCGCTCGTCGTAGGTGACCTCGGTGACGGAGGTGGAGTACAGGACGTTGTCGAGGCGGTCGGCGGCCCAGCGGCAGTAGTCGTTGTACTCGGCCCGCAGCGGGTAGAAGTTCTCCCGGATGTAGAAGGAGTACAGCCGGTCCTTGTCCTTCAGGTAGTTGAGGAAGGAGAACGGCGAGGTCGGATCGGCGAGGGTGACCAGGTCCGACATGAACGGCGTCTGCAGGTGCGCGCCGTCCAGGAACATTCCGGCGTGCCACTCGAAGTGCGGCTTCGACTCGATGAACAGGCCGTCGAGTTGGTCGATCGGGGCGGTGAGGCAGGCGAGTCCCAGATTGAAGGGACCGAGGCCGATTCCGATGAAGTCGTGGGGCTTAACGGTGGACGGCAAGGGATTCTCCCAGGAACTGCGCGGCGTGGGCGGCGAGGAGGTCGAGGACGGCTTCGATGTCGGCCGTCGTGGTCTGCGGGTTGAGGAGGGTGAACTTCAGGTACTGGTCCCCGTCCACCTTGGTGCCGGCGACGACCGCCTCACCGGAGGCGAACAGGGCCTTGCGGGCGTGGAGGTTGGCCTCGTCGATCAGGTCGGCGCGGAGGCCGGCGCCGTCCTCGGGGACGTAGCGGAAGACCAGGGTGGAGATCTGCGGGCGGACGACGACCTCGAAGCGCGGGTCGGCGGCGATGATCTCGTAGCCCGCCGCGGCCAGGTCGACGACCTCGTCGAAGAGCGAGCCGACGCCGTCGGCGCCCATGACGCGCAGGGTCATCCAGAGCTTGAGGGCGTCGAAACGGCGCGTGGTCTGGATGGACTTGTCGACCTGGTTGGGGATGCGCTCCTCGGCCATCCGGCGGGTGTTGAGGTAGTCCGCGTGGTACGTGGCGTGCTTCAGGGTGTCGCGGTCGCGGACCAGCATGGCGCTGGAACTGACCGGCTGGAAGAACGACTTGTGGTAGTCGACCGTGACCGAGTCGGCGTGCTCGATGCCGTCGAGGAGGTGCCGGCGGGTGGGGGAGACCAGCAGTCCGCAGCCGTACGCGGCGTCCACGTGCATCCACGCGGAGTGCTCGGCGGCCAGCCCGGCGATCTCGGGGAGCGGGTCGATGGACCCGAAGTCGGTGGTGCCGGCGGTGGCGACGACGGCCATGGGGAAGAGGCCCTCGGCGACGCAGGCCTCCAGCTCCAGGGCGAGGAGCGAGGCGTCCATGCGCCGGTGCCGGTCGACCGGGACGGCGATGACGGCCTCGTAGCCGAGCCCGAGCATGGCGGCCGACTTCTTCACGCTGAAGTGGCTCGCCTCGGAGGTGAAGATGCGCAGTTTCGGCAGCAGTTCGGCCTTGGTGAGCTCGTGGCCGTCCGTCATCGCCCGCTGCGTGAGAACGCGGCAGGCCTCGTCGCGGGCGAGGAGCAGCGCGTGGAAGTTGGACTGGCTGCCGCCCGAGGTGAAGATGCCGTCCGCGGCGGGACCGAGGCCGATGCGCCGGGCGGTCCAGTCGATCAGGCGGCGCTCGATGAGCGTGCCGCCGATGGACTGGTCCCAGGTGTCGAGGGAGGAGTTGACGGCCGACAGGACGGCCTCGCCGAGCACCGCGGGGATGACGACCGGGCAGTTGAGGTGGCCGAGGTAGCGCGGGTGGTGGAAGTACACCGCGTCGCGCAGGTAGACGTCCTCCAGCTCGTCGAGGGCGGCTGCCGGGTCGGCGAGCGGCTTGTCGAGGTCGATCCCGTCGATGACGGGGGCGAGCTTGTCGACCGATATGCCGGTGTGAGGCCGCCGCGTGCCCGCGAGTTTGGCGGCGACGCGTTCGACTCCCTGGGTGACGGAACGCCGGTAGAGGTCCGCGGTCGTCTCATTCAGCAGATGCGAACGCATCAACTTTCCTCCGGGCAGGGGGAGTGGGGAGTGGTGGTGACTGGCTTAGGTTAGCCTAACCTAACTTCAATGACAAAGAGAGATGGGCCCCGGCCGGAAGCCGGGGCCCATCTCTCGAATTGCTTGTGACGTACGCGAGTTGCTACAGCTCGGCGGTCGGCTCCTCGCTGGGTGCCTGCCCCGCGTACGCCTCCGCGAGGAGCTGTTCCTCGCTCGCGCCGAGCCGCCAGTAGCCGGTGAAACGCACCGAGCGGCGGTCGACGGATCGTTCCTGCACGAAGTGGCGGCGGGTCGCGCGGACGGCGCCCGCCTCGCCCGCCAGCCAGACGTACGGGGCTTCGGCGGCCGGGACGTCCGCGGACCGGAGCTCGGCCGGCACGCCGTCGGCGCGCTCGCGGCCCGAGCCCTCGCGCACGATCCAGGTGATGTCGGCTCGCGCGGCCGTCGACAGGGGCAGCCGGTCGTCCTCGTGCGGCACCTCGAACCAGGCCCGCACCGCGGTCCCCTCCGCCAGCCGCTCCAGGATCGCGGCCGCGGCCGGCAGGGCGGTCTCGTCCGCGTACATCCAGATCGCGTCGGCGGTCGCCGGCGGCTGGAACCGTACGGACTTGTTCTCGGCGACGGCCGGGCCGATCGCCAGGATCCGGCGACCGGTCACCGCCCGCCCGGCCCAGCGGGAGGCGGGTGACGCATCCCCGTGGAGGACGAAGTCGATGTCGACCTCGTCCACGCCCTCGGGCGTACGGCGCTGTTCGCGCACCGTGTAGGACCGCATCACCGGACGTTCCTCCTCCGGCATCCCGCGCCAGGCGCCGAACCAGGTGTCCTCGTCCGTGGACGGGAGCACCGTGTGCTCCCGCCCCTCGGGCGGCAGGAAGAGCGAGAGGCTCTGGTCGAAGCCGCCCGAGCGGAAGCCCGCGAGGGACTCGCCGCCGAACGTGACGCGCAGGAACGAGTGGCCGAGGCGGCGGGTGCGCAGCACTTCGAGCTCGAAGAACCGGAAGTGCGCGGTCTGCGCTGCTGCGTCGGACGTGCCGGCTGCGTCGGCCGTGTCGGGCGCGGTGGCGGTCATGCGGTGGGTCCCCCCTGGGAGTGGTCCTGGTGCGGCGGTGGTCGGCCGGAGCAGCCGGGTCAGCCGACCTTCTTGGCGTTCTGGATGGCCTTGGCGAGGTCCTCCAGGATCTGGGCGCACTTGGCGTACGAGTAGATCGGCTCGGTCACGCGCGGGGTGATCTGGCCGGCCTTGACGGCGGGCAGCTCGGCCCAGGTCGCCTTGGCCTTCAGCTCCTCCGGCTGCAGGGTGCCGGTGCGGTTGTCGAGGAGGACCAGGTCGGCCTTGTACTTGCCGGCGTTCTCCCAGCTGAGGCTCTCGAAGAAGCCGCCCTCGCCCAGCTTCTCCGGGGTGACGAACTCGACGCCGAGGGACTTGAAGTACTTCAGGTCGGCCGAGGTGTCCGGGGTGGAGACGTAGAACAGGTCGGCGGAGCCGGATCCCACGAGCACCTTGATGCCCGGGTTGGCCTTGGTGGCCTGGCGCACCTTGGCGGCGGCGGCCTCGAAGCGGGCCTTGGCGTCGACGGTGTTCTTGGCGTTCAGGTCGGCGCCGAGCGACTTGGCGAGCTCGGCGGTGCGCTCCAGGGACTTGTCCATGGTGACGTCGCCGCCGACGCCGATCGCGGCGGCGGGGGCCAGCTTCAGGATCTTGTCCTTGGAGGCCTCCGGCACGTACCAGTAGCTGCCGTCCCAGGTGTTGGTGACCAGCAGGTCGGGCTGGAGGGCCGCGTACTTCTCGACGTTGAACTCGTCGTAGACGTTGCCGAGGATCTCCACCTTCGAGATGTCCATCGAGCCGGCCTGCACGTCGGGCTTGCCGTCGGCGGTCTTGGTGGGGCCGAAGACGCCCTTGACCGGGACGCCGTAGTCGTGGAGCGCGGCCGCCGTGCCGGTGAAGGCGACGATGTTCTTCGGCTTCGACTTGGTGCTGACGTCCTTGCCCAGGTCGTCCTTGAAGGACCAGGCGCCCGAGGCCGCGGAGCCCTTGTCGCCCGCACCGTCCTTCGCCTTGTCGGTGCCGCCGCACGCGGCGAGTGCCGCGACCAGGCCGAGGGCGCCGCCGGCCGCGATGAATCCGCGGCGGGTGAAGGGGGAGATGCGGGACTTGGGCATGTCGATGTCCGATTTCGTGCGTGCCGGTGGCCACTGGGCCGTTCGGAGGGAAGGTTAGCCTAACCTTGGCTCAAATTGGTAAGGCGGACCTAACTTTCCTCGCGATGTGTGCGGCGGCACACGCGGAAAGGGCCTCCCGTCACGGACGGGAGGCCCTCTCTGTCAGTCGCGCCGGAGTGGATCCGGCTTCATCGGGGTCGTCGGATCAGAGCCCGTTGTCGACGGTGATGGTGGAGTTCTCGGTGCCGCAGGGGCTGGTCGCGCTCTGGTGGTTCGCGTCGCCCGAGTACGTCGCCAGCCACTTGTACTGACCCTGGTTGGCGGCGTTGATGTAGAAGGTGGTGTTGTTGGTCGCGGCGGTGCCGTTCGACAGGGTGCCGGTCCAGGTGCCCACCTTGTTGGTGCTGCAGTTGTTGTTGTTCGGGCCGTACAGGTCGAACGTGACGGTGCCGGTGGGCTGACCGCCGAACTGGGCCGAGACCGTGGCGGTGTCCTGCGGGAGGAACCGCTGCCGGGTGAGCAGGTTCGCCGGGGCCTTGCCCACGGTCAGCGGCTCGTCGGTGCAGGCGCTCACCGCCGGCATGTTGTTGGCGTCACCGCTGTAGCTCGCCTGCCAGTAGAACGTGCCGATCTGGTTGAACTGCGCGGCCGCCGAGTTCGGGACGACCCCGTTGGCGACCGTCACCGGGCTGCCGACCTGGACCCTGTTCTGCGTGCAGGCCGAGTCCGTGTAGTAGGCGTACGTGACCGTGCCGCCCGCGGTGGCGGTCTGGCCGCTGAGGGAGGCCGAGTCGTGCACGAAGTCGCCGATCGTGGCCGTGCTGACCGGGTTGCCCTGGGCGTTGAGGAGCTGGGTGTTGATCGACGGCGCGGTCCTCGCGACCACGGTCGTCTCGTCGGAGTCCCGGCAGGAGGTGGCGGCCGGCTGGTTGTTCGCGTCGCCGGTGTACGAGGCGGTCCAGTAGTAGGTGCCCGCGGCCGTCGTGGTGAACCCCGGGGTGGTGGTGTACTGGCCGGGGCCGCTCACCGCGATGGGGCCGAAGCTCTGGACCAGCGTCGTGCAGGTCGAGTTGCTGTAGAGGTTGAAGGTGATGCTGCCGCCCGCGTTGGCGGAGGCGCCGCCCAGCGTCGCGGTGTCGTTGATGGTGTCACCGACCGTCGCCGTGGGCGTGGCGGAGGTGATCAGCGACGTGCAGTTGGTGATCTGCACCGGCTCGGGCGAGACGAAGTCCTTCAGCTCGGCGTTGAAGGAGTCCGAGGAGCGGCTCTTCACGTAGGCGGAGCCGAAGGTCGTGCAGGAGCTGCCCGACGGGAAGAGGGCGCTGTACGAGATCGCCGCCTCGCCGAACGTGAACGGGGCGAGGGCGGTCGTGCTGAGTCCGCCGGTCTGGTTGGCGGGGATCGAGGTGGTGTTGACCGAACCCACCGCCAGCGGGTTCGCCGTACCGCTGATGACCGTCGGCGCACCCCAGGCCGAGCCGTTCCAGGTGCGGATGGAGATCGTCGGGACGGTGCCGCCGTTGGAGAGGTCGTACGTGATCAGCTTGTCGCCGACGGTGCGGACCGGGGTCTCCGGCGGCACGTTGGACCCGTTGTTGGCGCAGTTCGTCGGGACCTTCGTCAGGTCGCAGAACTTCTGGTTGAGCTCGAAGTCCATGTTCGTGGTGCCCGACGGGTTGTTGACCCGCTGCCAGAACAGCTCCAGGAACTTCGGCGTCGTGGTCTGCTCCGTGTACACGCCGAAGTTCTTCAGGTCGCTCTTGTTCGGCGGGATCGAACCGAACACGATGGTCGGGTTCGGGTCGTCCTCCTTCGAGCCCTGACCGAAGGCGTCGTCGGTGCTTCCGCTGGGCCGGTCGGCCTTCACCAGGACCCCGGGGCGGAACGGGCTGTTGCTGCCGGCGGTGAGCCAGTCGATGCAGGAGGCGCCGCCGTTGACGACCAGGTTCGCGTTGAGGTCGATCTCGAAACGGCTGTTGTCGAGGGCGGTCGCCGTCGAGCAGAGCTGGACCGCCGCCAGTGCCTGGGCGTTGAGCGCCGCCGGCACCGTGAACGAGGCGGCGAGTGTCGCAGTGACGAGCGCTGCCCTGAGCCGACGCCCTCTCCGGGGCGGGGGCAGCTGCACGGAACTGATCACGCGGGTTCTCCTCATGTGTCGTGAGGCCGGAGCGCGCCTTCTTCACGCCGGGAGCGGGCGGCGCGCAGCCAGGAAGCTAGCACCGGCATATTCCGCATACACGGCAACACTCGCCAATTTCTCGATCGCAGCATTAGTCCCGCAATATGCATGAAAGCGGCCCGCGCGGGAGCGCGGGCCGCTTTCGGAAAGGGGACGGGATCAGCCGGCGAAGCCCAGCTCGCGGGCGATCAGCATGCGCTGGACCTCGCTCGTGCCCTCGCCGATCTCCAGGATCTTCGAGTCCCGCCACATGCGCGCCACGGGGTACTCGTTCATGAATCCGTAGCCGCCGTGGATCTGCGTCGCCTCACGGGCGTTGTCGACGGCCACCGTCGAGGAGTACAGCTTCGCGATCGCCGCCTCCTTCTTGAACGGCTCCCCGGCCACCAGTCGCGAGGCCGCGTCACGCCAGCCGATGCGGGCCATGTGGGCGCGCATCTCCATGTCGGCCAGCTTGAACTGGATCGCCTGGTTGTCGCCGATGGCCTTGCCGAAGGCGTGCCGCTCCTTGGCGTACTTCACCGACTCGTCCACACAGCCCTGCGCGAGCCCGGTGGCGAGCGCCGAGATGGCGATCCGGCCCTCGTCGAGGATCCGCAGGAACTGGGCGTAGCCGCGGCCCTCCTCGCCGACCAGGTTCGCGAGGGGGACCCGTACGTCGTCGAAGGACAGCTCGCGGGTGTCCGAGGAGTTCCAGCCGACCTTGGAGTAGGGGGCGGCCACCGTGAAGCCCGGGGTGCCGGACGGGACGATGATCGAGGAGATCTCCGGGCGGCCGTCCGCCTTGCGGCCCGTCACGGCGGTGACCGTGACCAGACCGGTGATGTCCGTCCCCGAGTTGGTGATGAAGCACTTCGAGCCGTTGATGACCCACTCGTCGCCGTCGCGGACGGCGGTGGTGCGGGTGCCGCCCGCATCCGAGCCCGCGCCGGGCTCGGTCAGGCCGAAGGCGCCCAGGATCTCGCCGGAGCACATCCTCGGCAGCCACTGCTGCTTCTGCTCCTCGGAGCCGAAGAGGTAGAGGGGCATGGCGCCGAGGGAGACACCGGCCTCCAGGGTGATGGCGACCGAGGAGTCGACCCGGGCCAGCTCCTCCAGGGCGATGCCGAGGGCGAGGTAGTCCCCGCCCATGCCGCCGTACTCCTCCGGGAAGGGCAGGCCGAACAGGCCCATGCGGCCCATCTCGGCGACGATCTCGTACGGGAACTCGTGCCGCTCGTACAGGTCGCCGATCTTCGGCGCGACCACGTCGTGCGCGAACGTCTCGACGGTACGGCGGAGTTCCTCGTGCTCGGGGGTGAGCCGGTGGTCGAGGGACATGTTCTCGTTACTCCTTGTGGGAGAGGGCGCGGACGGTACGGGAGGGGCTCGGGCGCCCCAGTTGTTCGGCCATCCACACGCTCGTGGCGGTGAGGGCGGCCAGATCGACCCCGGTCTCGATGCCGAGGCCGTCGAGCATCCACACCAGGTCCTCGGTCGCGAGGTTGCCGGTGGCGCTCTTCGCGTACGGGCACCCGCCGAGGCCGCCCGCGGAGGCGTCGACGGTCGTCACGCCGTGCTGGAGCGCGGCGAGGGTGTTGGACAGGGCCTGGCCGTAGGTGTCGTGGAAGTGCACGCCGATGCGGTCGGTCGTGACGCCGGCCTCATTGAGGGCGCCGAGCAGCTCCCGGACATGGCCGGGGGTGGCGACGCCGATGGTGTCGCCGAGGCTCAGCTCGTCACAGCCGAGGTCGAGCAGGGCCTTCGCGACGGAGACCACCTGGTGGACCGGGACCGGGCCCTCCCAGGGATCGCCGAAGCACATGGACAGATAGCCCCGGACGTGGGCCTTCCCCTCCTTCGCCCGGGCCACGACCGGCTCGAACATGGCGAGGGACTCGGCCACGGTCCGGTTCAGGTTCCGGGAGGCGAAGGTCTCGGTGGCCGAACCGAAGACCGCGATGCGGGAGGCACCGAGCGCGAGGGCACGGTCCAGGCCGCGCTCGTTGGGCACGAGGACGGGGAGGTCGGCCCGTACGTCGCCGAGGAGCGGGAAGAGCTGCTCGGCGTCGGCCAGCTGGGGCACCCACTTGGGGTGCACGAAGCTGGTGGCCTCGATGGTGGTCAGCCCGGCGGCGGCCAGGCGGTGGACGAACTCCGCCTTCACCTCGGTGGGCACGGCCGTCTTCTCGTTCTGGAGCCCGTCCCGGGCCCCGACCTCGTGGATCCGGACCCGGGCCGGGAGGCCGGGGGCCGGGACGTTCATGGGCAGCCGGTTCACGCGCCCTCCTCCTCGTCCGCGTCCGGGGTGACGACGGCCAGGACCTGGTCCATGGCGACGGTGGTGCCGGCCGAGACGTCCAGCTCGGTGACGGTGCCGGCGTGCGGGGCGGAGATGACGTGCTCCATCTTCATCGCCTCGACGACCAGCAGGCTCTGACCGGCCGTCACCTTGTCCCCGACGGCCACCTTGACGACGGTGACGGTGCCGGGCATGGGGGCGGCCAGGGTGTCGGCGCCGCTCCTGGTCCCGCCGCGCAGGTTCGCCTCGACGGGGTCGTACGTCTGCACGTGCCAGCTGTCGGCGTCGCGGCCGAGCCAGGTCCCCTCCGGGGAGGTGGCGTGGCTGAAGGTGTGCGTGACGCCGTCGAGCTCGACGGTGACGCGGTCGGCGGTGCGGCTGACGATCCGGCTGCGGGCCGGTGCGCCGGGGCTCTGCCCCCGACCCCGCGCCTCAAACGCCGGCGAGGCCGAGTTGGGCGCGGCGTCGCCGTCGACTGCGGCCATCAGGATTTCCTGCTCAGCGCCCAGCTGACGAGTGCGGACGGTGACCGGGTCCTGGCCGGGTAGGCGGAAGTGGTGGACCGTCCAGGCCGGCGTGCCACCGAGGCGCCAGCCGTTGGCGGAGTCGAACGGGTCGACCCACCCATTGAGCCCGTCCGGCGTTTGAGGACCGGGGTCCGGGGCGGAGCCCCGGTTACGGGAAGGGGCGGGGTGGGGGAAAGAAGCCTTCAACAGCGCAGCTGCCGCGTACACCTCGGCAGGGGTGCCTTCGGGCAGCAGAGTCGGGAGATCGCGCTCGACCAGGCCCGTGTCCAGGTCCCCGGACACCACATCGGGGTGCGCCAGCAGCCGCCGCAGGAAGCCCGCGTTGGTCTGGACGCCCAGGATCACCGTGTCCGCCAGAGCCCCCCGCAGCAAGCGCAGCGCACTGGCGCGGTCCGGCCCGTGGACGATGACCTTCGACAGCATCGGGTCGTACGTCGACCCCACCGGCACGCCCGCCGTCAGCCCGGAGTCGGTGCGCACGGCCCCGCCCGACGGCTCCGACAGGGCCAGCACCGTGCCGCCGGACGGCAGGAACCCGCGCGCCGGGTCCTCCGCGCAGACGCGGGCCTCGATCGCGTGGCCGGTCAGCCGGATCTCGTCCTGGGTGACGGGCAGGGTCTCGCCGGAGGCGACCCGCAGCTGCTGCTCCACCAGGTCCAGGCCCGTGATCAGCTCGGTCACGGGGTGCTCGACCTGGAGGCGGGTGTTCATCTCCATGAAGTAGTACGAGGACGGGTCGCCGCCGGGCACGATGAACTCCACCGTGCCCGCGCCGACGTACCCGCACGAGCGGGCCGCGTCGACCGCCGCCGCGCCCATCGCCGCGCGGGTCTTCTCGTCGAGCAGCACCGAGGGGGCCTCCTCGATGACCTTCTGGTGCCGGCGCTGGAGCGAGCACTCGCGCTCGCCCAGGTGCACCACGTTGCCGTGGGCGTCCGCCAGCACCTGGATCTCGATGTGCCGGGGCCGGTCGATCCACCGCTCCACCAGCAGCGTGTCGTCGCCGAAGGAGGACTTGGCCTCGCGGCGGGCCGCCGCGATCTCCTCCGCCAGCACCGCCTCGTCGCGGACGAGCCGCATGCCCTTGCCGCCGCCGCCCGCCGAGGGCTTCAGGAGGACCGGCATGCCGATCTCCGAGGCGGCCGCGGCCAGTTCGGCGTCGGTCAGGCCGCTGCCCGAGGAGCCGGGGACCACGGGCACGCCCGCCGCCTTCACCGTCTCCTTGGCGCGGATCTTGTCGCCCATCAGGGAGATCGCGGAGGCCGGCGGCCCGATGAAGGCCAGCCCGGCCTCGGTGCAGGCGGCCGCGAAGGCCGCGTTCTCGGCGAGGAAGCCGTAACCCGGGTGCACGGCCTCGGCGCCCGTCCGCTTCGCCGCGTCCAGGAGCTTGTCCACCGACAGATAGCTCTCGGCGGCGGCCGCCGGGCCGATGCGGACGGCCGTGTCGGCCTCCCGTACGTGCCGTGCGTCCGCGTCCGCGTCGCTGAAGACGGCCACGGAGCGGATGCCGAGCTCCCGCAGGGTGCGGATGACCCGGACCGCGATCTCGCCGCGGTTCGCGACCAGAACAGTGCTGAACATCGAAGAGGTCCTCACGTCACTCACGTCACTCACGTCACTCACGTCACATACGGAAGATGCCGAAGCCCGAGTCGCCCAGCGGGGCGTTCGCGCACGCGGTCAGGGCCAGTCCCAGCACCTGCCGGGTCTCCATGGGGTCGATGACCCCGTCGTCCCACAGCCGCGCCGTGGCGTAGTAGGCGTTGCCCTGCTCCTCGTACTGCGCGCGGACCGGGGCCTTGAAGGCCTCCTCGTCCTCGGCGGGCCACTCCTGGCCCGCGCCCTCGATCTGGTCGCGCTTGACCGTGGCCAGGACGGAGGCGGCCTGCTCGCCGCCCATCACGGAGATCTTGGCGTTGGGCCACATCCACAGGAAGCGCGGCGAGTACGCCCGACCGCACATCGAGTAGTTGCCCGCACCGTACGAGCCGCCGACGACGACCGTCAGCTTCGGCACCCGGGCGCAGGCCACGGCCGTCACCATCTTGGCGCCGTGCTTGGCGATGCCGCCCGCCTCGTAGTCGCGGCCGACCATGAAGCCCGAGATGTTCTGGAGGAAGAGGAGCGGGATGCCGCGCTGGTCGCACAGCTCGATGAAGTGGGCGCCCTTCTGCGCGGATTCGGAGAAGAGGATGCCGTTGTTCGCGATGATCCCGACGGGGTGGCCGTGGATCCGGGCGAAGCCGGTGACCAGCGTCTGCCCGTACTCCGCCTTGAACTCCTGGAAGCGGGAGCCGTCCACGATCCGCGCGATGATCTCGCGGGCGTCGTAGGGGGTGCGCGAGTCGACGGGGACCGCGCCGTACAGCCCGTACGGGTCCACCTTCGGCTCTTCCGGCGCCTCGACCGACCAGGGCAGGGCCCCGCGGTCGGGCAGGGTCGCCACGATGTTCCGTACGATCCGCAGCGCGTGCGCGTCGTCCTCCGCGAGGTGGTCGGTCACGCCCGAGATCCGGGAGTGGACCTCGCCGCCGCCCAGCTCCTCGGCCGTGACCACCTCGCCGGTGGCGGCCTTCACCAGCGGCGGGCCGCCGAGGAAGATCGTGCCCTGGCCCCGGACGATGACGGCCTCGTCGCTCATCGCCGGTACGTACGCCCCGCCGGCCGTGCAGGAGCCGAGGACGGCCGCGATCTGCGGGATGCCGGCGCCCGACATGCGGGCCTGGTTGTAGAAGATGCGGCCGAAGTGCTCCCGGTCGGGGAAGACCTCGTCCTGCATGGGCAGGAAGGCGCCGCCCGAGTCGACCAGGTAGAGGCAGGGGAGACGGTTCTCCAGTGCCACCTCCTGCGCGCGCAGGTGCTTCTTGACGGTCATCGGGTAGTACGTGCCGCCCTTGACGGTGGCGTCGTTCGCGACGATCACGCACTCGCGGCCGCTGACCCGGCCGATGCCCGCGATGACCCCGGCCGCGGGGGCCGCGCCCCCGTACATGCCCTCGGCGGCCAGCGGGGCCAGCTCCAGGAAGGGGGATCCGGGGTCGAGGAGGGTGTCCACGCGGTCGCGCGGGAGGAGTTTCCCGCGGGCGGTGTGGCGGGCGCGGGCCTTCTCACCGCCACCGAGGCGGGCCGCTTCCAGCCGGGCGCGCAGGCCCTCGGCGAGTTCGCGGTGGGCGGCCTCGTTGGTCCGCCAGGCCTCGGACGCCGGGTCCGCGGCGGTCGTCAGCACTGGTGCCTGCTGCATCGGTCGAGCTCCCTTGCTCGGTCCACACTGTGCACACTGTTAATGGTCGTTAACGTGTATGCGCCTTAGGTTAACGAGCGCTAACCGCCCTGTCTAGAATGGATTCCCATGAGCACCAGAGCGGCCGCACCGACCCGACGCGAGCAGATCCTCAGTGAGGCCGCCCGCCTCTTCGCCGCGCGCGGGTTCCACGGCGTCGGCGTGGACGAGATAGGGGCCGCGGTGGGCATCAGCGGCCCCGGCCTGTACCGGCACTTCGCGGGCAAGGACGCCATGCTCGCCGAACTGCTCGTCGGGATCAGCGAACGGCTGCTGACCGGCGGGCGCCGGCGTGCCGAGGAGACCGCCGGGGACCCGGCGGCCCTGCTGGCCTCCCTCATCGACGGGCACATCGACTTCGCCCTCGACGACCGGGCGCTGATCACCCTCCACGACCGCGAGCTCGAAAAGCTGCGGGAGGCCGACCGCAAGCTCGTGCGGCAGCTGCAGCGCCAGTACGTCGAGCTGTGGGTGGACGTCGTACGCAGGCTGCACCCCGAGGTCGGCGAGGCCGAGGTACGGGTCTCCGTGCACGCGGTGTTCGGCCTGCTGAACTCGACCCCGCACCTGGCGGCCCTCGGGCGGGAGGCGACGGAGGCCCTGCTGCGCCGGCTCGCGCACGGGGCGTTCGGGGCGCTGTCGGCGTGAGCGGGCTCGGCCGGCTGTTCCGAAGATCGGGACGGACCCGGCGCCCGCGCCCGGGCGGCGGCAGAATGGCCCGTATGCCGAAGCCGATAGAGACGCCGAGCCGCGCCGAACTCATCGACCATCTGGTCCGCACGCGGATCGCGGGACAGGTCGCGACCCCGCGCGAGAACAACCTGAGCCACTACCGCAAGCTCGCCAACGGCGACCGGCACTACTGGCTCGGCCTGGAGCTGGGCGACCGCTGGACGGACGAGCAGGACGTGCTCGCGGTGATGGCCGAGCGCGTCGGCGTGGTCGACGACCCCTCGCACCGGGCCGGCCAGGACACCATCGACCCCGAACTGACCGTGGCCGGCCTGGACCGGATGGCGGCCCGGCTGCGCAAGGCGGCGCTGGACCGCCAGAGCGTGCTGTTCGCCACCGGGCACCCGGGCGGGCTGCTGGACGTCCACCGCGCGACGGCCGCGGCGCTGCGGGGCGCCGGCTGCGAGATCGTGGTCATCCCGGCGGGCCTGACCGCCGACGAGGGCTCGGTGTGGCAGTTCGCGGACGTCGCGGTGCTGGAGCGGGGTGCGACCCTGTGGCACACGCACTCGCCGGAGCCGATGGCCGCGATCCTGGACGGGCTGGCGGCCTCGGGCCGCCCGCAGCCGGACCTGGTCGTCGCCGACCACGGCTGGGCGGGCTGCGCGGCGCAGCGCGGCCTGGACGCGGTGGGCTACGCGGACTGCAACGACCCGGCGCTGTTCCTCGGCGAGGCGGAGGGCACCCTCCAGGTGGCGGTCCCCCTGGACGACCACGTCCGCGACCCGCGCTTCTACGACCCGATGGTGGCGTACCTGCTCGCGGCGGCGGGCCTGCTGGACTCATAGCCCCTGCGGGCCGCCTTCCCGGGGCTCCGCCCCGGACCCCGCGCCTCAAACGCCGGCGGGGCTGAAATGCCCGCCAGGCGCTCGGCGCATCAATGCGCTGCGCGCACTTGCCGGCCGAGGTCGGCCGAATCCAGCCTCGCCGGCGTTTGAGGCGCGGGGGTTCGGGGGCAGAGCCCCCGCAGCGGCGCCGCACCCGTTGTCACAGGGCACCGCTACGGTCGCGGCCATGAGCGATGACCCGAACCCGTTGTGCGCACCGGGCTCGACCCCCGTCGGCCTGCCCCGGGGCAGCCTCGTCAGTCGCCCCGTCCGCCGCCGGCTGCGCAGGGCCCGGATGGAGCCGTTGCTGTGGCTCTCCGACGAGCCGGTCGACGCGCCCGCCTCCGCGTACCCCGCGCCCGCGGGGTTCCAGGCCGTACTCCTCCACGACCAGCCCGGGACGCCGGACTGGTGGGAGACCGAGGCCCTGGAGCCGGCACGGGCGTCCGACCCCGACGACCACCACGTGGAGCCGGTGCTGCGGGAGTTCTGGAGCGCGGTGATCCCGGAACCGGAGGAGGGCGAGGAGGCGGAGAACGAGGAGCTGATCGCCCCCTTCGGGCCGGCCTGGCCGGGCCTCGCCGCGGCGGGGTCCCCCGTCCGGGACCCGGAGACGGCGGCCGCGGCACTCGCCGCCGAATGCATACGGGAAGGCTGGTTCGGCCGCCCCCGTCTGGCCCTGGTCCCGGCCCGCCGCGGCGCCGACGTGCCCGCCGCACTCGGTTGGTGCGGCCCCCTCAACCACGAGAACGACACGGCCCGGATCAGCGCGGTGCTGCGCTCCTGGGAGGACCGGTTCGGCGCCCGCGTCCTCGCCCTCGGCTTCGACCGCCTCGACCTGTACGTGGCGGCCCCGCCCCGCACCCTCGTCGAGGCCCTGCCGGTGGCCGCGGAGCACTTCGCGTTCTGCCCCGACAACGTCCGGCAGGGCTCGGGCACGGTCAGGGCCTACGCCGAGGAGGCGCTGATCGGCACGGACCACTGGTCGTTCTGGTGGGACTGACCGGGCCGTGGCGCCCGGTCAGCGGCCGCCCGCCATGGTCTTCTGGAGCCAGTCGAAGACGACCTCGCAGTGCAGCTGCGGTGCCATGGGGGAGCAGTGCAGCTGAGCGCCTTGCTGCGCGGTCAGCTTGACGTAGTCCTTCGGGGACGTGAGGGCCTCGTACATCAGGCGGGGCTGCCCCGGGTAGAACTGCTCGCCCTCGTAGTCCAGCACCAGGGTCGGAGCCTTGATGCGGCCGACGACGTCGGTGATCGACAGGGCCTTGATGCGGGTGGCGGGGGTGTAGAAGTCGGTGAACAGCTTGCCCCGGCGGGCTTCGAGCATGGCCGGAACGGAGAAGGGCTCGAAGCGCTTCTTCATCACGTCGACCGCGTCCGGGGGCAGTTCGGGAACGACCTCCTTGTTCCAGATGTCGTTGGTCTGCTGCTTGTCGGGGGTGAGGATCTTCCGGATCTCCGGCGGGAAGCCCAGCCACGGCTCCACGCAGCCGGGCATGGCCACGAGGGCCGCGATCCGGTGCTCGAACGCCGCCGCCCTCGGCGCGAGGTCTCCCGCCATGCTCAGACCGGTCAGGGCGATCCGGCCGGGATCCACGTCGGCGCGCGCCGTCAGCCAGTCGACCAGGGGAGTGACGACCTTCTCCCAGGTGGGGGTGAACACCACCTGGTCGACGAAGAGCAGCTGCCCCTGGCCGGGCCCGTCGTAGACGAGCGCGTTCCAGCCGCGCTCGAGCGCGGCCGGGACCCCGTAGGTCCACATGTCCACGTTCTGGCCGTCGCTGCCGTTGGTCAGGATCACGGTGGGGCGGGGCGCGGCGGACGTGTCCGGCCGGAAGAACCACACGGGCAGCGGCGTCGTCCCGTAGGGGACCTCGGCCTTCACCGGCGCGGGTTCGCACAGGTCGCAGAAGGCGTCCCAGGCTCCGCGGCCCGCCTTGTACAGCTTCTCCTCGGCACCCGGGTCGTCGGAACCGAGGACGAAGAACAGCGCCTGGCCGTAGTACTGGGCGGCGCGCAGCGCCCGGAACCGTTTGGTCTGCCCGTCGGCCGGGGCGCCGGGCGGGGGCTTCACGAGCTGGTCGCCGAGCTTGCGGAAGGTCTCCACGTACGTCTGCGCGCTCAGCCCGGCCCCGTTGATCCCGTTCACGGCCGTGAGGACCTCGCCGACCTCGGCGGCGCCCGCCCCCGAGGCGCCGAGCGCGAGGAGCCCGTTGAAGTTGTACCCCGGGTCCTCGAACAGCGTCATCACGCCCGGGGTGATGCCGGCCGCGGACGCGCTGGGGGTGGCGGGGCCGCTCGTGGCGGCCGCCGGAGACCCGTTCGCCCCACTGCGGGTGCAGCCCGTCGCGACCGCGACCGCGCCCGCTCCGGAGAGGAGGAGGGCGCGACGGGTGGGGCCGGAGTGCCGGTCGCCGGTCATGTGCGTCATGTCATCGGAACGTAGACGCGGCCGGGCGGGACGGCATCCGCTCCGCACGGGCCGCGAGCCGTCCCCGCGTGCGGTCGCGGACGCACCGCACCGTGGTGCGGCAGGGCGTGGGCCCCCGTGCCGGCCTTCGGGGCTGATGGGCCGTTCGGCGGAACGGCCCCGGGTCAGGCACGCGGAACGCGCACGACGCCTTCCTGGATGACGGTGACGGCGAGGCGCCCGTCCTGGGTCCAGATGCGGGCCTGGCCGAGGCCGCGGCCGGCGGCTGCCGAGGGGGACTCCTGGTCGTACAGCAGCCATTCGTCGGCGCGGAACGGCCGGTGGAACCACATCGCGTGGTCCAGCGAGGCCCCGACCACGTCGCCGACGGCCCAGCCGCCCCGCCCGTGCGCGAGCAGCACCGAGTCGAGCAGGGTCATGTCCGAGACGTACGTGGCCAGGCAGGTGTGCAGCAGCGGATCGTCGCTGTCCAGCTTGTCGGCCGTACGGAACCACACCTGCGTGTGCGGTGCGATGGGTTCGCCGACGCTGCCCCACGGCGGGGTCGTGGCGTACCGCAGGTCCACCGCGCCGCGCGCCGCGATCAGCCGCTCCACCACGCCCGGGTCGCGGAAGACGTCCCGGTACTCGGGCAGGGACTGCTCCGCCGTCGGCAGGGACTCCGGGTCCGGGGCGGCGGGCATCGCGGCCTGGTGGTCGAGGCCCTCCTCGTACGTCTGGAACGACGCCGAGAGGTGGAAGATCGGCTGGCCGTGCTGGACGGCGACCACGCGGCGGGTGGTGAAGGAACGCCCGTCGCGGATCCGGTCCACCGAGTAGACGATGGGCGCGCCCGCGTCCCCGGCGCGCAGGAAGTACGAGTGCAGCGAGTGCGCGGTGCGGTCCGCGGGCACGGTCCGCCCGGCCGCGACCAGTGCCTGGGCCGCGACCTGGCCACCGAAGACGCGCGGTACCAGCGAAGGGCGGCTGGTACCGCGGAAGATGTTCTCCTCGATCTGCTCCAGGTCGAGCAGATCGAGGAGCGTCGTCAGCGACTCGTTCATGGGGGAAGCGTAAGTGCCTTGAGGGATCGAGGACTTACAGGCCCATGGACTTGGCGATGATGGACTTCATGATCTCGCTGGTGCCGCCGTAGATGCGGTTGACGCGGTTGTCGGCGTACAGGCGGGCGATCGGGTACTCGTTCATGTAGCCGTAGCCGCCGTGCAGCTGGAGGCAGCGGTCGATGACGCGGTGGGCGACCTCGGTGCAGAACAGCTTGGCGCTGGCGGCCTCGGCCGGGGTCAGCTCGTGGGCGTCCAGGGCCTCCAGGGCGCGGTCGGCGACGGCCTGGGCCGCGTCCACCTCGGCCTGGCAGGCGGCCAGTTCGAACTTGGTGTTCTGGAAGTGCGAGACCGGCTTGCCGAAGACGGTGCGGTCCGTGACGTACTGCTGGGCGAACCGGACGGCCGCGGCGGCCTGGGCGTACGCGCCGAAGGCGATGCCCCAGCGCTCGGACGCCAGGTTGTGGCCGAGGTAGTAGAAGCCCTTGCCCTCCTCGCCGAGCAGGTCCTCGACCGGCACCTTCACGTCGACGAACGCCAGCTCGGCGGTGTCGGAGGTCTTCAGGCCGAGCTTGTCCAGCTTGCGGCCGATGGAGTAGCCCTCGGACTTGGTGTCCACGGCGAACAGGGAGATGCCGAAGCGGCGGTCCTCGGCCGACGGGGCGGAGGTGCGCGCGCAGACGATCACGCGGTCGGCGTGGACGCCACCGGTGATGAAGGTCTTGGCGCCGTTGAGGACGTAGTGCGTGCCGTCCTCGGAGAGCTTGGCGGTGGTCTTCATGCCCGCGACGTCGGAGCCGGTGCCCGGCTCGGTCATCGCGAGGGCCCACATCTCCTCACCGGTGACGAACTTCGGAAGGAAACGCTTCTTCTGCTCGTCGTCGGCCAGCATCTTGATGTACGGGAGGGCGAGCAGCACGTGCACGCCGGAACCGCCGAAGTTGACGCCCGCGCGGGAGGTCTCTTCGTAGAGGACGGCCTCGAACTTGTGGGTGTCCAGGCCCGCGCCACCGAACTCCTCGGGCACGTTGATGCCGAAGACGCCCAGCTCGCCGAGCTTGTAGTAGAAGTCGCGCGGAGCCTGGCCCGCGGCGAACCACTCGTCGTAGACGGGGACGACCTCGGCCTCGATGAAGGCGCGGATGGTCTCGCGGAACGCCTCGTGGTCCTCGTTGAAAACGGTACGGCGCACAGCCGGCTCCCTTCGGTCGCGGCGGTCCGCCGCTTATGCCTAAGCGCTTGCTCAGATTAAGTTACCGGCGAGTTGTCCTCCGTGTCCAGAGTGCGGTACGCCACTGCGGTGCGGAGGTCAGCCCGGCACGCCGAGCCGGTCCAGCAGCTCGTGGAGGCGGGCGGCCGGCAGGCCCGGGTTGGCCGCGGCGCCCTCGGCCGTCGCCGGGTCCTCCAGGAGCTCCGCGAGGAGCTCGGCGGGGAGCAGCGGGCTCGCGGCGGCGGCCCTGCGCACGAGGGCTTCGGGATCCGAGAGCAGCCGTACGGGCGGCTCGTCCGCCGTGACGTCGGCGGCGGCCAGCGCGCGGACCTCCGGGTCCTCGTGGCCGAGGAGGTGCCCGAGCCCGGTGCGGGGCAGGTTCGGCAGCGCCAGCAGGTGCGGGCGCTGCCAGGGGCGGGCGAGGAAGGCGTCGAGCACCAGCGCGGGCGGGGCGAGGGGGTGGTGAGCGGCCAGCGCGTGCCGCACGTCCGCGGCCGGGTCCTCGGCCAGCAGCGCCGCCGGCTCGGCGGGCAGCAGCCGGTAGGTGGCGGCGATTCGGCGCAGGTCCTCGTGCTCGGAGCGGGCGCAGTCGGTGTACCAGCCGCTCTCCTGCTCCGCGTGGGCGTCGACGAACGCACAGGCGCAGCCGAAGCTGTGGAAGACGGCGTGGTCGAGGACGTCGCGCTGCGCCCAGGTGCGGGGCAGCGGGTGGATCCGTGCGCGCCTGCGGACCTTCTCGTCCGGGTCCTCGGCCAGTTCCTCCAGGAGGGCCGGGCCGATGTCGGCCCGGGCCGCGACGGCCGCGCGGACCTCGGGATCGGGGTCGCGGGCGAGGCGGGCGACGGCGTCTGCGGGGGTGCGGCGGTTGTAGGCCAACTCGTAGAGGTTGCGGCCCTCGGCGAGACAGGCCTCGACCACGGCCCGGGACACGGGGAGGTTCATGAGCAGGTGCTGCCGGTGGTGGCCGTTCTGCTCGGGCAGCTCGGCCGCCAGGGCCTCGGGGTCGAGGTCGCGGGAGGCCCGGTGCGCGGCCTCCTGGGCCGCCTCGCGCACGGTGGGGTCCGGATCGGCCAGGAGGGCCTTCTGTTGTTCGCGGGTCAGCCGGTCCCACCCGCCGGACCGGATCCCGTAGGCCCGCAGCTCGGGGTTCGCGTGCTCGGGCAGCCGGCGGCGGAAGGACAGCGGTATCTGCTGGGAGGCCTCCAGCTCCCAGCAGATCTCGTTCGCGGTGACGTGCGTGTTGAGGGCCGGATCGTTTCGCGCGGTCAGCAGGGCCTCGATGACCTCGTCGGGCAGCGGGCGGATCCGGCCCGACCGGACCCGGGAACCCCCGGCGAGCGAGGCCCGCACCAGAGAGTCCGGGTCGCGCACGAGCCGGCCGCGCTGGGCGGGATCGACGTGGGGATTGCGGGCGAAGGCGCGGCGGACCGCACGCTCGGGGTGGGCGAGTACGGCGTCGACGACGGCAGGCGGGAGGTCGCGCTCTTCGCAGAGGACCGTCCAGACCTCTCGGGCGGCCGGGTCCAGGAGGCGTACGAGGACGTCCGGGGGCGCGGCGGGATGGGCGGCGATGCCGCGCAGCCAGGGCTCGCGGAGCGGCTCGGCGGGCGGATCGGGGAGCGGTTCGGGGAGCGGTTCGGGGCGGCCGGGGCGGTCGGAGGGCATCGGGCCATCCTCGCAGTGGCCGCGAACGGCCGCGAGGGCTTTGTGCCGTGGCCGGGGGCGCACGCGAGGCAGGGCCTCCCGGCGCCGCTCGGAGGGTTCGAAACCCACGAGCGGCCGGGAAGCCCTGCCTTCGGGCCGGTGCCCGGTCGTCAGAACACCACGGTGCCCTCGGGCGGGATCACGATGTCGCCGAGGTCCTTGAAGAGGATGTCGGTGCCGCCCTGCTGGATGTGCAGGACGACGTGGTCGTACTCGACCCGGGTGAGGTTGACGGTCCAGTTCCCGTTGGGGCAGACGTCCCGCGAGGAAGGAGCCTCCGGGATCGGGAGGTTCACGTTGGTGAAGGTGATCTGGCCGTTGCGCGGGTTGAAGTTCCTCGTGGGGCCGACCACGGTGTTGAACTCGGTGCCCTGACCGGGAGCGGTGTTGCCGCCCCGGTTCACGCAGATGTACTCGGCCTGGACGGAATCCGCCGTGAGGAAGGCGGCGGTGGGGCGGTTGCCGAGACCGGCCGCCTTGCCGCTGCACGTGAGGCCCGAGGTGAGCGACTTCGTGCAGGTGATCGCCCCGATGAAGTGTTCGCCCTGGGCGGTGGCCGTCACCGTGCCGGCGGCACTGGCGACGAGGGTGAGGAGCGCGGTCGCGAGGACGCGTCGCATGGAATCTCCGTTTCGGTGGAGGCTGAGACGAGTGCGCGACGGGTCTTTGGACCGCGTCGGCGACTGAGCCATCTCACGTCGGCGGGGGAGTCACACGTGGGTTGAGATGTCCGGCGTACGGATCCCCCCGGTCGGAGTGACACCGGCGGCGGGTCTGCGCACCGCCCCTCACGCCTCCGGGTCCCGGCGCAGGGCGAACCACAACTCCATGCGGGTGTCCGGGTCGTCGAGGTCGCGGTCCAGGAGGGCGGCGCAGCGGGCGATGCGTTGGCGGACGGTGTTGCGGTGGACTCCGAGGGCGGCGGCGGTGCGGTCCCAGCTGCCGTGGTGGGCCAGCCAGGCGCGCAGGGTGGCGCGGAGGGCGGGGCTCAGCGGCGCGAGCAGTGCCTCGGCGTGCGCGCGGGCCTCCGCCTCGCCGACCAGCCCCGCGAATCCGCGGTCCGCGTGGCGGGCGAGCGGGGTGCGGGCGGCCTCGGCGCGCTGGAGTGCGCGCCGGGCCTGGGCGTCGGCCGCCGCCAGGGCCTCCGGGCCGGCCGGGGCGCTCACCCCCAGGCGCCACCCCGGCTGCGGGGTGGGCTCCCGCTCGGTGAGCAGGCGTACGTCGTCCGGGCGCGGGTCCAGCAGTACGGTGCCCAGCGCGGCCGCGAGGGCGTGCGGGTCGGCGGCGCCGCGGGCGTGGACGACGTACCAGGGTCCGGGGGTGAGGGCCTGTGCCGGGTCACCGCCGAGGAGGAGCCCGGTGAGTGCGGCGGCCTCCGAACCGGCCGGGCGGTGCGCGGTGAGCAGGCTCAGCAGCACGACCGCGACGGAGGCGATGGTGTGGTCGCCGGGAGTGCGGGCGGGGGTGGCCAGTACGAGCACGTGTCCGCCGCCGCCGACGGCGTAGGCGGCGAGGTGCGTCCCGCCGAGGGTGTCGGTGGCCGTCGCGACGCCCCCGCGACCGACCCGCTCCGCGAGCGCGGCCAGCGCCCCGAGCGCCTCCGCGCCGGGCTGGAACCCGGCCCCTGTGGATGCCGGTGCCCTGGCCGGGCGGAACCCGGGAACCAGCACGACCCCGCCCCGCTCCCCGACCCCGGTCACGCCCTCCCGGTGACCCCTGCCCACCCCGGCGCCCGCGCCTGTCCCGGTGTCCGCGCCTGTCCCGGTTCCGGCGCCCACGGCCGCCCCACTTCCGGCGTCCGTGCCCGTCCCGGGGCTCGTGGTCGTGTCGGTCCCGGCTCCGGCAGCCGCGTCGGCGCCCTCGTCGGTGTCGGTCTCGGCGCCCGCCCGGGTCCTGGCGCCGGTGCCCTCGCCCGGGTTGGTGCCCGCCCCCCGGCCGGTGCCCGGGCCGGGCCGGGGGGCGGTGGCCGCGCTCGCCGTGGGCGGGCTCGTCGGCTCCGGGGTCAGCAGGGCAGCCCACCCGCCCAGGCTCGCCGTGAGGCGGGACAGGACCGCCGGGACCGGATCGGGGCGGGCGGCGGCGGCCGCCAGGGACTGCTGGGCCTCGGTCACCCGCCGCAGCTCGCGGGTGCGGGCCTGCGCCATCAGCCGCCAGACGGCGCGGGCGACCGCCGTGAACGGGGTCCGCGGAGGCACCTCCAGCAGTGGCAGCCCGTACCGGTCGCAGGCGTCGAGCAGGGCCTGCGGCACGAGCTCGTGCACGGGCGTGACCCCGAATCCGAGCGCCGCCGCCCCGGCCCGCACGAGCCGTTCCACGTACTCGGCGGCATCGACTCCGACAACCCCCGCCCCCGCGAGGCCCGCCAGGTCCGTGCCCGCCGTCAGGAGGAGTTCGCCGCCCAGCAGGTAGGGGGACGGGTCCGCCATTTCCGAGGCGTGGACGCCGTGGACGTCCACCGCGGCGATGCCCCCGCCCCCGCCCCCGCCCGCCAGCAGGCGCAGGCCCAGTTCCTCCGTGCCCAGCAGCGCGGCGAGCCGCACCGGCTCCGTCGGCGGCGTGGGCCGCGTGCCCGATCGCTCCGCATCACCGGGGGACGGCCGCATGGATACTCCGTACAGGTCGAGAAGGTGCAGTGGATAAAACGTACACTTCGCACCCCTTCGACGTCCGCTTACGCTCGAAGGACCGCACACGTCAGGCCAGAGAAAGAGGCACAGCCATGAGCACGCAGCCGCGCGGACCCGTCGACTCCTCCCGCATCCCGCGCTACGCGGGCCCCGCGACCTTCGCCCGGCTGCCCCGCCTCGACGAGGTCGGTTCCGCCGACGTCGCCGTCGTCGGCGTGCCCTTCGACTCGGGTGTCTCCTACCGCCCCGGCGCCCGCTTCGGCGGCAACGCGATCCGCGAGGCCTCGCGCCTCCTGCGTCCGTACAACCCGGCCCAGGACGCCTCCCCCTTCGCCCTCGCGCAGGTCGCCGACGCCGGCGACATCGCCGTGAACCCCTTCAACATCAACGAGGCCGTCGAGACGGTCGAGGCGGCCGCCGACGAGCTGCTCGGCGCCGGTTCCCGCCTGATGACCCTCGGTGGCGACCACACCATCGCGCTGCCCCTGCTGCGCTCCGTCGCCAAGAAGCACGGCCCGGTCGCCCTGCTGCACTTCGACGCGCACCTGGACACCTGGGACACCTACTTCGGCGCCGAGTACACCCACGGCACCCCGTTCCGCCGCGCCGTCGAGGAGGGCATCCTCGACACCGAGGCGCTGTCCCACGTCGGCACCCGCGGTCCGCTCTACGGCAAGCAGGACCTGGACGACGACGCCAAGATGGGCTTCGGCATCGTCACCTCCGCCGACGTCTACCGCCGCGGCGCCGACGAGGTCGCCGACCAGCTGCGCCAGCGCATCGGCGACCGCCCCCTCTACATCTCCATCGACATCGACGTGCTCGACCCGGCCCACGCGCCCGGCACCGGCACCCCCGAGGCCGGCGGCATGACCTCCCGCGAGCTCCTGGAGATCATCCGGGGCCTGTCCTCCTGCAACCTGGTTTCGGCCGACGTCGTCGAGGTCGCCCCGGCGTACGATCACGCGGAGATCACCTCGGTCGCGGCCTCGCACACCGCGTACGAGCTGACCACGATCATGAGCCGCCAGATCGCCGCCTCCAAGGCGAAGTAAGGCGAAGCGGGCGGCCCGAGCAGCACAGCACGAAGGGCACGCACGCACGTGACGCACGACCACGACCTGGTACTCCGTCCCACCGAAGCCCAGACGGCGGCCGCACTCGCGCCGCCGCCCGGGCGGACGGGCGGGGACCTGGTCGTGGAGTCCCTGCGCTCGCTCGGCGCGACCACCGTGTTCGGACTGCCCGGGCAGCACGCCCTCGCCCTCTTCGACGCGGTCGGCCGCTCCGACCTCCGGCTGATCGGGCTCCGTACGGAGAACAACGCGGCCTTCGCGGCCGACGCGTACGGCCGCCTCACCGGGGAGGCAGTCCCGCTGCTCCTGTCGACCGGCCCGGGCGCCCTCATGGCGCTGCCCGCCCTCGCCGAGGCGGCGGCGGCATCGGCCCCCGTCCTCGCGATCTCCTCCCAGGTCCCGACCCCCGGCCTCGGCGGCGGCCGGCGCGGCCACCTGCACGAGCTGCGGGACCAGGCCGCCTCCTTCCGCGACGTGGTGAAGTCGGTCCACACCGCCCGTACCCCCTCCCAGATCCCCTCCGTGATCGCGGAGGCCTGGGAGTCGGCGCTGACCGCCCCGCACGGCCCGGTCTGGGTGGAGATCCCCGAGGACGTGCTGCGCGCGGAGACGTTGATCCCGCAGGTCACCGGTGTCGACGCGACCCCGCACGAAGCGGCCCCGCGCCCGGAGCTCACCGCCCTGGCCGCGCACTGGCTGTCGAAGGCCGAACGCCCGGTGATCATCGCGGGTGGCGGAGTCGTCCGAGCCGACGCCTCCGGCAAGCTCAGGCAGCTGGCGGAACGCCTGAACGCCCCCGTCGTCACCACCTTCGGCGGCAAGGGCGCCTTCCCGTGGACGCACCCGCTGTCGCTCCAGTCCTGGCTGGAGGACCGTCACATGACGGACTTCCTGGAGGACGCCGACGTCCTGCTCGTCGTCGGCTCGGGCCTGGGCGAGCTGTCCTCGAACTACCACACGTTCTTCCCCACCGGCCGGGTCGTCCAGATCGAGGCCGACCTCGGCAAGCTGGAGTCCAACCACCCGGCCCTCGGCATCCACGCCGACGCCCGCCTCGCCCTCCAGGCCCTCCTGGAAACGGTGGAGCCCCGGCCCGACGACGAGGCCGCCGAGCGGGTCCGCGCGCTCCTCGCCGCGGTCGCCGAGCGTCTCGCCCCGCAGGACCTCGCCCTGGAGCAGCGGCTCCTGACCTCGATCCGCGCGGCCCTGCCGCCCCGCTCCCCGTCCTTCTGGGACATGACGATCCTGTCGTACTGGGCCTGGTCCGCCTTCGACGCGAAGCATCCCAACACCATGCACTCGGCCCAGGGCGCGGGCGGCCTCGGCTACGCGTTCCCCGCCGCGCTCGGCGCGTGCGTGGCCGAGCCGGACACCCCCGTCCTCGCGGTCTCGGGCGACGGCGGCGCGATGTACTCGGTCGCCGACCTGGCCACCGCCCGCCAGCACGACCTGGACGTCACCTGGCTGATCGTGGACGACGGCGGCTACGGCATCCTGCGGGAGTACAACACCGCCTCCTTCGAGGGGCGTACGACGGCCACCGAGCTCGCCCGTCCCGACTTCGTGGCCCTGGCGGAGTCCTTCGGCGTCCCGGCCGCCACGACGAGCCCGGAAGCCCTGAAGGACGACCTGAAGAAGTCCCTCACCACCCCCGGGCCCTCGGTGCTGGTGCTCCCGGCCACGCTCCGGATGTTCGCGCCGACGCACCTTTAGGGCCTGTCTTTCGGATCATGCCGGGCCCGGCATGATCCGAGGGCCCCGCACGTTCGGGCGCCCCCGCGGTGCGCCGGAGGCTCTGGGCGTACACGTTCGAATTGTTGCGGCGGGATGAAATCCGCCGGTCGGGGCGTTGGCGCTTCCGGCAGGACAGGACGAACGGGGAGGCCTCACGTGGCGGCGGCAGAGACAGCGGCTGGGGACAAACAGGGGTGGGGCAGGCGGCTGACCGCCTACACCTGGCGCTACAAGGCCAATGTGCTGCTCGCGCTCGGGTCCTCCCTGGCCGGCATGGCCGTCATGGCGCTCGTGCCGCTGGTCACCAAGGTGATCATCGACGACGTCATCGGCGACCGGAGCAAGCCCATGGGGCCCTGGGCCGGGATGCTCATAGGCGCGGCCGTCCTCGTCTACGGCCTCACCTACGTACGCCGGTACTACGGCGGGCGGCTCGCCCTCGACGTGCAGCACGACCTGCGCACCGACATGTACGACACCATCGCCCGCCTCGACGGGCGGCGGCAGGACGAGCTGTCCACCGGTCAGGTCATCGGGCGGGCCACCAGCGACCTGCAGCTGATCCAGGGGCTGCTGTTCATGCTGCCCATGACCATCGGGAACTTCCTGCTCTTCGGGATATCCCTCGGGATCATGCTGGCGCTCTCCCCGCTGCTGACCCTCGTCGCGCTGCTCATGGCCCCCGCGCTCTGGTTCATCGCCAAGCGCAGCCGCAAGAAGCTGTTCCCGGCCACCTGGTGGGCCCAGGGGCAGGCCGCCGCCGTCGCGACCGTCGTCGACGGCGCCGTGACCGGCGTACGCGTGGTCAAGGGCTTCGGGCAGGAACAGCAGGAGAGCGGGAAGCTGCGCGAGGCCGGCCGCAGGCTCTTCGCCGGCCGGATGCGCACCATCCGGTTGAACTCGCGCTACACCCCCGCCCTCCAGGCCGTACCCGCCCTCGGGCAGGTCGCGATGCTCGCCCTCGGCGGCTGGATGGCCACCAACGGACACATCACGCTCGGTACCTTCGTCGCCTTCTCCACCTACCTCGCCCAGCTCGTCGGACCCGTCCGCATGCTCGCCATGGTGCTGACCGTCGGGCAGCAGGCGCGCGCCGGCGTGGAGCGGGTCTTCGAGCTCATCGACACCCAGCCCGTGATCCGCGAGGGCGAGCACGAGCTGCCCGCGGACGCGCCCGCGACCGTGGAGTTCGAGGACGTCCGCTTCGGGTACGACCCCGAGCGCCCCGTCCTCGACGGGTTCTCGCTGACGGTGGCGGAGGGGGAGACCGTCGCCGTCGTCGGCGCCTCCGGAAGCGGGAAGTCGACCGTCTCGCTGCTGCTGCCCCGGTTCTACGATGCCGACCGCGGAGCCGTCCGCGTCGGCGGACACGACGTGCGCGAGCTGACCTACGCCTCCCTGCGCGGGGCGATCGGCCTCGTGCCCGAGGACTCCTTCCTCTTCTCCGACACCATCCGGGCGAACATCGCCTACGGGCACCCGGAGGCCACCGAGGAGCAGATCCGGGCTGCCGCACGCGCCGCACAGGCCGAAGGGTTCATCGAGGCCCTGCCCGCCGGCTACGACACCAAGGTGGGCGAGCAGGGGCTCACGCTCTCCGGCGGCCAACGGCAGCGCATCGCGCTCGCCCGCGCGATCATCACCGACCCCCGGCTGCTGCTCCTCGACGACGCCACCTCCGCCGTCGACGCCCGGGTCGAGCACGAGATCCACGAGGCCCTGCGCTCCGTCATGGCGGGCCGGACCACCCTGCTGATCGCCCACCGCCGCTCGACGCTCGCGCTGGCCGACCGCATAGCCGTACTGGAGCACGGGCGGCTCGCCGACATCGGCACCCACGAGGAGCTGGAGCGCGGCTCCGCGCTGTACCGGCGGCTGCTCACCGACCCCGACGCCCTCGGCGCGGGCTCCCCGCGCACCCCGGACGCCCCCGCCATGGCCGAGTTCGAGCGGGACCTCGAACGGGACCTGGAGATCGAGGCGGAGATCGACTCCGAGCCCGTCAACGCCAAGCGCCGCGTCGTGGACGGGGTGACCCCCGAGCTGTGGCGGCGACAGGAGGAATCCCAGGAGGCCGAGGACGCCAAGGAGGCCGGGATGGCCGGTGCGAAGGCGCCCGCCGCCGGCGCCGGCGCCCCCGGCGCGGGGCACTCCATGGCAGGAGCCGTCGCCGGCATGCCCGCCACCCCCGAACTGCTCGCGCAGGTGGCCGCGCTGCCGCCCGCCGACGACGAGCCCGCCGTGGACGAGGACAGCGCCGCGGCCCCCGAGGAGAGCTACGGCCTGCGCCGTCTGCTCCGCGGCTTCTGGGCGCCGCTCGCCATCAGCCTCGGCCTCGTCGCCCTCGACGCGGGCGCCGGGCTGCTCCTGCCGATCCTGATCCGGCACGGCATCGACAAGGGCGTGGAACAGGCCGCCCTCGGCGCCGTCTGGGTGGCCGCCGGGCTCGCGCTCGCCGTCGTCGTCGCCCAGTGGGCCGCGCAGTTCGCCGAGACCCGGATGACCGGCCGCACCGGCGAGCGCGTCCTGTACTCGCTCCGCGTCAAGATCTTCGCCCAGCTCCAACGCCTCGGCCTCGACTACTACGAGCGCGAACTGACCGGCAAGATCATGACCCGGATGACCACGGACGTGGACTCGCTGTCGAGCTTCCTGCAGACCGGGCTCGTCACTGCGGTCGTCTCCGTGTTCACCTTCTTCGGGATCCTGGTCGCCCTGCTCGTCCTCGACGTCGAGCTGGCGCTGATCGTCTTCGCGACCCTGCCGGTGCTGGTGGTCGGCACGGTCGTCTTCCGCCGCAAGTCCGTGGCCGCGTACGAGCTCGCCCGCGACCGGGTCAGCCTCGTCAACGCCGACCTGCAGGAGTCCGTGTCCGGGCTGCGCATCGTCCAGGCCTTCCGCCGCGAGTACGCGGGCGCCGCCCGGTTCGCCGAGCGCAGCGACTCGTACCGCGAGGCCAGGGTCCGCGGCCAGTGGCTGATATCCGTCTACTTCCCCTTCGTCCAGCTGCTGTCCTCGGGCGCGGCCGCCGCCGTGCTGATCGTGGGCGCGGGCCGGGTCGAGGCCGGGACGCTGACCACCGGCGCGCTCGTCGCGTACCTGCTCTACATCGACCTGTTCTTCGCCCCGGTCCAGCAGCTCTCCCAGGTCTTCGACGGCTACCAGCAGGCGACCGTCTCCCTCGGCCGCATCCAGCAGTTGCTGCGCGAGCCCACCACCACCCCGCACGCCGAGGCACCCCGAGAGGTGTCGGCGCTGCGCGGGGAGATCGCCTTCGAGAACGTCCGCTTCCAGTACGGGACGGCCGAGGAGCGGGGCGAGAAGGGCGAGGCGCTGGCCGGCATCGACCTGCGGATACCCGCCGGGCAGACCGTCGCGTTCGTCGGCGAGACCGGGGCCGGCAAGTCCACGCTGGTCAAGATGGTGGCCCGGTTCTACGACCCCACCTCGGGCCGGGTCACCGCGGACGGCACCGACCTGCGGGAGCTCGACCTGACGGGCTACCGCCACCGGCTGGGCGTCGTCCCCCAGGAGCCGTACCTCTTCCCGGGGACGGTCCGTGACGCCATCGCCTACGGGAAGCCCGACGCGGGCGACGCCGAGGTGGAGGCCGCCGCGCGAGCGGTCGGCGCCCACGACATGATCGCCACGCTCGACGGCGGCTACCTGCACACGGTCGCCGAGCGCGGGCGCAACCTCTCCGCCGGGCAGCGCCAGCTGATCGCGCTGGCCCGCGCCGAGCTCGTCGACCCGGACGTGCTGCTGCTCGACGAGGCCACCGCGGCCCTGGACCTGGCCACCGAGGCCCAGGTCAACCAGGCCACCGACCGCCTCGCGGGCAAGCGCACCACCCTGGTGGTCGCCCACCGGCTGACCACCGCGGCCCGTGCCGACCGGGTGGTGGTCATGGACCGAGGCCGGGTCGTGGAGGACGGCAGCCACGCCGAACTCCTGGCGCGCGGCGGCCGGTACGCCGAGCTGTGGCGCACCTTCGTCGGGGAGGACGAGCGGGCGGCCGCCTAGGGCCTGTCGTCAAACTCCCGTCTGCCCCGCGACGCCTGGCACGCGCTCTCGCCGCACCGGGCGGAAGCCCGAGTACGTCCAGTACGCGGGCTTCCGCCCGGCGCACCGAGAGCACGCACCAGACGCCGCGGGGCCGCCCTCCGGGCGACGAAGGGAGTTCGAGACGGGCCCCTGCCCCCGCACCGATCAGAGTTCGCCGAAGAGCAGGTTGCCCGGGGCGTCCTCGTCGCTGCCCGTGTAGTACTCGCGGACGGCGTCGAGGAGCTCGTCCACGGACAGGAAGCCGTCGTGGTTCTTGTCGATCCTCGCGAACAGGGCCTCCGTGTCGGCGCGTGCCAGCTCGGTGTCGAAGGCGCTCTGGGCCTTGAGGAACTCCTCGGGGCTGATGCGGCCGTCGCCGTCGGTGTCCACGATCGTGAGGATCGCCTCGATCATCGGCCGGAAGGACCGGTCGTAGGCCGCGCCGCCGTCCTTGTACAGCCGGGTCATGCCCAGGGAGTACTCCTCGGGCGTGAGCTTGCCGTCCCGATCCACGTCCAGTTCGGTGAAGAGCTCCTGCCAGAAGTCGACCAGCCCGCCCATCACCGCGTCGGCCTTCGGGGAGGTCGCCGGCTCGCCGAGGGCCGACAGCAGCCGGGAGCCGAGCGCGATGATGTCGTGCTCGTCGATCACGCCGCTGTCGTCGGCGTCCAGGTGCGTGAAGGCGCGCTCCAGCTTGCGGTCGAGCAGGTCGGTCGTCGTCATGTCATGGCCTTTCGTGGCTACGTCGTGCGGTCGATCGGCCACCCAGCGTAGTGTCGGGCTCGATGGGGCCGTCCCGTTCCGCCGTCGGGACGTCGCGCATGCACTCGTACGAGGTAGGGGTCGCCGGCGTCGGTCGTCGACCGCGCGGCCCGTGCGATGTGAACCCCACGTGAACGCGGCGGCCGGAGCCGTTGCCCACCGCAACCTTCCCGGGGGTCCGGGTGTCGTACGTGCGTGCGCACGTTGCACGTACGAGCGATGGGGGACGGGATGCTCAAGGGGAGGCGGGGGCGCGGCCGGGGGGGGCCGTGTCCCTCGGGGTGTTCACGGCGGCGCTGTGGCTCAGTGTCGGCGGGCTGTTCACGGGGACGGCCGCACACGCCGCCCAGGCCGGGACCGGGGCGTGGGCCGGGCTCTGCGAGGGCCGTCTCGTGCGGACCGTGCCGTTCGAGACGGGCGAGGTGCGCGTGTACAAGACCCGTACGCAGGCCTGCGCGCTGGCCGTGGCGCGGATCCCGGGGGAGCGGCGGGAGATGGCGGTGAGCATCCAGCCGCGCGGCGGAGCCCCCGTACGCGATGCGGGGCGGTTCACCCGCTACGCCGGGCCCGTCACGGTCGGCGCGATCAACCGGTGCGTGCACGTGAAGGGCTCCGTGGGGGCCGGATCGACCGGCTCGGCCGGCTCCGGCTGGATCCTGTGCTGAGGGAGCGACCCAACTTGGTCTGGTCAGCGGCGCGTTGACCCCGCTAGGTTCACGGCGACCGAAGTGAACTCAAGGGGAGGGTGAATGCGCAAGACGCTCGGATGGCTGCTGTCGCTCGTGGTGCTGATCGGCACCATGGGCGCGGCCGGCTTCACGGCACAAGCGGCCACAGCCGCGGAGCCGGCCGCCGCCGCGGACATCAAGGACAGGATCCTCGGCATTCCCGGGATGAGCCTGATCGAGGAGAAGCCGTACCCCGGCTACCGCTTCTTCGTACTGAACTACGAGCAGCCGGTCGACCACCGGCAGCCGTGGAAGGGCACCTTCAAGCAGCGCCTGACCCTGCTGCACAAGGACGTGTCGCGCCCGACGGTCTTCTACACCTCGGGTTACAACGTCAACACCAGCCCGCGCCGCAGCGAGCCGACGACCATCGTCGACGGCAACCAGGTGTCGCTGGAGTATCGATTCTTCACGCCCTCGCGGCCCGACCCGGCCAACTGGGACGACCTGACCATCTGGCAGGCCGCCAGCGACCAGCACCGCCTCTTCACCGCCCTGAAGAAGATCTACACGAAGAACTGGCTGGCCACGGGCGGCAGCAAGGGCGGCATGACGGCGACGTACTTCGAGCGCTTCTACCCGCGCGACATGGACGGTGTCGTCGCGTACGTCGCGCCCAACGACGTCGTCAACAAGGAGGACTCGGCCTACGACCGGTTCTTCGCGGGCGTCGGCACCAAGGAGTGCCGCGACAAGCTGAACGCGGTGCAGCGCGAGGCGCTCGTACGCCGTGAGCCGCTGGAGGCCAAGTACGCGGCCGCCGCCGCCGAGAACGGCTGGACCTTCAACACCGTCGGCAACCTCGACAAGGCCTACGAGGCCGTCGTGCTCGACTACGTGTGGGCCTTCTGGCAGTACAGCCTGCTCGCCGACTGCGCCACGATCCCCAACGCCGCCACCGCGAGCGACCAGGAGATCTGGGACACGGTCGACACGATCTCCGGTTTCTCCGCCTACGCGGACCAGGGCCTGGAGACCTACACGCCGTACTACTACCAGGCGGGCACCCAGCTCGGTTCCCCGGACATCAAGCAGCCGCACCTGGCCGGCCTGAGCCGCTACGGCTACCAGCCGCCGCGCAACTTCGTGCCCCGCGACATCCCGATGACCTTCCAGCCGTCGGCCATGCGGGACGTGGACAACTGGGTCCGCAAGAACGCGAACCAGATGCTGTTCGTGTACGGGCAGAACGACCCGTGGGGGTCCGAGCCGTTCCACCTCGGCTACGGGGTGCGCGACAGCTACGTCATGATCGCGCCGGGCGCCAACCACGGGGCCAACGTCGCCAAGCTCCTCGACGGCGAGAAGGCGCTGGCCACCGCGAAGATCCAGCAGTGGGCCGGAGTGGCTCCGGCCGCCGCGCCCTCCCTCGCGGGCGGCGCGGCGTCGGCGGCGCAGCCGTTGGCGGCGCCGGACGCGGTCCTGGACCAGCCGGAATCGCGACGGGACCAGCAGCTGCGCCCGTAGGCCCCCTGCGTCCGCAGCCATGGCCGCGGCCTGACGTCCTTCAGTACGTCAGGCCGTGGCCCAGCGGGTAGCGGCCCGGCACCGGGACGGGGAGCCGGCCCGAGGGCCGTACCGCCCCGGTGAGCACCCGGGCCGCCGCCCGCATCTCCACGTCCGTCCAGGAGTACGTCGCCAGCTCGGCGGCGCAGGCGGGCAGCCGGGCCGGGTCGTACGGATTGCGGACCGCCAGCAGCACCACCGGCACCCCGGTGGCCACGAGGTCCGCGACCAGCGCCCGCTGGGGGCTCTCTCCTTCCGGGACGTTGTACGTGCACACGAGCACCGCCGCCTGACCGGCGGCGGCGGCCACCGCGCGGGCGGGCGGCGCCGCCGTCGCCCGGCAGCCCAGGGCGGTCAGTTCCCGCGCCAGAACGGCCGTGGTGGGTCCGGTCGTGCCCGTGGGGGAGACCGGGTCCGTGCCCGTGACGAGCAGCCGCGGCGCCTCGTCCGCGTCGAAGGGCAGCAGGCCTGTCGGGTTCGCCAGCAGGGTCGTCGTGGCGGCCGCGATCCCGTCGGCGGCGGAGAGGTGATCGGGGACCCCGACGACGGCGTCCACCCCTGCCTCCGAGGGAAGCGCCCCGAACAGGCCCCGTCGGGCCTTCAGTTCCAGGATCCGCAGCACCGACTCGTCGATGCGCGCCTCGCTCAGCTCCCCCGACTCCACCGCCGCCAGCACGCTCCGGTACGCGAGCGGCAGGTCCGGCGGGTTCAGCAGCTGGTCGCAGCCGGCCAGCAGGGCCAGCACCGGAACGCGTTCGTCCCCGTACTTCTGGCGGACCCCCGCCATGTCCAGGGCGTCGGTCACCACCACGCCCCGGAAGCCCAGGCGTTCGCGCAGGATGCCGGTGACGATGGGCCGGGAGAGGGTCGCCGGGTCGCCCGAGGGGTCGAGCGCCAGGAAGACGATGTGGGCCGTCATGACCGCGTCCACGCCCGCCCGTACCGCGGCCCGGAACGGCGGCTCGTCCAGCTCCTCCCACTGCGCGCGGCTGTGCCGTATCACCGGCAGGCCGAGGTGGCTGTCCGTCTCGGTGTCCCCGTGGCCGGGGAAGTGCTTGGCGGTGGCGGCCACGCCCGCGCCCTGGTACCCGCCGACCTGGGCGGCGACCAGGGCCGCCACGGCCTGCGGGTCCGACCCGAAGGACCGTACGCCGATCACCGGGTTGGCCGGGTTCACGTTCACGTCCGCGACCGGGGCGTAGTCCTGGCGGATGCCCATGGCCGCGAGTTCGGCGCCGGCGATACGGGCCGCGCGTTCGGCGTCGGCGGTGGAGCCGGCCGCGCCGAGGGCCATCGCGCCCGGGAGGAGGGTCGCGGGCTTGCCGATGCGGGCGATGATGCCGTGCTCCTGGTCGGTGGAGAGCAGGAGCGGGATCCGGGGGCCGGTGGCGAGGGCGGCCTCCTGGAGACCGGCCGAGAGAGCGGCGATCTGGTGCGGGGTGCGGGTGTTGTGGGCCCAGGCGAAGTAGATGATCCCGCCGAGGTGGTAGCGGGCCACCAGCTCGGCGGCGGTCCGGACGCCGAACAGGGCCAGGTTCTGCTCGGCGTCGGCGGGGTCGGGGTCGGTGGCCGAGTGCCCGTACGCCCGTGAGACGAACAGCTGCCCTACCTTCTCCGCGAGGCTCATCCCGTCGAGGAGGCGGCGAGGGGCCCTCGCGGGCGCGGGCGGGCGGGAGGCGGCCGGGGCGGCCCCGAGGGCGGCGGAGCCGCCACCGGCCGCCGTGACGGCGGCCATGGCGGCCGCGGCGAGCAGGTTCCGACGCGAGGCGAGGTACGACACGGGCCGGACCCTACTCCCGCCCTCCCACCCCACCCGAGCGCGTCCCCGGCGTGTCGCGCTCCGCCCCTGCCCGCCGTCCACCGCCCGTCACCCCAACGGCGCTCCGCGCCCGCGCCTCAAACGCCGGCAGGGGCAAATCCAGCCCCGCCGGCGTGTGAGGCGCGGGGTCTGGGGCGGAGCCCCAGGGAACGGAGGAAGGGCGGGTAGGGGACACGCTCCGCGCGGCGGCACCCCGCCGGCGTGGGGGCGCCGCACCACCACCGTCCCCGGAGGGAAAGAGTCAGGCCGGGGGCCAGTGGGAGCGGAGGGTGCGGACGGCTTCCGTGATGGCCGGGCGGCGGGCCGCGCCGGTGCGCCAGAGGGCGTACAGACGGCGCACCGGCCCCGGTTCGAGAGGCACCGCCACGGCGCCCGGCGGCAGCGGCCCGGTCCCCAGCCGCGGCACCACGGCCACGCCGAGCCCGGCCGCGACCAGCGCGACGATGGTGTGGTTCTCCTCGGCCACGTGCGCGATCTCCGGCTCGAAACCCGCGGTGCGAAGGGTCCGGACCAGCCAGTCGTGGCAGACCCGGCCCGGTGGCTGGCAGATCCACCGTTCGCCGCCGAGGTCGCCCCGGCGGATCGTGGAGCGCGCGGTGAAGGGGTGGCCGACCGGGACGATCAGGTCGCAGGGGTCGTCGCCGATGACCGCCTGGTCGATGCCCTCGGGGGCGGGGAGGGGCGCGATGTCCCAGTCGTGGGCGACCGCCAGGTCGGTGACGCCGCGCGCCACCAGGTCCACCGACAGGTGCGGGTCGACCTCGGTGAGGCGGACGTCCAGGGCGGGATGGCGGCTCGCCAGATCGGCCAGTACGGCAGGCAGCAGCCCACGTGCCGCCGAGGCGAAGGCGGCCACCGTCAGCAGCCCGCTCGGCAGGCCCCGGCGTTCCTCCAGGGTGGTTTCGGCGCGTTCCACGATGGCCAGCAATTCCTGGGCGGTGGCGGCCAGGTGCCGGGCCTCCTCGGTGAGCGCGACCCCGCGGCCGCGCCGTTCCAGGAGGGTGGTGCGGGTCTCCCGCTCCAGCTTCGCGATCTGCTGGGAGACGGCGGAGGGGGTGTAGCCGAGGGCGGCCGCCGCGCCCGCGACGGAGCCGTGGACGGAGACGGCGTGCAGGGCGCGCAGCCGGGCCAGATCGAGCATGGGTCAATCGTAAGCGTTGCTTCATCCATCGCGGAAGTGATTCGCGCTGGTGCTACACGGTCGGGTGGGTGAAGGTTTTGGCATGCGTCCCGTACACACCGCAATCGCCGTGCTCGTCGCCGCCGTCTGGGGCTTCAACTTCGTCGTCATAGAGATCGGGTTGGGGCATTTCCCGCCCCTGTTGTTGTCCGCCCTGCGATTCCTCGTCGCGGCCCTGCCGGCCGTGTTCTTCGTCGGGCCGCCCAAGGTCGCCTGGAAGTGGGTCATCGGGGTCGGGCTGGCGCTGGGGGTCGCCAAGTTCGGTCTGCTCTTCACCGGCATGGCCTCCGGGATGCCCGCCGGTCTGAGCTCGCTCGTGCTGCAGATCCAGGCCGTCTTCACCGCCGTCATCGCCGCCGTCGTCCTGGGCGAACGGCCGGGCCGGGTACGGGTGTTCGGTATGGGGGTGGCGCTCGCCGGGATCGTGGTGGCCGCCGTGGACGGGGGCACCGGCGGGCCCGTGTTCGGGTTCGTCCTGGTCGTGGCGGCGGCCGTGTGCTGGGGCGTCTCCAATGTGCTGACCCGCCGTGCCGCGCCGCCCGACGCGCTGAACTTCATGGTCTGGGTGTGCACGGTGCCGGTGCTGCCGCTGTTCGCGCTGTCGCTGCTGTTCGAGGGGCCCGAGCGGGACCTGGCCGCGCTGCGCGGGCTGGACTGGTCCGGGGTGGGCGTCATCGGGTACGTGGCCTGGGTGTCGACCGTGTTCGGGTTCGGGGCCTGGGGGTACCTGCTGCGCCGCTACCCGGCCTCGGCGGTCGCGCCGTTCTCGCTGCTGGTGCCGGTGTTCGGGATGTCCTCGGCCGCCCTGGTGCTGGGGGAGTCCGTATCGGGCCTGCGGTGGGTGGCGGCGGTGCTGCTGGTGGGCGGGGTCGCGCTGACCTCACTGGCCCCCGCGCGGCTCAGTGGGGGCGGCTCTCCTGCAGCGGGAGCCGCCAGTCCTGACCCGTCAGACTCACTCCGTACGAGCGGTGCGGGCGCTCCGCGATCAGCGTGAATCCCGCCCGCAGGTAGAGCGCCCGGGCGTCGTCGAGCACGTCGTTGGTCCACAGGACGAGTTCGCGGTAGCCGACCGAGCGGGCGAAGTCGATCACCGCGGAGACCAGGTCCGTGCCGATGCCGCGGCCGCGTCCCTCCGGGTCGACGAGGAGGAGCCGCAGCCGGGCGGTGCCGGGGGTGCTCTCCTCCCGTACGCACATCACGGAGCCGACGGGGCGGCCGTCCAGTTCGGCGATCCACACCCGCTCCAGGTAGGGGTCGTGGTCCTGGGCGAAGTCGGCGACGATCCGGGCCACCATGCCCTCGAATTCGCTGTTCCAGCCGTACTCGGCCGCGTACAGCGCGCCGTGGCGCTGCACGATCCAGCCCAGCTCTCCCGGTTCGGGGCTTCGCAGCCGCACGTTGTCAGCCATGGGCCCGATTTTATGGCCGCGGGCCGCCGAACGGGTGGGTTCCTATTTCTTGCCGCCGCCCAGGATCTGGCCCAGGAGGTCGCCGAGCCCGCCTTCCGAGGGGGCTGCCGCCGGGGCTGCCCCGGGGGCGCCCGCGCCCGCCTTGCCGGCGGCGGCGCGCTTGGCGAAGACGGCCAGCAGGACCGGGATCAGCATCTCGATGACCCGGGACACGGTGGGGGCGGGGATGCCGGTCTTCTTCGAGACGGCATTGGCCACGGGTTTGCTCGCCTTGGCCAGGACTCCGGCCATCATTCCGCCACTGAGCAGGCCGCCGAGGCCGCCGCCGAGCGTGGCCACGCCCTGGAGCGGGGGCTCGGCCACCTCCGCGAAGGCCTGGCGGACCTCGTCGCCGTCGTCGGACCCGGCCTTCTGCTGCAGGTCGCCCGTCATCGCGCCGACGGTGGTGGCGACGGTCTCCCGCGCGCCGTCGGTGTCGGTGCCGAGGAGCGAGGCGATCTCGCTCAGCCTTTCGTCGCCGAGTTCGCCCAGCACGTCGTCCTGGAATGAAGATTCGCTCATGGCCGGAACGCTACTTGCGTGGGGGTTTGGCGGCATCTTGGGTAATGGATTTGCAAAGGTCGGCATCCTGATGCAACCACCGGGGTGTGCTGCGGGTCGTACGTTGCGTCTGGGCTTCCGGGGAGGGATCTGGGGGGATCGGGAAGTCCGACGCGGGAGGGGTAACCGTGAGGGGGTCCGGCCGGAAGGCGGGACCCCCTTCGCGCTGTTGTCCACAGGCCTGACGCACTGTCGGCGCCGAAGGGTAGCTTCGGGGCATGGCAATGGACGGGGTCGTGCAACTGGCGGTGGTCGAGGGGGTGCTCGAGCGCATCACCTACGCCAACGAGGAGAACGGGTACACGGTCGCCCGGGTCGACACCGGCCGCGGCTCCGGAGACCTGCTCACCGTCGTCGGTTCGCTGCTGGGCGCGCAGCCGGGCGAATCGCTGCGCATGGAGGGGCGCTGGGGCTCCCACCCGCAGTACGGCAAGCAGTTCACCGTCGAGAACTACAAGACGGTGCTCCCGGCGACCATCCAGGGCATCCGCCGCTATCTGGGCTCGGGTCTGATCAAGGGCATCGGGCCGAAGATCGCCGACCGGATCGTGGAGCACTTCGGCACCGACACCCTCGACGTCATCGAGGAGGAGCCGAAGCGGCTGATCGAGGTGCCCGGACTCGGCCCCAAGCGCACGAAGCTGATCGGCGCCGCCTGGGAGGAGCAGAAGGCCATCAAGGAGGTCATGGTCTTCCTCCAGGGGGTCGGCGTCTCCACCTCCATCGCGGTGCGCATCTACAAGAAGTACGCCGACGCCTCCATCTCCGTGGTGAAGAACCAGCCGTACCGGCTCGCCGCCGATGTGTGGGGCATCGGTTTCCTCACCGCCGACCGCATCGCCCAGGCGGTCGGCATCCCGCACGACAGCCCCGAGCGGGTCAAGGCCGGGCTGCAGTACGCGCTGTCCCAGTCCACCGACCAGGGGCACTGCTTCCTCCCCGAGGACCGGCTCATCGCGGACGGGGTCAAGCTGCTCCAGGTGGACACGGGGCTGGTGATCGACTGCCTGGCTGAGCTCGCGGCCGATCCGGAGGGGGTCGTACGGGAATCCGTACCGGATCCGCAGGGCGGGCCCGATCCGCTGACCGCCGTGTACCTGGTGCCCTTCCATCGGGCCGAGCTGTCGCTGGTCGGGCAGGTGCGCCGGCTCCTGCACGCCGAGGACGACCGGATGCCGGCCTTCCAGGACGTGGACTGGGACAAGGCGCTGGGCTGGCTCGCCGGGCGGACCGGGGCCGACCTCGCGCCCGAGCAGCGGGACGCGGTCAAGCTGGCGCTGACCCGGCGGGTCGCGGTGCTCACGGGCGGGCCGGGCTGCGGGAAGTCCTTCACCGTGCGCTCGATCGTGGAGCTGGCGCGCGCCAAGAAGGCCAAGGTGGTGCTGGCCGCGCCCACCGGCCGCGCGGCCAAGCGGCTGGCCGAGCTCACCGGGGCGGAGGCCTCCACGGTGCACCGGCTGCTGGAACTCAAGCCGGGCGGGGACGCCGCCTACGACCGGGACCGGCCGCTGGACGCGGACCTGGTCGTGGTGGACGAGGCCTCGATGCTCGACCTCCTGCTGGCCAACAAGCTGGTCAAGGCGGTGGCGCCGGGTGCGCACCTGCTGCTGGTGGGGGATGTGGACCAGCTGCCGTCCGTCGGCGCCGGAGAGGTGCTGCGGGACCTGCTGGCCGAGGGCGGCCCGGTGCCCGCGGTGCGGCTCACCCGGATCTTCCGCCAGGCCCAGCAGTCGGGAGTGGTCACCAACGCCCACCGGATCAACACCGGCGTGCCGCCGCTCACCGACGGGCTGCCGGACTTCTTCCTCTTCCCCGAGGAGGACACCGAGGCGGCGGGCGTGCTCGCCGTGGACGTGGCGGCACGGAGGATTCCGGCCAGATTCGGGCTCGACCCGCGGCGGGACGTCCAGGTCCTCGCCCCCATGCACCGGGGCCCGGCCGGCGCCGGGAACCTCAACGGCCTGCTCCAGCAGGCCATGACACCGGCCCGACCGAACCTGCCCGAGAAGCGGTTCGGCGGCCGGGTCTTCCGCGTGGGCGACAAGGTCACCCAGATCCGCAACAACTACGACAAGGGCGCTAACGGGGTCTTCAACGGCACGGTCGGCGTCGTGATCGGCCTGGACCTCGACGAACAGCGCCTGACGGTGCGGACGGAGGAGGACGAGGAGATCGGGTACGAGTTCGCGGAACTCGACGAGCTCGCCCACGCCTACGCCGTCACCATCCACCGCTCGCAGGGGAGTGAATATCCGGCGGTGGTGATCCCGGTCACCACCGGCGCCTGGATGATGCTCCAGCGGAACCTGCTCTACACGGCGGTCACCAGGGCGAAGAAACTGGTCGTCCTCGTCGGGTCCCGCAAGGCCCTCGCCCAGGCGGTGCGTACCGTTTCCGCAGGCAGGAGGTACACGTCGGTGGCGTCGAGGCTGTCCGGCCGGATACCGGTGGGAAACATCACCTAGATGATCGATCATTTGGGGTTCCGCCACTGGTGCGGAGGGTGCAGGATGAGCAGCTTGACGGCACTGAGTGCCGTCCAAAGCACCAAAGGCCGACCCCGAGTGCACTCTCCTGCGCCAAATGGGGGAAGGTAGAGGCAGTCAGGGCACCTCGAAGAAGAGGCACTACGTCGGTGAGGGATGACGTGAGCGACAACTCTGTAGTACTCCGGTACGCGGACGGTGAATACACCTACCCGGTGGTCGAGAGCACCGTCGGCGACCAGGGCTTCGACATCTCGAAGCTGCGGGCCCAGACCGGGCTCGTCACCTTGGACAGCGGCTACGGCAACACCGCGGCCTACAAGTCCGGGATTACCTACCTCGACGGTGAGCAGGGCATCCTGCGCTACCGCGGCTACCCGATCGAGCAGCTGGCCGAGCGCTCGTCCTTCATCGAGGTCGCCTACCTGCTGATCAACGGTGAGCTGCCGACCGTCGACCAGCTCGCGTCGTTCCGCAACGAGATCACCCAGCACACGCTGCTGCACGAGGACGTCAAGCGCTTCTACGACGGCTTCCCGCGTGACGCGCACCCGATGGCGATGCTGTCCTCCGTCGTCAGCGCGCTGTCGACCTTCTACCAGGACAGCCACAACCCGTTCGACGAGAAGCAGCGCCACCTCTCGACGATCCGGCTGCTGGCCAAGCTCCCGACGATCGCGGCGTACGCGTACAAGAAGTCGGTCGGCCACCCGGTGGTCTACCCGCGCAACGACCTCGGCTACGTCGAGAACTTCCTGCGCATGACCTTCTCCGTGCCGGCCCAGGAGTACGACCTGGACCCGGTCGTGGTCTCCGCGCTCGACAAGCTGCTCATCCTGCACGCGGACCACGAGCAGAACTGCTCGACCTCCACCGTGCGCCTGGTCGGTTCCTCGCAGGCGAACATGTTCGCCTCGATCTCGGCCGGCATCTCGGCGCTGTGGGGCCCGCTGCACGGCGGCGCCAACCAGTCGGTGCTGGAGATGCTGGAAGGCATCAAGAACGACGGCGGCGACGTCGACGCCTTCATCCGCAAGGTGAAGAACAAGGAAGACGGCGTCCGCCTCATGGGCTTCGGACACCGCGTCTACAAGAGCTTCGACCCCCGGGCGAAGATCATCAAGGCGGCGGCGCACGACGTCCTCTCCTCGCTCGGCAAGAGCGACGAGCTGCTCGACATCGCGCTGAAGCTGGAAGAGCACGCGCTGGCCGACGAGTACTTCGTCTCGCGCAACCTCTACCCGAACGTGGACTTCTACACCGGTCTGATCTACCGGGCCATGGGCTTCCCGACCGAGATGTTCACCGTGCTCTTCGCGCTCGGTCGACTGCCCGGTTGGATCGCCCAGTGGCAGGAAATGATCAAGGAGCCGGGTTCCCGCATCGGTCGCCCGCGCCAGATCTACACCGGCGAGGTCCTGCGCGACTTCGTGCCGGTCGAGGCCCGCTGACCCGAGGCCCTCGACGCCCGCAAGGGCCGCCAGGCACACGAAAAGCGCCCCGCCGTCGATCCCCCCACGGGTCGACGGTCGGGGCGCTTTCCTTTTCCCCGGTACGGATTCCCCCCACGGGACCCGAGCCGGGGCGTCTGTGGTGCCGGGACCCGTTCTGCACGGGACGGCCGCTCAAGGCTTCCCGCGGCACGAATCCCGGCCGGCCGATACCCCTGGACGTCCCCCAAGACGTTCCTGGCATCGCCCCATTAGACCCACGACGACCCCGGATGGTTACGTTGTCGTCACTGTGATCTGCGTCTCCCGTGAAGGAACGGTGTGGGCCGTGGGGAGGTCGTCCACTACCGGAAGGAACGCAGCCGCAGGCTGTTGGTCACCACGAAGACCGAGGAGAAGGCCATCGCGGCCCCCGCGATCATCGGGTTGAGCAGTCCGGCCGCCGCCAGCGGCAGCGCCGCAACGTTGTAGCCGAACGCCCAGAACAGGTTGCCCTTGATGGTGGCCAGGGTCCGGCGCGACAGCCGGATCGCGTCCGCGGCCACCCGCAGGTCGCCCCGTACGAGGGTCAGGTCCCCGGCCTCGATGGCCGCGTCGGTGCCGGTGCCCATGGCCAGGCCCAGGTCCGCCTGGGCCAGGGCGGCCGCGTCGTTGACCCCGTCGCCGACCATGGCGACCGTACGGCCCTGCGCCTGGAGGCGTCGTACGACGTCCACCTTGTCCTGCGGGAGCACCTCGGCGATCACCTCGTCGATGCCCACCTCGCGGGCCACCGTCTCGGCGACGGCCTTGTTGTCACCGGTCAGCAGGACCGGGGTCAGGCCCAGCGCCCGCAGCCGGGCCACCGCCTCGGCGCTGGTCTCCTTGACCGCGTCGGCCACGGTCAGGACCCCGCGCGCCTCGCCGTCCCAGGCGACCAGCACGGCGGTGCTTCCCGCGGCCTCGGCGGCCGCCTTGGCCCCGGCGAGGCCCTCCGGCAGGGAGATCGCCCAGTCGGCGAGCAGTCGCTCGCGGCCCACCAGGACCGCGTGCCCGTCCACCACGCCCTGCACGCCGAGGCCCGCGACGTTCTCGAAGCCCTCGGGGACCGGCAGGGCGCCCGCCCGCTCGGCCGCGCCGCCGGCGACGGCCCGGGCGATCGGGTGCTCGGAGGCGTGCTCCAGGGAGCCGGCCAGCCGCAGCAGCTCCTTCTCGTCCACGCCCTCGGCGGTGTGCACCTCGGCCAGGGTCATCCGGCCGGTGGTCACGGTCCCGGTCTTGTCCAGGACGACGGTGTCCACGCGGCGGGTGGACTCCAGCACCTCGGGGCCCTTGATCAGGATGCCGAGCTGGGCGCCCCGGCCGGTGCCGACCATCAGCGCGGTCGGGGTGGCCAGGCCCAGGGCGCACGGGCAGGCGATGATCAGGACGGCCACGGCGGCGGAGAAGGCGGCGGTGGCGTCGTCGGTGGCGAGCAGCCAGACGGCCCAGGTGCCGAGCGCCAGGACCAGCACGATCGGCACGAAGATCCCGGAGATCCGGTCCGCGAGGCGCTGCACCTCGGCCTTGCCGTTCTGCGCGTCCTCGACGAGCCGGGCCATCCGGGAGAGCTGGGTGTCGGCGCCGATCCGGGTGGCCTCGACGACCAGGCGCCCGGAGGTGTTGACGGTGGCGCCGGTGACGGAGTCCCCGGCGGTGACCTCGACCGGAACCGACTCGCCGGTCAGCATGGAGGCGTCCACGGCGGAGCTGCCCTCGACGACCGTGCCGTCGGTGGCGATCTTCTCGCCGGGGCGGACGACGAACCGGTCGCCGACCACGAGCTGCGCCACGGGGATCCGCACCTCGGCGCCGCCGCGCAGCACGGCCACGTCCTTGGCCCCGAGCTCCAGCAGCGCCTTCAGGGCGGCGCCGGCCTTCCGCTTGGAGCGGGCCTCCAGGTAGCGGCCGAGCAGGATGAAGGAGACGACTCCCGCCGCGACCTCCAGGTAGATGGCCGAGGAGCCGTCCGTACGGGAGATGGTCAGGTCGAACCCGTGCCGCATGCCGGGCATGCCCGCGTGGCCGAAGAACAGGGCCCACAGCGACCAGGCGAAGGCGGCCAGGGTGCCGACCGAGACGAGGGTGTCCATGGTGGCGGCGCCGTGCCGGGCGTTGGTCCAGGCGGCCTTGTGGAACGGGTACGCGCCCCAGACCACGACGGGGGCGGCCAGGGTCAGCGAGAGCCACTGCCAGTTGTCGAACTGGAGGGACGGGACCATCGAGAGCAGGACGACGGGCAGCGCGAGCGCGACGGAGACGAGCAGCCGGTGGCGCAGGGCGGCGAGCTCGGGGTCGCGGGGGACCTCGGTCTCCTCCTGCTCGGGGAGCGGCTCCGGCGGCGGGGGCTCCTCGGCGGTGTACCCGGTCTTCACGACGGTGGCGATCAGGTCGGCGACCCGGACGTCACCGCGGTAGGAGACTTTCGCCTTCTCGGTGGCGAAGTTCACCGTGGCCTCGACGCCGTCCATCCGGTTGAGCTTCTTCTCGATCCGGGCCGCGCAGGAGGCGCAGGTCATCCCGCCGATCGAGAGTTCCACCGCCGCTATGGGCCCGTCGTGCACTGTGCTGCTCATCTTCCGGCTCCAGGGGGAGGGCCGGGCCGTACGGAACCAGTATGAGCCGGTCGGTACGGCCCGGCGGAAATCTGCGGGGTCCTGCGGATCCTGCGGGTGCCTCAGACCTGGCCGACGAGCTCGTAGCCGGCCTCGTCGATCGCGGCGCGGACGTCCTCCTCGGCGAGCGGGGCGCCGGAGACCACGGTGACCTCGCCGGTCGCGGCGACGGCCTTGACCGAGTCGACGCCGGGCAGCGCGCTGAGCTCGGTGGTCACCGAACCCTCGCAGTGCCCGCAGCTCATGCCGCTCACGCGGTAGACGGTGGTGGTCCGGGTGTCCGTCTCGGCGGTCATGTCGTTCTCCTCTTCAGGGCGTACGTGTCCGGTCGCCGGAGGCGATGGATTCCTCCACCGTCCCCCCGACCCTTCGAGACTATACCCCTGGGGGGTATAAATGCGAGCCCCGCGTCTTCAAAACTGGCCGGTATGGCGGAACTGTACGTAAATGGCCGATATGGATCAGCCCGGAAGCCTCGTCCTCATCATGGCCGTCGCCGTGCTCGCCCCCCTGCTGGCCTACGGCGTCTCCCGGTGGCTGGCCGTACCGCTGGTGATCTTCGAGATCCTGCTGGGGATCCTGATCGGCCCCGACGTCCTCGGGTGGGCGCACACCGGCGGGGTCATCGACGTACTGGGCAATCTCGGCCTCGCCATGCTGATCTTCCTGGCCGGCTACGAGCTCGAATTCGACCGGGTCAAAGGGGACACCCTCAAGCGGTCGGTGTGGGCCTGGCTGATCTCCCTCGTGCTGGGCCTGGGCGTCGGGATCCTGCTCGCCCACGGCGGCGGTTTCGACAAGGGCGTCTACGTCGGAACGGCGCTCACCAGCACCGCGCTGGGCACGATCCTGCCCGTGCTGCGGGACGCCGGCGACCTCCGGAGCCGGTTCGGCTCCGTGATGATGGCGATGGGGACCGTCGGCGAGTTCGGGCCGATCATCGCCATGGCCGTGCTGCTCGGCGGACGGGCCCCGGCGCGGTCGGCGGTGCTGCTGGGCGCCTTCGCGGTGCTGACGGCGGCTGCCGTGTTCTGGGCGCTGCGCCCCAAGCCGCCCTGGTTCGGCACGGTCATCGCCAAGACCCTGCACAGCAGTGCGCAGTTCGCGGTGCGGCTGGTCGTCCTGCTGCTGGTGTCGATGCTGGCGCTGGCCCAGGTGCTCGGGCTCGACATCCTGCTCGGGGCCTTCGCGGCCGGCCTCGTCACCCGGCTCGTGCTCCACGGGGCGGCCCCGGAGAGCAGCGCGACCGTGCTGTCGAAGGTCGAGGCCATGGGATTCGGCTTCCTGGTGCCGGTGTTCTTCGTGGTCACCGGGATCGAGTTCGACCTGAAGGCGCTCCTCGCGGGCGGCCGGGAGCTCCTGCTGCTGCCGCTGTTCCTGCTGCTGTTCCTGGTGGTGCGCGGGCTGCCGATCCGGCTGCTGGCCCCCGCGGACCTGCGGGGGAGCGACCGGTCGGCGCTGGTGCTGTTCGGGTCCACGGCGCTGCCGTTGGTGGTCGCGATCACCACGCTCGGGGTGCAGGACGGGAAGGTGACGCCGGGCGAGGCCGCCGCGCTGGTGGGTGCGGGGATGGTGTCCGTGTTGGTGTTCCCGCTGCTGGGGATGAGGCTGCGGGACCGGAGCCGGTCGGCGGGGGAGCGCGCTGCGGAGGTCCCCCGCGGGGAGCGGGTCAGCGGCAGCGAGTCGTGGTGACGATCGGCTCCAGGTAGCGCAGCAGGACGGTCTTCAGCTCGGCGACGTACGCGTCGCGTTCGGCCCCCTCGTGGGCCAGGATCAGGTCCAGGGACGCCTTGAAGATGCCCAGGACCATGTTCGCGACGTGGTCGAGCTCGATCGGCTCGACCTCGGGGGCGAGGGAGTGCAGGGCGGTGCGGACCTGCGCGCTCATGCCGGCGTGCAGCTCCTCGTGCTCCTTGTCGATGCCCCCGGGGACCCCGGAGCCGTGCATGAGGGCCCAGAAGGCCGGGTTCTCGCAGTTGAAGGCGATCAGCGGGTCCAGTACGGCGTCCAGCGCCTCGGGCAGGGGGAGGCTCAGGTTCTCGGCCAGGAAGGCCTGGCCGTGCGTCTCCCGGGCGTGGCTCAGGAGCCGGCCGCCGAGCTCGATCGCGATGGCCTCCTTGTTCGGGAAGAACTGGTAGAGCGTGCCCGGCGACACGCCGGCCTCGCGGGCGATGGCGTTGGTGCTGGCGGCGGCGTAGCCGGTACGGCAGAACACCCCGGCGGCGGCGGCCAGGAGCTGGGCGATCCGGCGCTCGCCCCGTGCCTGGCGGCGGCGCGGCGCGGTGCTCGCCTCGGCCTCGGCGACCTGCTCGCTTTCGGCGGTTTTGTCCTTGCTTGTCCTCGGCATGTCCAATCCCCTGCTTCCCGTGGGTGATTGACAAACACGAGTGGTCGCTCGCATTCTGAGGAAACGCGAGCGACTGCTCGTGTTTGCCAGTCTATTCGGCCTGGCAATCACGGTGAAGGGGACACCGAGTCATGTCCGAAGTCAAGAAACCGCCGTCGTCCGGGGAGAGCGGCGGGTGGACCCGGTTCGTCACGGCCCGGCCGCGGCTCTCGCTGCTGCTCGCCCTGGTGGTCACGGCACTGGCCGTGTTCGTGGGCGGTGGCGTCGCCGAGCGGATGAGCAGTGGCGGATGGGAGGACCCGGACGCACAGTCCACCTACGCCGCCGCGGCCCTGGAGCGCGAGTTCCCGGCCTCGCAGCCCAATCTGCTGCTGCTCGTCGACGCCGGGCCGGGCGTCGGAGCGGCCGGGGTGGACGATCCCGCTGTCACCGCCGAGGCCGAGCGGCTCACCGCCCTCCTCGCCGGAGAGAAGGGGGTCGTCGGCGTCGGCTCGTACTGGCGCACTCGGCTGCCCGCGCTGCGCTCCGAGGACGGCCGGCAGGCCCTGATCGCGGCCCGGGTGCTGGGCGACCAGAAGACCGCCACCGAGGTGCTGGACCGGATCACCCCCCGCTACCGGGGCGAACACGGGCCGGTGAGGGTCTCCCTTGGCGGCCCCGTCGCGGTCCAGGCCGAGGTGACCACCACCATCCAGGAGGACCTCCTGCGCGCGGAGCTGATCGCCCTGCCGGTCACCCTCGTCCTGCTCGTCCTCGTCTTCGGCAGCGCCATCGCGGCCCTGCTGCCGCTCGGCGTCGGCATCGTGGCCATCCTGGGCACCAACGCGGTGCTGCGCGGCCTCACCGAGTTCACCGAGGTCTCCGTCTTCGCCCAGAACCTGACCACCGCGCTCGGCCTCGGACTCGCCATCGACTACGCCCTGTTCATCGTCCGCAGGTTCCGTGAGGAGCTCGCCGCCGGACAGGACCCGGCGGGCGCCGTCGGCACCACCCTGCGCACCGCCGGGCGCACCGTGCTCTTCTCGGCGCTGACCGTCGCGGTCGCCCTCTCCGCCATGGCGTTCTTCCCGATGTCCTTCCTGAGGTCCTTCGCCTACGCCGGAGTGGCGGTGGTGCTCCTCGCGGCGGCGGCCGCGCTGGTCCTGCTGCCCGCCGCCCTGATCCTGCTCGGCGAACGGGTCAACTCCCTCGATCTGCGACGCCTGTGGCGGCGTGGGCGCGCTTCGGGCGCCCCGTCCGGCGCCCCGTCCGGCGCCCCGTCCGGTGCCGCGGTGGAGACCGGTCGGGGCTGGGGGCGGGCGGCGGGCCTGGTGATGCGCCGGGCCCCCCTGTTCGCGGTCGCCACCACGGCAGGGCTGCTGCTCCTCGGACTCCCCTTCCTCGGCGTCAAGTTCGGCACCGTCGACGACCGGCAGCTGCCGAAGACCGCCGAGTCGCACGTGGTCCAGCAGCAGATCCGGGACGCCTTCCCGGGCAGCCCCGGCGGCGGGCTCACCGTGCTCGCCGAGGGGGCCTCCGGCCCCGCCGAGCTCACCGCCTACCGGGAGCGGCTGGCGGCCCTGCCCGGGGTGGTCCGCATCGACGGGCCGGTGAGCACCGGTCCCGAGGCGCGGTACGCGTACTTCTCGGTCATCGCGCAAGGCGAGGGAGTGGGTCCCCGGGCCCAGGACCTCGTCGGTGAGGTGCGGAAGGTCGATCCCGGCTTCCGGACCTCCGTGGCGGGCCAGGCGGCGCGGCTCGTCGACACCAAGGCGGCCATCGCGGACGCCCTTCCCACCGCCCTGGCCCTGGTGGCCCTGGCCACCCTGCTGCTGGTCTTCCTGCTCACCGGAAGCCTGCTCATACCGCTCCAGGCGGTACTGCTCAACGCCCTCAGCCTGACCGCGATGTTCGGAGCGGTGGTGTGGGTCTTCCAGGAGGGCAACCTCTCCGGACTGCTCTCCTTCACCTCCACCGGGGACATCGAGACCACGCTGCCGGTCCTGATGTTCTGCATCGCCTTCGGACTGTCCATGGACTACGGGGTGTTCCTCATATCCCGGATCAAGGAGGAGTACGACCGGACCGGGGACCACGAGGGAGCCGTACGGACCGGCCTGGCCCGCACCGGCGGGCTGATCACCGCGGCGGCCCTGATCCTGGCCGTGGTGATGGTGGCCATCGGCACCTCGCGGGTCACCAACACCAAGATGCTGGGACTCGGAATCGCGCTGGCGGTGCTGATGGACGCCATGATCGTGCGCAGCCTCCTCGTCCCGGCGGTCATGAAGCTGACCGGGAAGGCCACCTGGTGGGCGCCGGGCCCGCTGCGCAGGCTGCACGAGAGGTTCGGACTGAGCGAAGGGGAGGCCGCCGCTCCTCCCGTCCGGCCGGAGCCCCTGCCGGAGGAGGAGAAGGTGCCCGTCGGGACGGCGTAGCGCCGGGGGTTGGGCCGCGCGGTCGGCCGGCCGACCCACAGGCCGCGGGACGGGGGGTGGTCGGGCCCCCGTCCCGCGGCCGGGTGCGGATCAGTCCGCGCCGCGGCCCCGGTTGCCGGGGCGCCGGGCCACCCACGCCCTGACCGTGTCGGCGTACCAGTAGGGCTTGCCGCCCTCCACATGGTCGGGCGGGGGAAGGAGTCCGTGCTTGCGGTAGGAGCGCACCGTGTCCGGCTGGACCCGGATGTGGGCGGCGATCTCCTTGTACGACCACAACTGTCGGTCGCTCATGCCAGACGACACCTCCTCGTCCACGTGGCCGGGTCGGCCGGGAGGCCGTCGGGGGAGCCGGCGCGTGGACACTGCCGATCACTCGCGTTGTGCCCGGGGAACGACGCGGGGCGAGGGCAGGGGAGGGGTTGTCGAACCCCTGTGACGGAAGACCCGCGTAATGCGGACACGCGTGACACGGCGGCGACCCCTGTGACGGATACGGCACAGGGGTGCACGAGGGGTGCGGGGGCTCAGCCCCCGTACAGGGGCGGGCGCCCCGCCAGCTCCACCTCGGTCCGCACGCCGGTCCGCGCGGCCGCGAGGCCCGCCTCCGAGACGGCCGCCGCCGCGTAGCCGTCCCAGGCGTCGGGCCCCGCCACCCCGCCGCGAGCCGCCGCGGCCACCCAGCGGCGCAGCTGGCGGTCGTAGGCGTCGGCGAAGCGCACCGTGAAGTCCTGGTCGATCTCCCCGCCCCAGCGGCCCCCCGACTGCACCACCATCGCGTGGCCGTCACCGATCCGGGCGCTGCCCGACTCGCCCACCGCCTCGCACTGCACCTGGTAGCCGAAACCGCAGTTCACGAAGATCTCCACGTCGACGACGGCCCCGCCGGAGGTCTCCAACAGCACCAGCCGCGGATCGCGCAGCCCCTCCGGGGCGGCCGCCGTGGGCCGCGGGGAGAGCACGGTGACGGCCGTGATCTCCTGCCCCAGCAGCCAGCGGGCCGCGTCCACCTCGTGCACCACCGAATCGCTGATCAGCATGGAGCTGGTGAAGAACGACGGCGAGGAGGCGTTGCGGTGCCGGCAGTGCAGGAACAGCGGCCGCCCGATCCCGCCCGCGTCCAGCAGCCCCTTCAGCCGCTCGTACTCGGCGTCGAACCGCCGCATGAAACCCACCTGCACCAGGCGCCGCCCCAACCGCTGCTCGGCTTCCATGATCCGCAGCGCCCCCTCCGGATCCGGGGTCAGCGGCTTCTCGCACAGCACCGGCAACCCCCGGTCCAGGGCGTGCAGGACCGCCTCCTCGTGGGCGGGCCCCGGCGAGGCGATCAGTACGGCCCCGACCCCGGGTGCGGCCATCGCGGCCGCCGGGTCGGTGTGCGCGCTCGCCCCCTCCAGGGCGCCCGCGACCTCCTTGACCCGGTCCCCGTCGGGATCGGCCACGGCCACCACCCGGGCCCCGCCGACGCTCCGCCCGATCCGGCGGACGTGGTCGGCGCCCATCTTGCCCGTACCGATGACGGCGATGCCGAGCGTGCTGCTCATGGTCGTCTCCTTCGAGGGTCAGCGGGCGCCGCAGGAGCGCAGGTAGTCGCGGGTGCGTCGGGCGATCGGCAGCGGCCGGTCGGGCGGGCAGGGGTACATGTCCTGCTCGACGATGGCGAAGAGGTCCACGCCGAGCCGTTCGGCGGCGGCGAGCACCGGCTCCAGCGCCGGCACGCCCGACGGCGGCTCGCACATCACCCCGCGCCCCACGGCCGGCCCGAAGGGCAGCTCCTGCGCGACGACTTCGGCGAGGACCCGCGGGTCCACCTGCTTGAGGTGGAGGTAGCCGATGCGCTCGGCGAAGGTCTCGATGGCCTGCACGCTGTCGCCGCCGCAGTACGCGTAGTGCCCCGTGTCCAGGCAGAGGGAGACCAGCTCGGGATCGGTGGCGTCGAGGAAACGGGCCACGTTCGCCGGGGTGTCGATGTGGGTGTCCGCGTGCGGATGGACCACGATCCGCAACCCGTACCGGTCCCGGACCTCCCGGCCCAGGCGCTCGGTCTGGGAGGCCAGTTCACGCCATTGGGAGGCGGAGAGGGTGCGGTCCTCCAGCATCTCGCCGGTCTTGTCGTCCCGCCAGAAGGAGGGGATGACGACGAGGTGAGCCGCGCCCATCGCCCGCGTCAGCTCCGCGATCCGCGACACGTGCTCCCAGGTGGCCTCCCACACGGCGGGCCCGTGATGGAGTCCGGTGAAGACCGTGCCGGCCGAGACCCGCAGCCCGCGCTTGGCCGTCTCCTCGGCGAGCCGGGCGGGATCGGTGGGCAGATAGCCGTACGGGCCGAGCTCGATCCACTCGTACCCGGCGTCCGCGACCTCGTCGAGGAAGCGCTCCCAAGGGGTCTGCCGGGGGTCGTCGGGAAACCAGACACCCCAGGAGTCCGGAGCCGAACCGACACGGATACGGGTCAACGCGGGCGGGGAGGACGTCATAACGGCCACCTTAGGGTGGGAAGCGAGCGGGAGGACTGACTGTGACCGGGACCAGGACCGGCGATCCGTTGGAGTTCGACCTGATCACCATGGGCCGGATCGGGGTGGATCTCTACCCGTTGACGACCGGCGTATCTCTGGCCGAGGCGGAGACCTTCGGCAGGTTCCTGGGCGGCTCCCCGGCCAACGTCGCCGTCGCGGCCGCCCGGCTCGGGCGGCGTACGGCACTGATCAGCCGCACCGGGGCGGACCCCTTCGGCGGGTATCTCCGCACGGAGCTCGAGGCGTTCGGGGTGGACGGCCGGTGGGTGACGGAGGTCCCCGGGCTGCCGACTCCGATCACCTTCTGCGAGATGTTCCCGCCGGATTCCTTTCCGCTCTACTTCTACCGGCTGCCCAAGGCACCCGACCTGGAGATCGCGGCGGAGGAAGTGGACCTGGCGGCGGTGCGGGCCGCGAAGGTGTTCTGGATGACCGGGACGGGGCTGAGCGAGGAGCCCTCGCGGGGAGCCACGCTGGCCGCGCTGGAGGCACGCGGGCGCGGGGCCGGGGTCACGGTCTTCGATCTGGACTGGCGGCCGATGCTGTGGCGGGAGAAGCCGGAGCCGTACTACGAACGGGCGTTGGCGGGGGCGACGGTGGCCGTCGGGAACCCGGAGGAGTGCGAGATCGCCACGGGGCGGTCCGACCCCTACGAGGCCGCCGCGGCACTGCTGGAGGCCGGGGTGGCACTGGCCGTGGTCAAGCGCGGCCCGCAGGGCGTGCTGGCGGTCCACCGGGACGGGACGGCGGCGGAGGTCCCGGCGGTACGGGTGGATGTGGTGAACGGGCTGGGCGCGGGGGACGCGTTCGGCGGGGCGCTGTGCCACGGGCTGCTGGCGGGGTGGCCGCTGGAGGCGGTGGTGCGGTACGCGAACGCGGCGGGGGCGATCGTCGCCTCGCGGCTGGCGTGTTCGACGGCGATGCCGTTCCCGTCCGAGGTGGAGGAGGTGCTGGGGCGTGCCGGTGGTGTCTGAGTGGGGGATGGAATGGACGAGGCTGGTGGTCCTCGACCTCGCGCCGGGAGAGGAGTACGCGCACGAGTGCGGGGATTCCGAGTGGATCGTGCTGCCGCTGTCCGGCGGGTGCGAGGTCCGCTGCGCCGAGCCGGGGGCCGGGGCGGGACCGGAAGGCGCGGCGCGGCCGGGAGCCCGGGGCTCCGCCCCGGACCCCGCGCCTCAAACGCCGGCGGGGCTGGAGTTTGCCCGGCAGGGGCCGGATGCACCGGCTGCAGCCGACAGGCGGCATCGGCCATATCCAGCCCCGCCGGCGTTTGAGGCGCGGGGGTCTGGGGGCGGAGCCCACAGTTTCGGGAAGGGGCGGGGTGGGGGAAGCCCCGCAGGGCCCGCCACGCCACCGGTGACCTTCGAACTGCGCGGGCGAAGCGGGGTGTTCGGCGGGGTCACCGACTTCGTGTACCTGCCCCGGGACGGGCGGGCGGAGATCGAGGCGGCGGAAGGAGGCCGGTTCGCGCTCGCCGGCGCCCGGTGCGAGGCGCGACTGCCCGCGCGGTACGGGCCGGCCGCGGACGTGCCCGTCGAGCTGCGCGGGGCCGGCCAGTGCTCCCGGCAGGTCCACAACTTCGGGGCCGCCGGCGTCTTCCCCGCCGACCGGCTCATCGCCGTCGAGGTGCTCACCCCCGGCGGGAACTGGTCCTCGTACCCGCCCCACAAGCACGACACCCACCTCCCCGGCGAGGAATCCCGCCTGGAGGAGATCTACTACTTCGAGATCGCGCCCCACGGGAACACCCCCGGAGTCGGGTACCAGCGCGTCACGCCCTCTCCCGCGGGGAAGACCGACATCCTGGCGGAAGTCAGGAGCGGGGACGCGGTGCTGATCCCCGACGGCTGGCACGGGCCGTCCATCGCCGCGCCCGGGCACGACATGTACTACCTGAACGTGATGGCCGGGCCGCCCGGCGAGCCCCGGGAGTGGCTGATCCGGGACCACCCCGAGCACGCCTGGATCCGCGGCAGCTGGGACGGCCAGGAGGTCGACCCCCGGCTGCCCTTCCACCGAGCGGAGGACGAAGCACGATGAGGCTCACCGTCGCACAGGCGCTCGTACGGTTCCTGAGCCGGCAGTACACCGAGCGCGACGGGCGCCGGCACCGGCTGATCGCCGCCACCTGGGGGATCTTCGGGCACGGGAACGTCGCCGGGATCGGTCAGGCGCTGCTGGAGACCGGCGCCCGGGACATGCCCTTCTTCCAGGGGCGCAACGAGCAGGCCATGGTGCACGCCGCCGTCGGGTACGCCCGGCAGAGCGGACGGCTGTCCGCCCACGCCGTGACCACCTCCATCGGGCCCGGCGCCACCAACCTCGTCACCGGCGCGGCCGGGGCGACGATCAACCGGATCCCGGTGCTCCTGCTGCCCGGGGACACCTTCGCGACCCGGCCCGCCGATCCCGTGCTCCAGCAGCTGGAGGTGCAGGAGGCGGGTGACGTATCCGTCAACGACACGCTGCGGCCCGTCTCCCGGTACTTCGACCGGATCACCCGCCCCGAGGCCCTGATCCCGGCCGCCCTCCAGGCCGTGCGGGTGCTCACCGACCCCGTGCGGACCGGCGCGGTCACCCTCGCGCTGCCGCAGGACGTCCAGGCAGAGGCGTACGACTGGCCGGAGGAGTTCTTCGCCGAGCGGGTGTGGGGCGTGCGCCGGCCCCGACCCGATCGCGCCGAGCTCGACGCGGCCGCCGCCGCCGTACGGGCCTCCCTGCGGCCCCTGATCGTCGCGGGCGGCGGGATCCGGCACAGCGCGGCCGGGGCGGCGCTGGCGGAGTTCGCCGAGGCCACCGGGATCCCCGTGGCCACGACCCAGGCGGGCAAGGGCGTGCTCCCGTACGACCACCCGGCCGAAGTCGGCGGGATCGGGCACACGGGCACCGCCACCGCCGCCGCGCTGGCCCGGCAGGCCGATCTGGTGATCGCCGCCGGGACCAGGCTGACGGACTTCACCACCGCCTCCGCGACCCTCTTCCAGAACCCGGCCGTCCGGTTCGTCGGACTGAACGTGGATCCGTACGACGCCCACAAACTCGCCGCCCTGCCCCTGGTCGCCGATGCCAGGGAGGGGCTGGGTGAACTCCGCGACGCGGTCGCCGGGTACCGGGTGGATCCCGCGTACACGGCCTCGTACGGGGAGGGGAAGCGCGAGTGGGAGCGGCGGGTCGACGCCGCCTGGAGCGCGGGCGACGAGGAGCTGCCGCCCACCCAGGCCCAGGTGCTCGGGCTGCTCGACGGGCTGGTGGACGCGAGCGACATCCTCGTGGGCGCCGCCGGCTCGCTCCCCGGGGACCTGCACAAGCTGTGGCGGGCCCGTTCGGCCGACCAGTACCACCTGGAGTACGGCTACTCCTGCATGGGCTACGAGATCCCGGCCGCCATCGGGGTGGCGCTGGCCGCGCCCGGGCGCCCGGTGTGGGCGCTGGTCGGCGACGGGACGTACCTGATGAACCCGACCGAGATCGTCACCGCCGTGCAGGAGGGCGTCCCGATCAAGGTGGTCGTCCTCGACAACCACGGGTACGCCTCGATCGGGGGGCTCTCGCGGGCCGTGGGAGGGGAGGGCTTCGCCACCGGGTACCGCTTCCGGGCGCCCGACGGCTCCTACGGCGGGGACCCCCTTCCGGTGGACCTCGCGGCGAACGCGGCCTCCCTCGGGATGGCCGTGATACGCGCCCGTACCGTGCGTGACCTGCGGGAAGCCCTGGCCGAGGCGCGCTCGGCAACATGTCCCACATGTGTCTACGTACAGACCCGAACGCCCGACACTGTGTCGGGCCCGCCCCCCGCGCAGGCGTGGTGGGATGTTCCTGTGGCCGAGACCGCGAACCGCAAAGCGGCGGCCCAGGCCCGTGAAGAGTACGACCGGCAAGCCGCTCAGCGACGTCGCCATCTGTGAAGGAGCAAGGCACATGAAGACCGTCAACCACTGGATCGGTGGCAAGACCGTCGAGGGCGCTTCGGGCAACTACGGCCCGGTCACCGACCCGGCGACCGGCGAGGTCACCACGCAGGTCGCGCTCGCCTCGGCCGAAGAGGTCGACGCGGCGGTGCGGGTCGCCAAGGAGGCGTACCTGAGCTGGGGCCAGTCCTCGCTGGCCGCCCGCACCAAGGTGCTCTTCGCCTACCGCGCCCTGCTGGACGCCAACCGCGACGCCATCGCCGAGCTGATCGTCGCCGAGCACGGCAAGGTCCACTCGGACGCGCTGGGCGAGGTCGCCCGCGGTCTGGAGATCGTCGAGCTGGCCTGCGGGATCACCACGCAGCTCAAGGGCGAGCTGTCGACGTCGGTGTCCAACCGCGTGGACGTCTCCTCGATCCGCCAGCCGCTGGGCGTCGTCGCGGGCATCACGCCCTTCAACTTCCCGGCGATGGTTCCGATGTGGATGTTCCCGCTGGCCGTGGCCTGCGGAAACACCTTCATCCTCAAGCCGAGCGAGAAGGACCCGTCGGCCGCCAACAAGCTGGCCGAGCTGGCCACCGAGGCCGGACTGCCGGCGGGCGTGCTGAACGTCGTCCACGGTGACAAGGTCGCCGTCGACGCGCTGCTCTCGCACCCCGACATCGCGGCCGTCTCCTTCGTGGGCTCGACCCCGATCGCCCGCCACATCCACACCACGGCCTCCGCCAACGGCAAGCGCGTACAGGCCCTGGGCGGCGCCAAGAACCACATGCTGGTGCTGCCGGACGCCGACCTGGACGCGGCCGCCGACGCGGCGGTCTCCGCGGCCTACGGCTCCGCGGGCGAGCGCTGCATGGCGATCTCCGCCGTCGTGGCCGTCGGCTCCATCGCCGACGAGCTGGTCGAGAAGATCCGCGAGCGCGCCGAGAAGATCAAGATCGGCCCCGGCAACGACGCGACCTCGGAGATGGGCCCGCTGATCACGGCCGCCCACCGCGACAAGGTCGCCTCGTACGTCAAGGGCGCGGCCGACCAGGGCGCCGACGTGGTCCTGGACGGCACCGGCTACACGGTGGACGGCTTCGAGAACGGCCACTGGATCGGCCTGTCGCTGCTCGACAACGTGAAGACCGACTCCGACGCCTACCGCGACGAGATCTTCGGCCCGGTGCTGTGCGTGCTGCGCGCGGAGACCTACGAGGAGGGCGTGGCCCTCATCAACGCCTCGCCGTTCGGCAACGGCACCGCGATCTTCACCCGTGACGGCGGCGCCGCCCGCCGCTTCCAGCTGGAGATCGAGGCGGGCATGGTCGGCGTCAACGTGCCGATCCCGGTGCCGGTGGGCTACCACTCCTTCGGCGGTTGGAAGGACTCGCTCTTCGGCGACCACCACATCTACGGCAACGACGGCATCCACTTCTACACCCGCGGCAAGGTCGTCACGACCCGCTGGCCGGACCCGTCCGAGGGCCACATCGGCGTGGACCTGGGCTTCCCCCGCAACCACTGACCGATCGGGCACGCGCCCGCCCCGCAGGACCGCTCGCCCCCCGCAACCCTCACCGCGGGGGGCGAGTCCGTTCGTACCGGGGCCGGGACAGGTGCCGGGACAGGGGCCGGGTCAAGGGCCGCGTCAGTGGGTGTGCGCCAGGTCCCGCTCGGCGTCCGGCTGGTCCTGACCCCGCGCCGAGCGGGAGCGCCGGCGCAGGACCAGGAAGGTCGTCAGCGCGCCGGCGAGTACGAGGAGCAGCCCGACGGCGGGCCACGGAACGGCCACGAAGTCCGTCTCGGACGCGGAGACCAGCTCGGGGTAGGTCGTCGCCCCGGCGGTGATCCTCACGGTCACCCAGTCCGACTGGGGGGCGTCGGGCCACGGTTCGGTGAGCTCGATCCGCTGGCCGGGCAGCAGCGCCAGCTTCAGCTCCCGAGCCGGCCGGTCCAGCACGCTCCGCCCGAACAGGCCCTCGGCGGACACCGTCACCTTGGGGTCGACGACCACGTTGCCCCGGTTGACCAGCGTGTACGTGATGGTGGCGCGGGCGTCCTTGACCCAGGGCAGCAGCGGCGCCGACCGGTCGACCTTCACGTCCTCCACGCTGAGCCCGGGCGTCAGCGGGCCGGGCACCCGGAAGTACAGCCGGGCGCCCACCGAGCGCCGCACGCCGACCTGGACCTTGCCCTCCTGCTGTATGCCCTCCACGGCGGTGTTGAGGGCGACGATCCCGCCCACGTGGTCGCCGGGCGTCGCGTCCGCCGGGACCTTCACGGTGAACGGCACGTCCTTGCGGCCCTTGGCCGGCACGGTGACGGTGGAGGCGGTCTCGGGCGGCAGCGCGATCCACGTGCCGACGTCCTTGGGCTTCGTCTCCGCGGGCAGCAGCGCGAAGGCGCCGCCCGAGGGGGTGTTGACGGCGTCGGTGGCGAAGATCTGGAACGTCAGCTCCTTGTCGGAGGAGTTCAGGATCGTGACGCTGTCGTCGACGGAGGTCCCGGCCTGGCCCTGGTGGAAGAAGTAGGCGCGGTCGGTCATCGCCGCTCCGGCGGGGGGCGTGGGGAAGACCCCCCAGGTGCCGTTGTCCGCCGCGGTCGCGGTGGCGGCCGGGAGCAGCCCCACGCCCAGCAGCAGGCCGATGAGCAGACCGTACAGAGAGGTGCGGGTGCGCATGGGAGGTTCTCCAGTCGGCGCGGAAGTGGGAAAGGGGTGGTGGGGGGGGGGGGGGGGGGCCCCCCCCCCCGCGGCCCCCCCCCCGGCCCCCCCCCCCGCCCCGGCCGCCCCCCCCCCCGCCGCCCCCCGGGGGGGGGGGGGGGGGGGGGGGGGGCGCCCCGCCCCCCCGGGGGGCGGCGGGGGCGCCCGGCGCCCCCCCCCCCCCCCCCCCCCCCACCACCCTGGGCCGAGCAGACCGTGCACCCGTACGTCCTCGCGTCCTCACGTCCGTACGGGTCCACGGGTGTACGGGTGTACGGGTTACGCGATGGAGAAGGTGACCACCGACTGGTAGGTGTCGGCGAACATGAACGGCGGGAGCTGGATCATCCCCGCGCCGCCGACGGCGAACTCGCCACCGGTCAGCTCGTCCCCGCCGGCGCTCTGCGAGGCGACCTTCATCGGAACGTCGGTGATCGCCCCGGGCGCGCCCGCGGTGCAGGTGCTCGGGCTGTCCGGGTTGGTGACGGTGCAGGACGGCTGGATGCCGATCTGCGCCTTCGCCATCGAGTGGCCGGTCGTCGCGTTCAGGAACGGCGTACGGGTCGCCGTCACGTCCCAGCCGAGCGAGCCGCCGCGGAAGTCCTGGACGGTCGCGGCGTTGAACATGCCGACCACCGACTGGGACTTGCCGTTGATGGTGACCGAGCCGAAGCTGACGGCCGGCTGGCCGTCCTTCGGGCCGAGCGCCAGCGGTCCGGGCAGGACCTCCACGTCGACCGGGTTCTTCACCCCGGTCGCCTTCTCGACGAAGACGAACGACTTGGAGGTCGTCGCACCGTCGATCTTGATCGCGTCGGCCTTCTTGGTGACCGTGATGTTGCAGGTGGCGACGCCGGCGGCGTCGGCCGTGCCCGTACCGGTGTCACCGGTCGCCGCGCCCGCGAGCAGGGCGGAGCAGGTGACGGCGCCCGCCGGGAAGTTGGCGCCGGTGGCGACGACGACGGTGCCCGCCTCGCCGCTGTTGGGCGTCAGCTTCGTGGTGACCGGGTCCTTGGGCAGGGCCTCCACCGCGACCGAGCCGACCGTGGCGCTCGGGCGGGGCTTCGGGGTGCAGACGGTGGTGAAGATCGAGCCGCCGAGGTTGGCGTCCGTGACCATCTGGTCGATCTTGACGTCGACCGTCGTGCCCTCGGTGCCGTCCGGGATCTTGATGGTGCCGTCGACCGGGCCCGGGTCCAGGGGGACGCCCGGGGTGACGGTGACCGTCTCGGGGGCACCGGTCACGGTCTGCGGGGCCCCGTTGACCAGCAGGGCGACCTTGGTGGTGTTCACGGTGGTCACCGCGAACGCGGGTATGAGCGGGCTGGCGCCCGGGTCGATCTTGATCGGGACGACGTCCCCGGCCTTGGCGCCGTCGGGGAGGGTGACCGTGAAGTTCTGGTTGCCGGATCCGTCGGCCTGCGGCGCGGGGGCGTCGCACTCCACGAACACGGCTGTGGTCTTGGTCGCGGCCTGAGCCGTCCCCGCCAGGCCCACGACGCCACCTGTGAGGGCCAGGGACAATGCGCCCGCCCCGGCCAGCACTCTTCGTCGGAACGTTGTACTCACTGGGTCGCGACTCCTTCGTCAGACGAACCCTCCCCCCACCCGCTGTGTGGGGGAGGTCGAGCCGGTGCGGTGGCCGATATTGACGCGTCGTCGCGATGAGAAGTCAATGGCTTGTTTTCGTGCGAAGCACACAGAAATTGATGGGCCATCAGGGAGAGTCTGATGGCCCATCGGATACCGACCGGTCGGGGTGCGACGTCCGCTAACGGTCGGTCGGGGTGTGCAGCAGCAGGTTCGGGGTGCCCGCCGGGACGCCGGCCAGGCGGTCCGGGACGGCCGAGCGCAGCAGGGTGGCGGTGACCTGGGCCGGGGTCTTCGCCACTCCCTCCGCCAGGACCAGCGCGGCCACCCCCGCCGCGTGCGGGGCCGCCATCGACGTGCCGGAGGCCCGGGCCGTGGCGGTGGCGGAGCCCTTCCACGCCGAGACGATCGCCGCGCCCGGGGCGACGAGGTCCACGCAGGAGCCGTGGCTGGAGAACGGGGCCCACCGGTCGGCGTTGTCGCTCGCGGCGACCGTGAGGACCTCCGGCACGGCCGCGGGGGAGCCGGAACACGCGTCCTCGGCGTCGTTGCCGGCGGCCGCGGTGAAGGTGATCCCGGAGGCGACGGCGCGGGCCGCCGCCTTGTCGAGGGCGCGGCTGCGGGTGCCGCCCATGCTCATGTTGGCCACCGCCGGGGTGCCCGGATGCCTGGCGGCGTCCTTCACCATCCATTCCACGCCCTTGAGCATGCCGGAAAGCCGTCCGGAGCCCCGGCAGTTTGCCACCTTCACCGAGACCAGGGACACGCCCTTCGCGACCCCGAAGGTCCTGCCGCCCACCGTCCCCGCGACGTGCGTGCCGTGGCCGTTGCAGTCGCCGGAGCGCTCCATGAACACCGCGTTGTAGCCGTTGCGGGCACGGCCGCCGAACTCCCGGTGGGCCAGGTTGATCCCGGTGTCCAGGACGTAGACGGTGACGCCCCGTCCGTTCGTCGCGTACGTGTACGAGCCGTCGAGGGGCAGCTCGCGCTGATCGAGTCGGTCCAGCGCCCAGGGCGGCCGCTGCTGGGTGTCGGAGACGCGGAACTCCGCGTCCGGTTCCACCGAGGCCACCCGGGGGTCGGCGGCCAGGGCGGCGGCGCGGGCGGGGGTGGTGCGGACGGCGAAGCCGCTCAGGGCGGCGTCGTAGACGGCGTCGACCTCGTCACCCGCCTGCGCGGCCTCGGCGGCCAGGGCGCCGGCGCGGGCGGGGGCGCGGGAGCCGGCGGCGGCGTCCTTCAGGACGACGACGTAGGCGGCGGTGGGGGATTCGGCGTCGGGGGCATCGGAGTACGGCGTCGGGGCGGGGGACGTGCCGGCAGCCGCGAGGAGCGCGACGGCCGGCAGGAGGGCGGCGAATGGGGTCATGCCGCCGATGCTCGGCGAGCGGCGGCACGGGCGCGCGGAGGGTGCGCCGACTGGCGGCACGACACGCCGCCGCGAGGGTGCGTCCGCCGCTACCGCGCCAGGGGCCAGCCGCGCATCGAGAAGGTGCCCTCGTCGACGGCGCCGGCGGCGTCGTAGGTGGCCAGGGCGGCGTCGTTGTCGGTGCCCACGCCCACCCACATGCCGTAACAGCCGCGCGCCTTCGCCTCGTCGGCCAGGGCGAGCGTGAGCGCGCGGCCGATCCCGCGGCGGCGGTAACCCTCGTCCACGGAGAGTTCGTAGAGGCACATCTCGGTGCCCTTGTCGGGGTGGGTCATCTCCATGCCCGAGACCATTCCGGCCGGCACGCCGTCCACGTAGGCGATGAGCATCAGATGGCCCGGGGCGGCGAGGAACCGCTCCGACCACTCGGGGCGGGCGGGCGCGTCGAACAGGGACTCGGCAGCGGTGAGCTCGGCGGGGCTCGTGGCCCGGCGGATGTCCATGGCGGCCACGATAACGGCGGCGTGACGGATGGTCGGGGGGATCTCCCCCGGCGTGGCGGCCGCCTACGCGTGGACGGCGAGGGCCGCCGCGTAGGCGGGCGGGCACGGGAGGTCCGTCAGGAGCCAGTCCGGGACCGGGGCGGGGGAGGGGCCCGCACCCACGTACGGCTCGACGAGGCCGAGGCCGATCCCGGTGCCGATCCCCTTCAGGCAGGCCTCCTTGCGGGCCCATACGCGGGCCAGCGCGGCCGGCCGGTCCGCCTCCGGCAGGGCGGTCAGTTCGGCGGTCTCCGCCGGGTGCAGGGCGCCCAGTACGTCGGCCACCGCCCGCCCGCCCGGCACCTCCTCGATGTCGACGCCCACCGGCACCGGCGCGAGCGCGACGTACGCCACGTCGCCGCTGTGCGAGAGCGAGAAGTGCACCCCGCCCCCGGCCACCGCGGGCCGGCCGTGCGGGCCGCCGCAGCCCGGGCAGTCCTCCCGGACCAGGACGACCTCCGCCGGGGCCAGCCCCAGCCGGCCGCCGAGCAGCAACCGCAGCCCGATGTGCGAGGCGACGTACCGGTGTCGATCGGCGGGCTGCCGTCTGCGCCCGGCCTGATCCAGTTCGGCCGCGTCGAGCACCCGCGCCGCCTCGGCGACGGGCAGCCCGCCGACCACGTCCAGCCGGGTGTCCAGGGACCACACGGCCACCGCCGCGCCCCCGGCGAGCGGGCCGGTCCCGAGCGCCTCGCCGCCGAGCTGCCTCACGTAATCGATCACCCGCCCGAGCCTAGAGGATGCGGCCGAACCCCCGGCTACTCTTGGCCCGACCGAACGTTCAGAGGGGGGAGCGGCGTGCGAAGTGCAGCCGTCACGGCGGGCGACGACCGGATCCGATGGGTCGAACTCCCGGGGGAGGAACCGGCGCGCGTGTACGTGCACGGGCTCGGAGCCACCTCGCCCGCCTACTTCGCGGCGAGCGCCACGCACCCGATGCTCGCCGGGCGCCGTTCCCTGCTCGTCGACCTGCTGGGCCACGGGCACAGCGACCGGCCCGAGGACTTCGACTACACCCTCGAGTCGCACGCCGACGCCCTGGCCGCCGCCCTCGTCGCGGCGGGCGTGGAGGGCGCCGAGCTGATCGGCCACAGCATGGGCGGGGCCGTCGCCATCGTGCTCGCCGCCCGCCATCCCGACCTGGTCTCCCGGCTGCTGCTCGTCGACGCCAACCTGGATCCGACGCCGCCCGTCCCCGGGGTCGGCAGCGGCATCGCCACGTACACCGAGGAGGAGTTCCTCGGCGGAGGCTGGGCCGAGGTCCGCGACCGGGTCGGCGCACACTGGTGGGCCACGATGCGGCTGGCCGACCGGACCGCCCTGCACCGCTCCGCCGTCCACCTCGCCGCGGGCACCGCGCCCACCATGCGGGAGCTGCTGCGCCGGCTGACGATCCCGCGCGGCTTCCTGCTGCCGGAGGCCGACGGGCCGCTCCCGGGCGCCGCGGTCTTGGAGGAGGCCGGTGTCACCGTGGTGGCCGTTCCCGACTGCGGTCACAACATCATGCTGGACAACCCGGACGCCTTCGCGGAAGCCGCCGCCGCTCTGTTGGCCCGGGACCGCTCCCTCTAGCGGGCGCTCACCGGCGTGGCGGTCTGCGCCTCCGCGCCCGGGGAAGGGGTGCCGTCGGTCCAGGCGTAGACGCGCTTGCCGCGCACGGCGACCTGGTACTGGTGGTGGTCCCGGCACTCCGACCGCACGTCGGCCCGGATGTGCTGCGGCCACCACTTGGCGCCCAGCTCCGGATCCCGCACCCGGTTCGGCGTGCCCGCCGTGCACTGCGGGCCGTCGAGCGGGGTCGCCCCGAGGTCGAAGCGGATCAGGCGGGCGTTCCCGGTGGTGCGCACCCGTATGCGGACGTCCTTGGCGTCCTTGGGTATCCACGCGGGCAGGGCGAAGGCCAGGTCACCCCGCGTCGGGGCGTCGGCCGCGGTGGCGAACCGCTTGCCCTTCTCCTTGTAGAGGTGGCTGTCGATCGTGTCGGACAGGGGGTTGGGCGGGAGGTTGGGCAGCGCGAACGCTGCGGTGGCGAGGACTCCCACGGTGGCGGCGGCGATGACGAGCGGGCGTCGGTTCATGCCGTCCAGTCTCGCCGGCGGGACCCCTTCCGCGCGTCCCTCCTCAGGACGAATCCGTTCACTGCCCCAGGTCTCACACGGCGTCATACCTGAGAGGGAGCCCGACCGGACAAGACCGCCCGGCGGTCCGGGAAATGCCGAAAATGGAATTGGACTTCCAAATTCCGTATCGAAAAGAGTGAATTCAGGCAACGCCGGCTGGTTCCGCTCTGCGAATTGGGTGCCATCTCGGAGGTTTCCGGCACGGAAAGTCGCACTCCAACCCCCGTTGCCCTGATGGAAATCCAGGGTGGGAGGATAAACATCGCGCCACTCGCTTTTGCGAAGGCCGCGGCGCTTCCCGTTCGTTGAGGAAGCCGCCCACCGGAACCACAGGAAGGGCAAATCGAAAACGATGTACGCACGTCCCGACGAGGTCCGTCACCTGCACACGCTCGGTCCGCACGGCACGAATCTGGAAGCCGCCTCGCACGAATGGCTCAGAAGGCGCGGCGTCGAGGGGACCGTCGAACTGCACTCGTCGATAGAGGCCGCGCTGGAGGCCGTACCCGACGACGGGCGGCACGCGCTGACCGCCTGCGCCGTCTACCCGGCGCTGCACACGCTGGTCTTCTCCAACCTGCACCGGTTACACATGATCGACAGCTTCGTCATGCCGACCCACAACATGGTGCTCGCCAGCAGCGGTACGCGGGTTCCCGCCACCGTCGCCTCCCACCCGGCACCCAAGGGCCTCGTGCCCGCCACCGCCGAGATCCACGAGGTGCTGAGCAACTCGCAGGCCGCCATCGACTGCGCCGAGGGCCGTGTCGAGGGCTGCATCACCACCATCGTGGCGGCCGAGAAGCGCGGCCTGCGCGTCCTGCGGGACTTCGGGGCCGTCCCGATGGTGTTCACCGTCCACCAGGTGCTCGCCGTCGAGGCCGACGCGGACCTCCGGCTCTCCGCGGGAGCCGCCCGATGACCGCCCCGGCCCCCTTCGCCGCCGGCGCAGCGCCCTTCGCTCCCGGCGCAGCGCCCTTCGCCCCCGCCGCCGCCCCCGTCCCGGTGGAACTCCTCGCCGAGGCCGACCTGTTGACGCGGACCCTCATCCCCCTGGTCAACCGCTTCCGTACCCGCCAGCAGGACGACGGCACCGTCCCCGACGCCACCGCCGACGACGCCGAGCTGCTGGGCCGGATACGCGACACGGCGGCCGCCTGGTACCGGCGGCACGGCCTCGGCGGTCAGGCCGACGCGCTCGTCGCCGACGTGGACGCCTGGCTGGCGGCCGGACTCGGCTCCCGCCCCCACTTCGCCCGCTCCCGCGACGCCCTGCGGGCGCCGGCCGACGGCGAACCGGTCTTCTTCCTCGCCCCCGTCCAGACCACCAACAGCGCCCCGCCCGTGGGCAAGCGCCTCGACTGCTTCCTCGCCCTGCGCAAGGAACCCGACGCCCTCGCGCAGATGGCGGGGGACTTCCCGCACCCGAAGAACAACTGCCAGGCCCTCGTGCTCATCACGGGCAGCGAGGGCTTCGCCCACGGTGCCTGCCTCGTCGTCTTCCCCGAGAACGTTGCGGCGCACGACAAGGTGACCGAGCAGCCGTACGCCATGTTCTTCTTCGGCAAGATGCGGAAGATCCACGAGACGTACGCGCTGCCCGCCGCCGCGGCCGTCCTGACCCCGCAGTCGCTGCCGCGCGCCTCCACCGGCCTCACCGCCGAGGTCTGTTACGAGGCCCGCGCCATCTGGGGCTACCTCCACGACTCCATGCACTACCAGGGCCTGTGGCCGTTCGACGAGAACATCTCCCTGAAGATGAACTGGTTCGTCGGACTCCTGGAGGAGATCAAGGTCGACGCCAAGACCGTGCTCGCCTGCGCCGACAGCGGCCTCGTGCCCTTCGCCGACGAGCAGATCGACATGATCCTGCTGGAACGGGTCTTCCGCTACCCACAGGCCGACGACGCCACCCGCAACTTCGACTCCGGCACCGGCGTCTTCCTGTACTCCTGGTTCCGCGAGCACGGAGCCCTCGTCGGCTCGCCCGAGGACGGCGGGCTCCTGCGGCTCGACCGCGCGCAGGCCCTGGAGGCGCTGCGCACGTACGTGACCACCATGGAGAAGCTGGAGGCCGAGGTCACCACCGACGACGAATACCGGGCCAGGGCCAAGGAGATGGTCCGCCGGTACCTCCCCGAGGGCGAGCCCGGGCAGCGGTACGCCTTCACCGAGGACCAGCGCGTACTGCTCCGGGCCAAGGCCGACCTGGACCGGCTGCCGCCGCTGGAGTTCGCCCGGGCGGAATGGTGACCCAGGGCCCGTCCGGCCGCCCCTCCGGCCACGCACCCGCCCACCCCTCCGGCCACGCACCCGGCGGCGGGGGCGGGCGCGCGGTCGTACCGGCCCTCGCGGTCGGGATGGTCGTACTGCTGTCCGCGGGCTGGCTGCTCTCCGGGCACCTGGTCGCCGGGGTGCCGCCGCTCGCGGTGGCCGCCGGGCGCACCGCCACGGCCTTCGTGGCGATCACCCTGTTCGCGGTGCTGACCCCACGCGGCCGCAACGGCGTCCGCACCGCCGCCGCCCGACCCCGGACCGTACTGGTCCTGGCCTTCCTCGGGTTCTTCGCGTACTACACGGGGACCCTGCTCGGGACCCGGTACGTCGGGGCCTCGCGGGTCGGGCTGATCGTCTCGCTGCTGCCCTGCATCACCTTCGTCGTCGGCGTCCTCGCCTTCCGCGAGGCGAACTCGCGCCGCAAGGTGCTGGGCACGGTGCTCGCGGGCTGCGGCGCGGTCGGCTTCCTGCTGGCCGACGGCGCCGCGGCCGCCGGGGGCGGGCCCGGGACGGGCGCCCTCCTCTCCGGGGGGCTGCTCGCCTTCGGCGGGACCTTCACGTACGCCTTCTACGGATACGTGTACCGCGCGCGCATGGCGGACGTGCCGGCGCTCGCGGCGCTGCCCGCGGTCACCGGGGCGGGCACGCTCATGCTCGGCCTCACGGCGGTGCTGTTCGTGCCGCTTGGCGGGGTGTCCGCCGCGGACTGGGGTGGCGTGGCCGTACTCGGCGGGGTCCTCACCGCCCCCGTGTTCCTCATCTCCCACGAGCTGATCCTGCGCAAGGGCCCGCTGTTCACCTCGGCCCTGGGGCTGGCCGTTCCGTTCCTCGTGCGGCTCGGCGAATGGGCCCTGGGCTCGGCCGCCGCGCCGGGAGCACCGTCCGTGCTGCTGATCGCCGCGTCGGCCGCCGGGGTGTGGCTCACGGTGGGCGGGACCCGCGCAGGGACCGCCGCGGAGGCCCCCGCCCCCGCCTCCACCTCCACCTCCGCCGGCACCTCCGCCTCCACCTCCGCCGGCACCTCCGCCCCGGCTGCAGCCCCCCACCCCTCCGGTTCTTCCGATCCGTCCCCCTCCTCCGCCGTCGCGGCGGAGACCACCGCGCCAAGGAACCCGTCGTGACCGACTCCCGCCCCACCCTCGTCCTGCTCCACCAGCGCGCCGGCCTGCCCTGGGTCTTCGACGCCGCCGAGCGCGCCGGCATCGACCTGGTCCTCGTCCCGCGCCCCGACGAGCGGGTGGACCCGGACCGACTGCCCGCGGCCGTGGTCGAGTTGCTGCACCTGGACCTGCCGGCGGACCCGGCCGGCGCACTGGAGGTCCTGCGCAAGCGCCACGAGACCGACCCGTTCGACGGCGTCGTCACCCTCTACGACCCCCTCGTGCCCTTCGCCGCCGAGGCCGCCGAGCTCCTCGGCCTGCCCGGCATCGGCGTGGAGGTCGCGCGCAGCGCCCAGGACAAGCGGGTCATGCGCGAGCGCCTCGCGGCGGCCGGACTGAACGTGCCCCGCTTCGTCCGCCTCGACCCGGCCGACGACCCCGCCGCGACCGTGGAGTCGGCCGGCCTGACCTTCCCCGTCGTCGTCAAGCCCGCGCTCGGCATGTCCAGCCTCGGCGTGACCCGGGCCGACTCCTCCGCCGCGCTCGGCGCGGTGGTGACGGAGGTCCGCCGGGTCTCCGCCGGCACCGCCGACGGGGGCGCGGGCCTGATCGTCGAGGAGTACCTGGACGGGCCCGAGTACGCCGTCGAGTCCCTGGTCCACGAGGGCCGGGTGCAGGTCCTGTCCATCGGCTACAAGGGCGACCCGAAGGGCCCGTACTTCGAGGAGAGCGTCTACCGTGCGCCCGCCGCGCTCCCCGACGCCGTCCGCGACGACGTCGTGCGCGAGGTCACCGCCGCCCACGCCGCGCTCGGCGTCTCGTACGGCCCCACCCACACCGAGCTGCGCCTGCGCGGCGGTTCCACCCCCTACCTGCTGGAGATGGGGGCGCGGATCGGCGGCTCCGGCGTCTCCCACTACATCGCCGGACACGTCACCGGCATCGACTTCGCCGCTCAGGCGCTGCGCCTCGCGGCGGGCCTGCCGCCCACCGTCACGGTCCGGGAGGGCCTCGCCGAGCCCGTCGCCGCGGCGGCCAACTACATCGTGCCGTGCGGCGGGCACGGCACGATCACGGCCGTCCACGGGCTCGACGGGGTACGGGCCGATCCGCGCGTCGACCACGTCGTGCAGATGCTCGCTCCCGGCGACGTGGTGCGCCCCTACCCCGACTTCACCGGCTACCCGGCCTTCGTGCTGTCCCGACACGAGGGCATCGCGGAGGCCGAGGAGTTCCACGCGCACCTGGAGCGGGCCGTCCGCATCGACTACGCCCCCGCGACCGCCGAAGGAGCCGCCTCGTGACCGGTCCGCTGGCTCCCTTCGACGATCGCGACGGAACCATCTGGCTCGACGGGCGCTTCGTGCCCTGGCGCGAGGCCCGGCTGCACGTGCTCTCCCACGGCCTGCACTACGGCGGCGCCGTCTTCGAGGGCATCCGCGTCTACGGCGGCCGCATGTTCAAGTCCGCGGAGCACGCCGAGCGGCTGTGCGCCTCGGCCCGGGAGCTGAACTACTCGCTCCCGTTCACGGCGGAGGCCCTCGACGCCGCCGCGCGGGAACTCGTACGGCGCGAGGGCATCGTGGACGGCTACGTCCGGCCCGTCGCCTGGCGCGGCAGCGAGCAGATCAGCGTGTCCGGGGCCGGCACCACGGCGCACGTCGCCGTGGCGGCGTGGGAGTGGCCGCACGTGTTCTCCGCCGAGGCGGCGAGCCGGGGCATACGGTTGCGGACCTCCACGTGGCGCCGCCCCGACCCCGCGACGGCGCCCGTCCGGGCCAAGGCCGCGTCCCTGTACAACATCTGCACCCTGGCCCGCGACGAGGCCGAGGCGGCGGGCTACGACGACGCCCTGCTCCTCGACCTCCGGGGCGGCCTCGCCGAGGCCACCGGCGCCAACCTCTTCCTGGTGATCGACGGCGCCCTGCACACCCCGACACCCGACTGCTTCCTCGACGGCATCACCCGGCGGACGGTCATCGCGCTCGCCGCCGAACTGGGCGTCGAGGTGGTCGTACGCCGGATCGAGCCGGCCGAACTCGACCGCGCCGAGGAGGTCTTCCTCACGGGCACGGCGTACGAGGTGCAGCCGGTCAGCGCCGTCGACGACCGCGCGTACGCGGTGGGCAAGGTGACCTCGCGACTGTCGGAGGCGTACGGACGGCTCGTCCGGGCGGAGTGAAGCCGAACGGCCCCCAGCCGGGTGGCCGGACGGACACGGCGGGTGGGCGCACGCCCGGTGTTCCCACCCGCCGACGCCCCACGACCGTGCGATCAAATGGCCGCCGATCCGGCTCCCAGGCCCGCCACACGGTCGGCGACGGCAGCGATCCGGGCTTCTCTCCGCACGTTCGTACGGTGCCCGTTCCCGACCCCCGGATCGCTCCCTAGGCTCCACTCCGCGTGGCCCGAACGGGCACGCCCCGACCTGGGTCGGGAGCACGTCGCGGGGAAGGGGAACAGCCGTGCACGGGGGACGTCTGGGGTTGGGACAGGGCACCGCCCTGTACATGGGGGCCGTGCTGGGACCGGGGGTGTTGGCCCTGCCCGCCCTGGCGGCGGCCGCCGCGGGGCCCGCTTCGTTGATCTCGTGGGCGGTCCTGCTGCTGCTCGGCGTTCCCGTCGCCCTGACGTTCGCCGCCCTGGGCGCCCGGTACCCCGACGGCGGCGGCGTGTCGTCCTTCGTCGCCCGGGCGTTCGGGCCCCGGGCCTCGGCCTGCGTCGGCTGGCTGTTCTACGCCGCGGTCCCGGTGGGGGTCCTGGCCGGCGCGCTGGCCGGTGGCAACTACCTCGTCGCGGTGCTCGGTCTGCCGCGGGGCGCCGAGTACGGGGCGGCCGCGGTCATCCTGGCCGTGGCCGTCGCCGCCAACCACGCGGGGCTCCAGGTGTCGGGCCGGCTCCAACTGGCGCTCGCCGGCCTCTTGGTGCTGCTGCTCGTGGGGGCGACCGTGTTCGCCCTTCCGCACGTCTCCGCGGACCGCTTCACACCCTTCATGCCGGACGGGTGGCTGTCCGTGGGCTCCGCCGCCCTGGTGCTCTTCTACGCGTTCAGCGGCTGGGAGGCGGCCAGCCACCTCTCCGCCGAGTTCGCCGATCCCCGCAGGCACCTTCCGCGCGCCACGGCCATCACCCTGTCGATCGTCGGGGCGCTCTACCTCGGCCTGTCGTTCGTCACCATCGGCGTGCTCGGCGACGGGGCCCGCACCTCCGCGGTGCCCCTGATGGACCTGCTGGTGACGGGGCTCGGGGACGGCGCCCGCGGGCTGACCGCGGCGGCCGCGGTATGTCTGAGCCTGGGGGCGGTGAACACCTTCATCGCCGGGGCGGCCCGGCTCGGGGCCGCCCTCGGCCGGGACGGGGCGCTGCCGGGCCTGCTGGCGAAGGGCGGCGGCGCGGGGCAGGTCCCCCGGCGCAGCCTGACCGTGCAGGCGGTGCTCACCGGGGCGTTCGCGCTCGTCGCGTGGCTGCTCCCGCTGGGCATCGATCCGCTGATGCGCACGACGTCCGCGTTCCTGGCCGCGGTAACGGCCGCAGGGATGGCCGCCTCGCTGAGGCTGCTGCGCCGCGGCACACCGCTGTGGTGGGGCGCGCTCGTCGCGACCGTGTTCACCGTGGTGGTCATGGCGTTCAGCGGATGGCTGCTGATCCTGCCGGTGCTGGTGGGCGGCGCGGCGATGCTGTACGTGCGCTCGGGAACCCGCGCCGCGGAAGGGGAACTCACCGGAGACGTCCCCTCCGCCACCCGTTGACGCGCCCGCGCCGTCAGTCGTCCGCGCCCGCTTCCTCGACGGCGCGCGCCCGGCGCCCCCTGCGCCCGCGCACGCCCCCGCCCGTGCGCTTCGGCTCCGCGTCCGGCAGCGCGGAGATCAGCGGTGGGGACGAGTGCCGGAAGATCACGATCGTTCTGAATCCGACGATCTCGCGGCGCTGGCTGAGCCGGTCCATCAGGAAGGCGTGCAGGGCCTCGTTGTTCTGCACCGCGACGTGGATGAGGAAGTCGTCGCTTCCCGCGACCACGAAGACGCCGAGGACCTCGGGGAGTTTGCCGACCGACTCCTCGAACGCGGTGATCACCGCCCGGTTGAGGGGACGGACCTGCGCGGCGACGAAGGCCTGGTAGTCCCGGTTCAGCGCGGCCAGGTCGAGTTCGGCCCGATAACCGGTGATGACGCCCTGCTCCTCCAGGATCCTGACGCGTTCGAGCGAGGTGGACGGTGCCACCCCGACACGGCGGGCCAACTCCCGGTTGGACTGCCGTGCGTTCAGTTGCAGGTTCCTGATGATCGCCGCATCAAGCTCGTCCATGGCCCCCACCGTCCCTTTCCTCTCCGACGCCCCCGACCGCGGGGGTGGAGGGCGCGGCGAAAGCCCCGCCCGGCGCGGGGGACGAGGCGGACGTCCGCCGGTCGGCCGTCACGGCGAGGATCCTCATTCAGTGGATCTTAATGAGACCGTCCCGGCCCGTCGCCGTCATGGCGAAAATCCCCGGTGCCCGCCGCGGCGCCGGCTGCCGGGTGATCCGGTGGAGAACCGGGTGATCCGATGGAGAAGGTGTGCCCCCGGCAGGACTCGAACCTGCGGCCAAGTGCTTAGAAGGCACCTGCTCTATCCACTGAGCTACGGGGGCCGGAAGGTGGCCGTTGTGGGCCGCGCCGGGTCAAGGATAGGGCTCCGGCTGCCTTGTCCCGGTTGCTTCACCCGCGTGCCACGATGTGTAGGTTCGGTGAAGCGGTCCCGATAATCGCAGGCAGGTGCGATTCACGCATCGCTTTTGCGCCGCCGCGCCCTTGGTGTTGTGCACTCGTTATGCCTGCGCCCCACTCGTCCACTGTGTCCAGGATGTCCCCTGAGGTGGCGCTCGGCGCGCAGAGGACTTATAAGCTTCAAAAATGGTCCTAAATTGGGCATTCTTCGCATGTGGTGACCTTGGATGTTCGGCCTCAGCTGCTCGATGCCCTGTCCGCCCTGCGCGACCGGGTCGCGTCCGTGCGTCTGCCGCTGCCCCTGCCCGGCGCCCCACGCGCCCGCCAGACCAGAGCCGAGCTGCTCGCGCAGCTCGACGACTACCTCGTACCCCGGCTGAAGGCGCCCGAGGCGCCGATGCTCGCCGTCGTCGGCGGGTCCACCGGAGCCGGCAAGTCCACCCTCGTCAACTCCCTGGTCGGCCGCCAGGTGAGTGAAGCGGGAGTGCTCCGGCCCACGACCCGCATCCCCGTGCTCGTCTGCCACCCGGACGACCACCACTGGTTCGCGGGGATGCGCGTACTGCCCGACCTGATGCGGGTCTGGGTGCCGCACGACGAGGACGAAGGACCGCCCGCCCCCCGCAAGTCCTCCCGCGACCCGGGACGGGGCCCCGTCGCCGGCCGACCGGTCCGCGAGATGCGCATCGAGACCGTGTCCACCCTGCCCCGCGGCCTCGCCATCCTCGACGCCCCCGACATCGACTCCCTCGTCGTCGAGAACCGCAACCTCGCCGCCCAGCTCATCTGCGCCGCCGACGTCTGGGTGATGGTCACCACCGCCTCGCGGTACGCCGACGCCGTCCCCTGGCACCTCCTGCGCACCGCCAAGCAGTACAAGGCCACGCTCATCACCGTCCTCGACCGCGTCCCGCACCAGGTGCTCGCCGAGGTCTCGCGCCAGTACGCCGCGCTCCTCACCCGGGCCGGGCTGGGCGACCTGCCGCGCTTCACCGTGCCGGAGCTGCCCGAATCCGCGGGCGGCGGCGGCCTGCTCCCCGCCAGCGCCGTCGCACCCCTCTTCGCCTGGCTCGCCCACCACGCGCAGGACCCGGCCGCCCGCCAGTACGCCGTCGGGCGGACCGCCCTCGGGGCGCTCGACTCCCTCTCGCGGCGGATGCCGGAGCTGGCCTCGGCCGTCGCCGCCCAGCACGCCGCCGCCGTACGGCTGACCGCCGCCGTCGAGGACGCGTACAAGAAGGAGGGGAAGCGGATCCAGGGCCGCCTCGACCAGGGCGCCGTACTGGCCGGCGACGCCCTCACCCGCTGGCGCGGCTACCCCCTCGACACCAGCGCCGCCGAACTCCTCGACTCCCTCGCCGACTCCCTCGCCGCACTCGTCCAGTGCGCCGTGGCCGCCGCCGACGAGCGCATCGCCGAGGCCTGGAGGCGCGAACCGGCCTCGGGAGCCCTGTCCCTGCCCGCCCCCGACAGGGAAGCCGCAGAACGCATCGGCATGGCCGTCCGGCGCTGGCGGCGCGTACTGGAGGAACTCGCCGAGGAAGAGGTCTCCGCCCTCGACCGGCAGTCCGCCCCCGACCCCGACGGCGTCGCCGCCCTCCTCGCCGCCGCCCTCCTCGGCGGCAAGCGGGCCCGCCCCGCGGGGGAGCGGCTCGCCGAACGGATCGGCGCCCAGGCCGCCCTCCGGCTGCGCGACCGGGGCGCGGAACTGGTCGGCGACCACCTCGACCAGGTACTGCGCGCCGAACGCGACCGCCGGCTCGCCCCCCTGGAAGCACTCGAAGTGACCCCGGAACCACAGGCCGAGCTCATCGCCGCACTGTCCGTACTGCAGAAGGAGAGGTGACGCGGTGAGCGCCCTGACCGACCCGGACCGCGACCGCACCGACGACCGCTGGGACGACGGACTGATCGCGCGCTCGCGCCGGGCGGAGGCGGACGAGGGCGAAGAGGGGACGGGCGAGGACGGCGACGACGCACTCGTACGCGCCGTCTCCGGAGCCGGCAGCGACGGCGGCAAATCGGCCGTGCCCCCGCTCAGCCCCGAGGCCCAGGCCCTGAGGGCACGTCTCGACGCACTGCGCCAGCTCGTCGGCCTCTCCCGGACCCGCATCCTCGACGGCAAGACCCTCGCCGAGGCCGGGCGGGTCCTGGACGAAGCGGCCGCACGCCGCGGACTGTCACCGCAGCACACCGTCGTCGCGATCGCCGGAGCCACCGGAAGCGGCAAGTCCACGCTGTTCAATTCACTCGCCGGAGTGCAGATCTCCGAGACCGGGCTGCGCAGGCCCACCACCGCCGCACCCATCGCGTGCAGCTGGTCGGACGGAGCCGCCGGACTGCTGGACCGGCTGGAGATCCCGGGCCGACTGCGCCGCCGGCCGCGCGAGACGTCCGGGGCGGGTGCCCTGCGCGGCATGGTCCTCGTGGACCTGCCCGACCTGGACTCCGCGGTCGGCGCGCACCGCGACCACGTGGACCGCGTACTGGCGCTGGTCGACGCCGTGGTGTGGGTGGTCGACCCGGAGAAGTACGCGGACGCCGTCCTGCACGAGCGCTACCTGCGGCCGCTCGCCGGGCACGCCGAGGTGACCTTCGTCGTGCTGAACCAGGTCGACAGGCTGGGCGGCGAGTCCGCGGACCTCGTACTGGACGATCTGCGACGCCTGCTCGACGAGGACGGGATCGCACTCGGCGAGCACGGGGAGCCCGGGGCCACGGTCCTCGGACTTTCCGCCCTCACGGGTGAAGGCGTCGGGGAACTGCGCGAACTCCTCGGACAGTTCACCCAGGAGAAGGGCGCCGCGACCAGACGGATCTCCGCCGACGTGGACCGCGCCGCCGTGCGTCTGCGCCCGCTGTACGTGGCCGACGGCCACCCGGGGCCGGAGATCGGGGAGGCGGCGCGCACCGAGTTCGAGGACCGGCTCGCCGAGGCCGTCGGGGCGTACGCGGCCGGCCTCGCCGCCGAGCGGGCCTGGCGGCGCAACGCGGGGCGGGCGTGCGGCACGCCGTGGCTGAGGCTGTGGCGGTGGTACGAGAGCCGCCGCGCGCCCCGCACCCTGGCGGGCCTGGCCGCACTGGCCGTGATCGGCGGCCGGGGCGCCTCCGCCGCGCAGGCTCCCGTGGAGGAGGAGGTGACCGCGCGCCAGCGCGTGGAGCAGGCCGTACGCGCGGTCGCCGACGAGGCCGTCACCGGGCTGCCCGAGCCGTGGGCGCAGGCCGTGCGGGAGGCCGCGGTGCGCGGCGGCGACCGGCTCCCGGAGGCGCTGGACGAGATCGCGGTGACCCTCGGGGCGGCGGTCGCGGTACCGACCGCCAAACCCCCGCGGCCCGCGTGGTGGCCGGTGGCCGTGCTGGGGCAGGCGGCGATGACGCTGCTCCAGATCTTCGGCGGGCTGTGGCTGGTCGGACAGATCGTCGGGGTCCTGGAGCCGAAGCTGCTGCCGCCCGTGCTGCTGATGGTGGCGGGCATCATCGGCGGGCCGCTGGTGGAATGGGCCTGCTCGATCGCCGCCCGGGGCCCGGCACGGCGCTACGGGCAGGACGCGGAGCGCAAACTGCGCCAGGCCGCGGCCGGATGCGGCCGGGCCCGGGTGCTGGAACCGGTGGCGGCGGAACTGCTGCGCTACCGCGAGGTGCGCGAGCAGTACGCCACGGTCGCCGCAGGGGGGACGAAGTTGTCCACAACCCGTCAGTAGTCCACAGGCCCCGGCGGGTGTCGGCGCCGCGCCCCAGCATGGTCCGTAGCCCGTACGGATGGTCCGCGCGGGCACGGTACGAGGGGGAGGGCGGCCGGATGAACGACACCCAGGTGACGCTGGTGGGCTTCGTGGCGACGCGGATCGACTTCAGGGAGACGCCGAGCGGCCCGTCGGCGAGGTTCCGGTTCGCGGTGACGCCGAGGTACCGCGACCGGCGCACGGACACCTGGACCAACGGGGCGACGAGCTTCTACACGGTCTGGGCGCGGCGCGCGCTCGCCGTGAACCTGGCAGGCTCCGTTTCGGTCGGCGAACCGCTGGTGGTGCACGGGCGGCTGCGGGTGCGGGACGACCCCGCCGACGGGGAGCGCGACCGGTGGTTCTCGGCGGACATCGAGGCGACGGCCATCGGGCACGACCTCAACCTGGGGACCGCGGCCTTCCGGCGCGTGGTGAAGACGGAGACCCCGCTGATGCCCAATCAGAAGGCGGCGGTGGTCTGAGTGTTCGAGACGGATAGGATTCCCCGGTACTCACGGGCACCTGGGTCTATTTCGGCCCGAAGGGGAAGACTGTGTCGATTGCCGTTCCCGCATCCTCCGCTCCTGATCCCGCTCCTTCCGTACGGGGTTCCACACGCCGGCCGCTGGCAGTGGCCCTGCTGGCCGCGGCCCTCACCGCCGCGCCCGGCGCCCGGGCGGTCGCCGACTCCGGGCCGGTGGCGCCCCGGACACCGGAGGGTGCGAGCGCCGTGCTGGACGGGCTGAAGACGTACGGCCAGGCGGTCCTGCGCTCCGGCGACGGATCCGTACGGCAGATCCCGGCCGGGCTCTACGAGATGCGGGTCGACGGCGGCGGCATGCTCCAGACGTACGGGGTGGGCGTGGCGGGCAGCGCGCAGCCCCAGGCCCGGTACACGGAGAGCGGCTGGAGCGGCAGCCCGCTCGCCGGGAACGGGGACGCGGGTCGGATCCGCTGGGTCCTGGAGCACTCCTACCCCCAGTTGAACGACCTGGCCGGGCTCGCCAAGGCGGCCGGGGCCGGGGCGCTCACCGCGGAGAGCGCGGCGGCCGGTACCCAGGTGGCGATCTGGCGGCTGGCGGACAAGGTGCAGGTCGAGGCGGCGGACCCGGCGGCGGAGAAGCTCGCCGACTACCTCCAGAAGGCGGCCGCACGGCTTCCGGAGCCGCCGGCCTCGCTCGCGCTGGAGCCGGGCGAGGTGTCGGGGGCGGTGGGCACCCGGATCGGCCCGGTGACCGTGCACACCGGGGCGCGGAGCGTCTCCGTCGTGCCCGACGCCGCGGCGGTCGCGATGGGGGTGAGGGTGGTGGACGCCGAGGGGCGGCCGCTGGGCACCGCCGTCCACGGGACGCGGCTGTACTTCGAGGTGCCCGCGGGCACGCCCGACGGGGCAGCCTCGGTCACCGTCCACGGGGCGACGAAGGTGCCGGTCGGGAGGGTCTTCACCAGCGAGATGCCGGCGCAGGCGCAGGTCGTCGCCGGCTCCAGCGAGTCCGCGTCCACGGCGATCGCCCACGCGCGGTGGCCGCAGCCCCAGGCCGCCGGGACGGGTGCCACGGCCGACCCGGCGGGCCTCACGGCCCTGGGCACCCGCGCGGCCCCGGCCTCCCAGGCCACCCCCGAGGAGGAACGCCTGGCCACCAGCGGCAGCTCGGCGGCCACCCCGGTCATCGCCTCCCTGGCGGTGGGGCTCGTGGTCCTGGGCGGCGTCGTGGTCCTCCTGCTCCGCAAGCGCCCCCAGGACGAGGAGGACGGCGGGGCGTTCTGAGGAGCGCCTTGCGAGAGGCGGCTTCCGAGAACCGCCCGCCCTGCCGGGCCTCAGGGCTCGACGGGGGCCCGGCCCGCAGGGGCCGGGCCGGGGTCCACTCCCAGGTCGGCGCGCATCGTGGTGCGCATGTCCTTCCACGAGTCCCCCATGCTCCGCAGCTCGTCATGGATCTCCTGGAACGACCAGGACGCCGAGGGCCGGCCCTCCTCCAGGCGCAGGGTGCGGGCGTACGCGCCCGCGAGGCGCTCCGTCATGGCGTCCAGCTCCGCCAGGACCGCGTCCGAGGCGACCATCTGGGTCTCCGAGAAGGCGGTGTGCATCGCGTGCCGGGCCTCGTCCAGCTCGGTCCGCCCCTCCGGGGTGGCCTCCCCCTTGTGGACGAGCCACAGGTACCTCATGAGCTCGATGCGGTAGCGGCGGTAGCCGGAGTTCGCCGCCACGTAGCAGGCGCGCCGCTTGTCCACCTCGGCCAGGCGCTGCTCCCGCGCCCACTGGGACTCGGCCACGCGCTGCTGCCGGTCGAACTGTTCCGCCTGGACGCGGCCCAGCACGCGCTGGGACAGGATCGGCGCGAGCAGGGTCCCCGTCACCGCGACGACCGCGCCGGCGAGGGCGAGCAGGGCGTTCTCCATCAGGTCTCCGTACACGTCACCGTCCGAGAGGCCGTGGCCCCGGGTTCCGGACCATCCTGCCCGGTGATCACGCGACCCGGGCCGGGTTCGGCGTCCATCGACCCCCTTCTTGACCTGTACCTGACCTGCGCTACATTTCCGGCCATGAACACGGGTGGGGATCAAGACAAGGGTGCGATCGCAGAGGTGGTAGAGGCCGCGGAGACCACGGAAGCCACGGAGGCCGCAGAGGCCACGGAGGCCACGGAAGCCACGGAGGCCACGGAGGTGGAGCTGGCGTACCGGCCGACCGCCGCGGACATGGCGGCGGGCATCAGGGCGCGGTGGCGTTTCACCCCCTCGGGGCGCAGGCAGCGGTGGATCATGCCCCTGGTGGCGGTGCTCTTCTTCCTGATGGCCGCGAACAAGCTGCAGCACGGGATGAGCCTGGGCGACCGTGGCGTCTACCTGCAGCTGGTGATCGGTACGACCGCGCTCGCGATGGTCTTCCTCGGTCCGCGGATGGGCGCCAAGAGGGTGCACAAGGCGCTGGTCGAGAAGCAGGGCGAGTTCCGTGCCGTGGTGACGGAGGCCGGAGTCACCGTCGGCTCCACCTCCTTCTCGCAGTCCCTGACCTGGGCGATGGCGCCGCGGTACACCGAGACCCCCGAGGCGTTCGTGCTGCTGAGCGCCGACAAGTACGGCGCGGGGATCACCGTCCTGCCCAAGCGGGGCGCGCAGGACCCCGCCGACGTGAACCGGCTCCGGGCGTTGCTGGACCGACACATCGAAAGGGTCGGCAAGACCCCCGCTCGGCCCGTGTGACCGTTGGCGGCAGGGGCGCCGGCCGGGGCGCCTGCCCGGGGCGCCTGCCCGGGGCGCCGGTCGGGGCCGCCGGGCGGGGCCGCGGCGAGGGCCCAGCTCAGGGGCCCTGACCATACGGGTTTCCCCCGGGGGATGGACGTACGGCAAGATGGGGTGTATCTGCCCACCATCGATCTGCCGGACGGTTTCTCTTGGCTGAGTTCATCTACACCATGCGCAAGACGCGCAAGGCACACGGCGACAAGGTGATCCTTGACGACGTCTTCCTGAACTTCCTGCCCGGCGCGAAGATCGGTGTGGTCGGCCCGAACGGTGCCGGTAAGTCCACCGTTCTGAAGATCATGGCGGGCATCGAGCAGCCGTCCAACGGTGACGCCTTCCTCTCGCCCGGCTACTCCGTCGGCATCCTCATGCAGGAGCCGAAGCTCGACGAGTCCAAGACCGTCCTGGAGAACGTCGAGGACGGCGTCGGCGAGATCAAGCAGAAGCTCAACCGGTTCAACGCGATCGCCGAGGAAATGGCGACGAACTACACCGACGAGCTGATGGAGGAGATGGGCAAGCTCCAGGACGACCTGGACCACGCCAACGCGTGGGACCTCGACGCCCAGCTGGAGCAGGCCATGGACGCCCTGGGCTGCCCGCCCGGCGACTGGCCCGTCACCAACCTCTCCGGTGGTGAGAAGCGCCGCGTGGCCCTCTGCAAGCTGCTGCTGGAGGCCCCCGACCTGCTGCTCCTCGACGAGCCCACCAACCACCTCGACGCCGAGTCCGTGAACTGGCTGGAGCAGCACCTCGCCCAGTACAAGGGCGCCGTCGTGGCCGTGACCCACGACCGCTACTTCCTCGACAACGTCGCCGAGTGGATCCTCGAACTCGACCGCGGTCGCGCCCACCCCTACGAGGGCAACTACTCCACCTACCTGGAGAAGAAGGCCGAGCGCCTCAAGGTCGAGGGCAAGAAGGACGAGAAGCGCGCCAAGCGCCTCAAGGAAGAGCTGGAGTGGGTCCGCTCCAACGCCAAGGGCCGTCAGGCCAAGTCCAAGGCCCGCCTCGCCCGCTACGAGGAGATGGCGGCCGAGGCCGACAAGATGCGCAAGCTGGACTTCGAGGAGATCCAGATCCCGCCGGGCCCGCGTCTGGGCTCGATCGTGGTCGAGGTCAACAACCTCTCCAAGGCGTTCGGTGACAAGGTCCTCATCGACGACCTGTCCTTCACGCTGCCGCGCAACGGCATCGTCGGCATCATCGGCCCCAACGGCGCCGGCAAGACCACGCTCTTCAAGATGATCCAGGGCCTGGAGACGCCGGACTCCGGCGAGATCAAGGTCGGCGAGACCGTCAAGATCTCGTACGTCGACCAGGGCCGCGCCAACATCGACCCCAAGAAGACCCTCTGGGCGGTCGTGTCGGACGAGCTGGACTACATCAACGTCGGCCAGGTCGAGATGCCGTCCCGCGCCTACGTCAGCGCCTTCGGCTTCAAGGGCCCGGACCAGCAGAAGCCGGCCGGCGTGCTCTCCGGTGGTGAGCGCAACCGCCTGAACCTCGCGCTCACCCTCAAGCAGGGCGGCAACCTGCTGCTCCTCGACGAGCCCACCAACGACCTCGACGTCGAGACCCTGGGTTCGCTGGAGAACGCGCTGCTGGAGTTCCCCGGTGCGGCCGTGGTCGTCTCCCACGACCGCTGGTTCCTGGACCGAGTGGCCACGCACATCCTGGCGTACGAGGGCGACTCGAAGTGGTTCTGGTTCGAGGGCAACTTCGAGTCCTACGAGAAGAACAAGATCGAGCGGCTCGGCCCGGACGCCACGCGTCCGCACCGCGCCACCTACAAGAAGCTGACCCGAGGCTGAGGCCGGAAGAATCATGGCCAGACACCACTACCGGTGCCCTCTGCGCTGGGCGGACATGGATGCCTTCGGGCACGTCAACAACGTCGTCTTCCTCCGTTACCTGGAGGAGGCGCGGATCGACTTCATGTTCCGCCTCGCGCCGGGGGAGGGCAGTGAGTCCTTCACGGGCGGCTCCGTCGTGGCCCGCCACGAGATCGACTACAAGCTGCCCCTCGTGCACCGTCACGAGCCGGTCCTCATCGAATCCTGGGTGACCCGGATAGGCGCCGCGTCCCTGACCATCCGCTACGAGGTCAAGGACGAGGCGACCGAGGACGCGCCCGAGACGGTCTACGTGCGCGCCGAGACCGTGGTCGTCCCGTACAACCTCGCCGAGGGGCGGCCCCGCCGCATCACCGCCGAGGAGAGGCACTTCCTGGAGGAGTACCTCGACAAGCCGAAGGTGCCCGAAGCTTCCGAAGGGCGCCTCGCGGCATGAACGAGCAGTTGCGCTTCGCCGACTCCGGGGAGGCGGCGGACCTCGCCGCCTTCCTGGGCCGGCTGGTGCACTACGACCGCGCCGCCGCGGTCCGCCTCCAGGCGGGCGGCGGCGCGCTCGCCGTCTTCGGACGGCCGCCGTCCTTCGAGGTCCTGGCCGTCCGCACGGTTCGGCTCGCCGAGCCCGTCGCGACGCCGCTGGACCTGACGGTCTCCGCCGGTGAGTTCCTGGAGCACGTGGACGAGGCCTCGGCCGCGGCCGTCGTGCCCGGCGCGGTCACCGGCCCGCCCTGGACCGGTCTGCTCCCGCCCCGCGGCGGCTGGCAGCAGGTACCCGGGCTGCCCGGACCCGAGGAGATGCGGGCGGCCGTCGCGGCCGCCGTCGCCGAGTTCCGGGCCCGTGACGAGGCGCTGCCCCCGCAGCACCGCACCCGCTCCGAGCGCGACCGCATCGGCCGCGACATCTGGTCCCGGACGCTGGGCGACACCGAACTCCCGCTGCGCGCGGTGCACGCCGCGCAGTCCCTGGGCTTCCTGCGGCCCGTCCGGTCGGCGGTGCCCGCCGGCGGACCCGCTCCCGACGCCCCCGCCCCGGTGGCCCTGCTGGCCGCCGGAAGCTGGCTGCGGCTGCGCACCCCGTACGGCTCCGTCGCCATGCGCCGCCCCGGCGCCTCCGGCGGCCTGGGCGCCCTCCAGGTCCGTCCGGTCTAGGCCCGTCTCCTCACGGCGCCGCACCCCCTCGCGTTCCGCTTGGGGGTGCGCCTCCGCGTCCGGATCAGCCCGCGGTGTTGATCATCGAGGCGGCCGCGTACGTCAGGTACTTCCACAGCTGGGCCTCGTGCTCCGGCGCCAGACCCAGCTCGTCCAGCGCGACCCGCATGTGCCGGAGCCAGGCGTCGTGCGCCGCCGAGTCCACCTGGAAGGGGGCGTGCCGCATCCGCAGCCGAGGGTGTCCGCGGTGTTGGCTGTACGTGGTCGGGCCACCCCAGTACTGCATCAGGAACAGCGCGAACCGCTCCTCGGCGGGGCCGAGGTCCTCCTCGGGGTACATCGGGCGCAGCAGCGGGTCCTCGGCGACCCCCTCGTAGAAGCGCCGGACCAGGCGGCGGAAGGTCTCCTCGCCACCCACCTGCTCGTAGAAGGTCTGCTCCTGAAGCGTGCCCCGCGGAATCTCATTCACCCGACCATCGTCTCAGACGCCCGGACGTAGGTCCGGGGCCCCAGGACCCATCCCGGGACCCACCCCACCGCCCCGCGGTCGCCTCCGGGGCGCCCGCGCAGCACAGTGGAGTCATGGGCGCACACACCTCACGCACCACCGCGGTACGGGACCTGCGGGAGACCGCCCACGCCGCCCAGGTGCGGGAGCTGACCGCCGCCGGAGTGCTGGAGGACCCGCGCTGGCGGGCGGCCTTCACCGCCGTGCCCCGGGACGTGTTCGTGCCGTACTTCTGGACCGGTCGCGGCGCCGGCCACGAGCGGCTGTGGGGCGAGGACACCGACCCCGAGCGGCGGGCCCGCTGGCTGCGCGGCGTCTACGCCGACACCCCCCTCGCCACCCGGCTGCGCGACGGCCGACTGGTCTCTTCCAGCAGCCAGCCCTCCCTGATGGCGAAGATGCTGGCGGCCTTGGAGCCGGCCGACGGCGACGACGTCCTGGAGATCGGCGCGGGCACCGGCTACAACGCCGCCCTGCTGTGCCACCGCCTCGGCGACGAGCACGTCACCACCGTGGACCTGGACGAGGAGATCACCGAGTCCGCGCGCGCCCACCTGGCCCGGCTCGGCTACCACCCGACCGTGGTCACCGGCGACGGGGCGCGCGGCTGCCCCTCCCGGGCCCCCTTCGACCGGATCATGGTGACCTGCACGCTGCCGATGATCCCCGTCGCCTGGCTCGGCCAGTGCCGTCCCGGGGCGCGGATCCTGGCCCCGCTGTCGACGGGGCTGATCGCCCTCACCGTCCGCGATCCGGGCTTCGCCGAGGGCCGCTTCCTGCACACCCCGGCCTACTTCGTCCCGCTGCGCGGGGCCACGGCAGCGCCGCCGCCCACCGAGATCGTGGAGGGGCACGGGCTCCCGTACGAGATGGTCGAGAACGAGCGCTTCCAGTTCATGCTGGTGCTGACCGACGGCGTACTGCACCCCCGCGAGGCCCTGGACCTGTGGCGCCGCGAGGACCGCCCGGGCCGAGAACGCTTCGGCGTCACCGTCAGCGCCGACGGCCAATGGTCCTGGCTGGACGACCCCCAGGGACCCTACGTATGGCCCCTGGGAGACGGGTGAACCGGCCGGTGGCCGGCCCCCGGATCAGCCGCGGCGGATGGTGATCGTGGTCCAGGCGCCCACGTGGACGCGGTCGCCGTCGGCGAGCGGGACCGGTACGTAGGGCTGGATCGGCTCCTCGCCGCCGTTGATGGTCGTGCCGTTGGTGGAGTTCTGGTCCACCACCGCCCAGCTCTGGTCGGGCTGCTGGACGAGTACGGCGTGCGCGTGCGAGACGCCCGGGTCCTCCGGGGGCACCGACAGGTCGATGTCGGGGGACTCGCCCGTGGAGGCGCGGCGGCGGCCGATGGTGATCTGGCCGCCGGAGAGCGGGAGGTGCTGTTCCGGGGAGTACGCGGGCAGGTTGAGCCCGGCCGCCTCGGGGCCGCTGCGCTGCATCATCGCCATGAAGTACGAGCGGTCGGGGCCGATCGTCGCGGTCCAGGCACCGCCCTGAGCCGGGAACGGCTGCTGCGGGGACTGCTGCTGTTGCTGGTACTGGGGTGTGAACTGCTGCTGCGAGGGCTGCGGCGGCACCTGCTGCTGGTACTCGTGCTGCTGCGGAGCCGGCGGAGCCGGGGGCGTCTGCTGGTACTGCTGCTGCGCGGGCTGCTGGTACGCCTGCGGCGCCTCGTGCGAGGGGGGCGGCAGCATCCAGTCGTCCTCGCGCTGCAGCGGCTCGGCCGGCCGGTTCACCCGGGACGGCCGCGAGCCCTGGTACTCGAAGTGGTCCTGCGAGTACGCCGGCGGTGCCGGAGCGGGCGGCGGGGGAGGAGGAGTGGCGCCGGTCCGGGGGCCGGGTCCGGCGGTGGCCGTCCGCGTCAGGAAGTTGTACCGGCACTCCTCGCAGAACGGGGCCATGGCCTCGCGCGGGGTACGGCACTCCGGGCAGAGCTCGGCCTGCATGGTCGCGGCACCACCGGTCGGGGGGAAGCCGTAGCCGTAGGAGGGGGCCGCGGGCGGCGTCTCCTGGGCCGCCATGCGGTGGCCGCACACCTCGCACCAGTCGTCGGAGGCAGACTGGTGCCCGTTCGGGCAGGTCGGCATGACGGCGCTTCCCCCTTCATTCTCCCGCGGTCTTCGCCGCAGGTCTCTCAGGTCTTGTCAGGACTTCTTCACTCGGACGGTCTGTGTCGAGCGCGTTTCGAGGGTCATCTCGTCGGCGTCGGCGACCTTCGCTTTGAGCCGCACAGTACCCGCCGCCGCATCCACGACATCCACCACCTTCGCCAGAAGCTTCGCAGTGTCGGCGTTTCCGGACGCACCGGCCAGCTGTACGGCGCGTCCGAGCTTGGCCGTCGCGCCTTCGACATCGCCCAGTTTGCGCGCTTCGAGGCCCTGCTGGATAGCCTGCGCCAGTTCTGCCTGCCCCGTGTAGTGCGCGACCTGCGGGTTCATGGCCGTGGAGGCGACCAGATCGTCCGTCCACACCGCCCGGACCAGCCCTTGGGCGAGCGTGGTCACCGGTTCGCCGGGCACCGCCCCCGGGAGGACGAGCGAGGCGCGGGCCGCCAGCATCTCCTGGCCCACCGAGGCGATCGGGACGCGGACGCACACGTGGTACTCGCGGGACTCGTCGCCCCACGAGCCGGTCGGGTAGTCGCCCGCCCGAGGGCCCGCCTCGGTGCGGCGCGCGGTCAGGTCCTGGACGGTCGGCGCGACCTGCTTCACGTACTGGATCTCCACGCCGACCGGGGTCCACAGGCGCAGCGCGACGTCCGCGACCTCCTTGCCCATGACGTTCTCCATCATGCGCGTGAAGTCCTCGGCGAGGTGGGCCGGATCGGCCACGATGTCGGCGGAGCCCAGGAGCGCGCTCGCGATGCCGGTGACCTCCTTGACCTCCCAGTCGGTGCCCACCCCGCGCGCGTCGCAGGTGAAGCGGCCGGCGCAGGCGTCGAGGGTGGCGCGGAGCACGGCCGGCTCCTCGTGCTCGTTGCGGCCGTCGGTGAGCAGGACGCCGTGCCGGATGGCGGCGGAGGACTGGCGCAGCAGGCCGTCGGCGAGGCGCAGCCAGGTGCCGATGGCGGTGCCGCCGCCGGCGCTCAGGCCGCGCAGGGCCTCCTTGGCCTGGGCCCGGGTGGCCGGATCGGCGACGGCGAGACGCCCCTGGCCCGGGTAGACCTCCTTGGCCACGTGCGTACCGGCGACCACGGCGAACGAGGTGCCGTCGCGCAGGGTGTCGATCGCGGCGGCCGTGGCCTCCCGGGCGCCGCGCATCTTGTCGGGCGGGTACTCCATCGACCCCGAGCAATCGACCATGATCACGACGGCGGCCGTGCCCTGGGCGGCGCTCGCCCGGGTGGCGGCGGCGCCACCGGTGGCGGTCACCGTGACGATGGCGTGCACCTCCCGCCCGCCCTCCGGGAGGAACTCGTTCTGGTACACCTCCACGCCGAAGCGCGGGGCGCTCGGCTTGGCGAAGTTCGCCATCGAATGGACTCCTTGAAGGCTCGGGCAGGGCGGGATGGGGCGGGGCGGGGCGGGCGGGCTTTTCGGGCGGGTCAGGCCTGGGGGCGCGCTTCCGTTTCCCTATCTGTCCCGGACTCCGCTTCCGCATGCGCCTGTTCCTGTGCCCGCGCCTGCGGGAGCGCGGTGAACGGGACCACGGCCACGGTCACGTTGTCGTGCCCGCCGCCGTCCAGGGCGTGGCCCACCAGGACCTGCGCACTGTGCAGCGGGCGGGTGGCGGCGTCCGCGGGCAGCACCTGGGCCATCTCCCGTGCGGACTCCGCGTAGTTCCACAGGCCGTCGGTGCAGACCACGACCACCCCGGGGTGGTCGGGCTTGAAGGTGGCGGTGTGCGGTTCGAGGTCGTACGCGTCCGCGCCGAGCCAGCCGGTGATGGCGTGTGCGCGGACGTCGGCGTACGCCTCGGCCTCGCCCATCAGGCCCGCCGCGACCATCTGGGCGGCCCAGGAGTCGTCCTCGGTGAGGCGGCGCGGGAGGGCGGCCCGGTCGTCCGGCACCCAGTAGGCGCGGCTGTCGCCGACCCAGCCGATGGTCAGCAGGCCGCTGCCGACGACGGCGCCGACCAGGGTGCAGGCCGGGGCGTTCTGCGCGCCGGGGACCTCGGGTGCCAGCGCGTTCACCGCCGCCGCGGCGGCGAGGATCGCGGAGTGCATGGCCTCCTGCGGGTGGGCGCCGCGGGGGAGCGCTTCGAGCAGCGCCTCGTTTGCGGCGCCCGCGGCGGCGGCCGACGCCTCGTCGGGGCGGCTGGCGGAGGAGACGCCGTCGCAGACGATGGCCACGGTGGCGGTGGAGCCGTCGGGCAGGGCGGTGGCGGCCACGGCGAACGAGTCCTCGTTGCGGTGGTGGCGCAGGCCCCGGTCGCTGACGGCGGCGACGCTGCCGAGCTCCTCCTCCAGGTGGTCCCGCTCGCGCGGCTGCGCGTGCCCGCAGTGCTCGCAGTACCCGTCGGTGTCCACGTGGCCGGCGCGGCAGGCGACACAGGTCTTGCCGGTGCCGGTGCCGGTGCCCTGCGGGGCTTCGGGGTAGGGGGCCTCGGCGTACGAGGTTTCGGCGTACGGGGCTTCGTGCTCGGCGCCGCCGCCCTCGTACGGGGCCTCGTACGGGGCTTCGGCGCGGGGCGCTTCTCCGTACGGGCTTTCGGCCATGCCCCAGGAGGTGCCCTCCGGGGGAGTGGTGCTGCCCGGCGGAGTGCCGCCACCGGGCAGGTCGTACCTGGCCTGCGGCCCCTCCGGCCCGCCGCCGTGCGCGTGCTGCTCGGCCGGGCCGCTCGGGACCCAGGCCGGCTCGGCCGGCGCGTCGACCAGCGTCGGCGCCGCCGAGGTCACCGCGCCCCAGCCGGGGGCCGGAGCGGCGTAGCCGGCCGGAGCCGGCACGGCGGGTGGGGCGGCGGGCGGTGCGGCCGGGGCAGGGGGTGCCGCCTGAGCAGCCTGAGGTGCCTGCGCTGCCTGAGGCGCCTGCGCCGCGGTGGCCGCCGCGGCCGGGGTGGCCGGTGGCGCCGGTGGGAGCTCGACCGTCGGGCGGTCCGCGGACACCGCAGGGGGAGGCGCGGTGACGGCGTATCCGCAGACTCCGCAGAAACGGTCACCCTCCTCCAGCGGTTCCGCGCATTTGGGGCAGCCCGACGGCCGATGCATCGACATCACTCACACCCACGTCCGGGGACGGAAACGGTTTGCCCGTTCCACCAGTTCGATCCTCTCCTCGCCCCGCTGCGCCAGCCGCGCGAGCACGCGGTACGAGCGCTCCAGCCCGAAGCGCAGGCCCCGCTCGTCCAGTTGACTGCCGAGCAGCGAGGTCCGACCGGGGTCGGAACCCCGGCTACCCGACAGTACCCAGTCCAGGGCCGAGCCCAGAACTTCGGTGGCGAGCCGTTCGTGGCGCTCGGGGTCCAGACCGAACCTCCGCAACGCCTCCACCTGCTCGGCGGCGGCCGTCAGATCGGCCAGCAACGGCTCCTGCGGGGACCGGTCGCGCAGACGTGCGCGTACGGCCGCCACCCGGGCGGCGGTGTAGTGGATGGACGCCTCCGGCACGGATTCCAGTGTGAGCACCGCTCCGTCCCGGTCGCCGGCCGCCAACTGGACCCGCGCCAGACCGAAGGCCGCGCTGACGAAGCCCGGATCGGTGCTCCACACCAGGCGGTAGTACTCGGCGGCGTTGTCCAACTGGCCCAGCACCTCCGCGCACAGACCGAGGGCCAGCTTCGGCGCGGGCTCGCCCGGGAAGGCGTCGTAGATCGCGTCGAAGGACAGGGCCGCGATCTCGTCGTCTCCGGTGGCGAGGGAGGCGATGCCGCGGGCCCAGACCACGCGCCAGTCGTCCGGGTGCAGTTCCTCCAGGTCCGTCAGCGTGCGGGACGCCTCCGGCAGTTCGCCCAGTTCGAGGTGGGCCCGCAGTCGGCGCAGCCGCAGTTCGGCGGAGTCGGCCGGCGCCGCGTTGAGGGCGACGAGGAGCTCGCCGGGCGCGGAGGCCAACAGGCCGGCCAGGAACCCGGCGTTGGGATCGCCCGCGTCCACGAGCGGCACGGGCAGCGCGAGGGCGGTTCCGCGGGTGTCGAGCGGTCTCGCTCCCGCTGTTGCCGCTGCCGCGGTGGGTGGCGGGGACACGGGTGCGGGCACGGAGGCCGGAGCCGTCCGTGGCCCCGGCACCGCGGACGCCGCCACATGCGTGGCAGTGGTCCCGATCCCGTGCACGGCCCCGCCGGGGGGCACGGGAACGCCCCCGGGCGCGAGGGCCCCGCCCCGGCCCGGCGCGGCGGTGCCGTAGGCCGGCGGGACGCCGCCGGGTGCCTGGGCCCCGCCGAGGCCCGCCGCCGCAGCCCCCGCGGGCAGCGCAACGCCGCCTGCCGGGGTACCTCCGGGCACGTGCGCCCCCGTACCCTGCGCCCCGCCCGGAGTCGGTGCCCCCGGAGCGGGAGTGCCGTACGGCATGGCGACGCCGCCGGCCGGCGTGCCGTATCCGGGCGCGTGCGCCCCGCCGAGGCCCGCCGCCGCCGGAGCGGGCGCCCCCGCGGGGAGCGTGGAGGCCGAGCCGCGGCCCAGGAGGCCGGCGAGGCCGCCGCCCCGCCGGGAGGCGAACGGCCGGGAGCCGACCTCCCGCAGGCCCAGGCGGGAGACGGGCCGGTCCGCCGCGTCCGCGAAGAGCCGGGTGTCCGGGACCCGGGTCTCGGGGCCGAACAGCGTCGACAGCTGCGGTCGCGGACGACCCGTCTGGAGGGCGACCACCTCCCGCAGCACACCCGTCAGCTGCTCCGCCATCTCCTGCGCGGACGCGAACCGCCGCCCCGGGTCCGGGTCGGTCGCGCGGACCAGCAGCCGGTAGAAGGATTCGTACCGCTGGAAGACCTCGATGTGCTCGGGGTCCGGCAGCGAGTCCACGAAGATGTTCGTGTATCCCTGGAAGTCGAAGGTCAGCACGGCCAGCGTCCGCGCCACCGTGTACAGGTCGGAGGCCACCGACGGCCCCAGCTCCGCCACTTCCGGCGCCTGGTAGCCGATCGTGCCGTAGATGGCCGACTCGTCGTCGTCCATCCTCCGCACCGCGCCCATGTCGATCAGCTTCAGCTGGTGCTGCTGCTGGATCGCGTTGTCGACCTTGAAGTCGCAGTACAGGAGATTGCGGCTGTGCAGGTGCCCCAGCGCCTCCAGCGCCTCGATGCCGTACGCGCACGCCTGTTCCACCGGCAGCGGATCGCGCCGCCCGTCCGGCCGGCGCCGCTCGTTCGCGATCTCCTTCAGCGACTTGCCGCCGACGTACTCCATGACGATGTACCCGTCCAGCGAACCGGTCCGCTGGTCCAGGTGCTCCACGAAGTTGTAGATCCGCACGATGTTGGAGTGCTCGATCTCCGCGAGGAAGCGCCGCTCCGATATCGCGGCCTCCATCGCGTCCTGGTCCCCGGTGTCCAGCAGGCCCTTGAGCACCACCCACCGGTCCGAGACCGCCCGGTCCACCGCCAGGTACACCCACCCGAGCCCGCCGTGGGCCAGGCAGCCCGCCACCTCGTACTGGCCGCGGACCACGTCGCCCGCGCGCAGCTTCGGCACGAAGGAGTACGGGTGCCCGCACTTCGTGCAGAACCCTTCCGTCCGGCCGGGCCGGTCACCACGCGCACGGCCCACCGGCGCCCCGCAGTCCGAGCGGGAGCAGAACCGCTTGCGCTCCGGAACCTCCGGGTTCTCCAGGACCGCCGTCGAGGGATCCGGCCGCGGCACCTCGGGCACCTTGACCAGCCCCGCGCCGAGCTGGTTGCGCCCCGACGCCGAGACGGACAGGCCCGTACTGCGCACCGACACCGAACGGGTCGACGCCGCCCCCGACAGCGCGCGCGACAGCCGCCCGGACACCGAGCGCCGGGACGACGAGGAACGCGACGAGCGGGAGGAGCGCGCCGAGGTGGAGGCCGAGGACGAGGAACGCGAGGAGCCGGACCCCTGCGAACCCTGCGAACCCTGCGAACCCGCCGCGCCCCGCGCCGCGCTCGTCATCGCCGTCGGAGGCGACACCAGCTCCTCCGCGCCCGCCAGGGCCGCGCCCATCGGTGCCAGTCCGCAGGTGTCGCAGTACAGGTCGCCCTCGCCCATGTCCTCGTACGTCCCCGGGCACCCGGGGCGCAGGCACGCCGTTCCCACCAGGCTCATGCGCCGTCCTTTCCGGGAGTCTCCGCGGCCTGCAAGGCCTCCGCCGTCGCCTGCTGGTAGCGCAGGACGGCCTGCTCGGCCACGCGCAGATCGCAGGGCGCGCTCCACAGCATCCGCCGGGCCGTGTCGTACCGTTCCATCAGCAGAGGGTCCTCCGCCATGCCGTGCCGTGCCACCTTCGCCTTGTACGCGTCCAGCCGCCCGCGCAGCTCCGCCCGCACGGCCAGGGGGGCCGTCACGGCGGTCAACGATTCACGGGCCCTGCGCAGTTCCTCCTCGGCCCGCTCCTCCAGGGATTCCAGCAGCGGCGAGAGCCGGTGCCAGCGCGCGTGGCGCCGGTGCTCGGCCGCCGCCGCGAGCTGTTCCTGGAGCACCGTGGGCGGGCCGCTGACCGCGGGCACCTCCGACGCGGCGATCTTCGCCAGCACCTCGCCGCGCGCGGCCCGCGCCTCCGACAGGGTCCGGTCCGCCCGCGAGAGCACGTCCCGCAGGCTGATCAGCCGCTGCTCGGCGTCCTGCCGCACGTCCAGCACCGCCTCGACCTCACGGCGTACGTCCTCCAGCGCGAGCGCGGCCCGGTCGTAGCGCCCGGTGTCCGGGCGGCCGCCGCCGGGGGCCGAACTGCCCGCCGCCGGTTGCCAGAACGCCAGCGGGTCGGCGATCACCCGGGCCCGCAGCTCCGTCAGCTCGGCGGTGATGTCCTCCAGGTCGTCGCCCGACGGGTGCTCGCCGGGGCGGACCCCCACCGAGTGGGCCAGCGAGCGCGTGCGGTGCAGTTCGGCGGCGAGCAGGTCGATGCGCGCCGGCAGCGCCGACCACACCGCGTCGGCCGCCACCACCACGTCGAGCGAGCGCGCGTACAGCTCGTTCATCCGGGCCACCAGCTCGGCGAGAGAGAGCCGCTCCGCGAGCGCGGCGCCCTCCGTCGCGGCGCCGGCGATCAGCACGCCCGGCCCGCGCAGCCGCTCGGTCAGCTCGACGAGGTCCTCGCGGTTCGGCCAGCGGCGCCGCTCCCGGATCTGCCGGGCCGCGGTCAGGGCCCCGCTGTAGGCGTCGAAGTACGTCCACAGCCGGGTGATGTCGGCCTCGGCGGCCGCCCAGCGCTCCTCGGTGAGCCCGGTCAGCCCGGCGCCCTCCAGCAGCCGGCGTCCGGCGTGGTCCTGGAGGGCGAGCAGCGAGGTCTCCACGGCCTCGTGCTCCGCGCCGAGTCTGGCCAGGGCGCGGTCGACGCCGTCCCTGTCCATCACCGCCGATCCGCCTTCCACCGACAGCGCCTCCACCGATCGCCCCTCTCGTCCCTCCGTGTCGGAATCCGCCGTCACGGGCCTCAGCCGTCCCGGTACTTGGGCGCCGGTGGCGCGGTCACACCGGGCAGCACCCCTTCGAGGTGCTTGCGGTAGGAGACCATCCACGGGCTGCCGGCGCCGCCCGCCCGGTAGCCCTCCAGCACGTTGTTGACGCGGCGGACCAGGTCGGAGGCGTCCTTGTTCATCGCGACACCGTAGAACTCCCGGGTGAACGGGGAACCGACCAGTCGCACGGCGGGGTCCTGCGCGGCCTGGCCGGCCGCGAGGGCGTTGTCGGTGATGATCCCGTCGACCTCGCCCAGCTGCAGCCGGACCAGGCAGTCCAGCTGGTTGGGCACGGTGACCGGCGCCGCGCCGTACGACTGGGCCTTGAGGGAGGCCTCCGCCGTGGAACCGGCGGCCACGCAGATCTTCCTGTCCTTCAGCGAGGTGTCGTAGCCGGTGATCGGCGAGCCCTTGGGGGCCAGCACCTGTTGGCCGGCCTCGAAGTAGGCCGTGGAGAAGGCCACGTCCTCCAGCCGCTTGCAGTTGATCGTCATGGTCCGCACGACGATGTCGACGCGGCCCTCCTGGAGGGCGGGGATGCGCTGGCTGGTGGGGATGGCCCGGTAGATGACCGCCTTCTCGTCGCCCAGTATGTCCTTGGCGATGGCCTTGACCAGGTCGATGTCGAAGCCGTCCAGGCGGCCCTGGTCGGACGGGTCCTCCGGGCCGGTCCCGCCGATGGTGCTCTGGTTGCGGTAGCCCCAGCGGAAGCTGTTCTGGTCCACGCCCGCGACGAGCTTGCCGGCGGCCTTGATCCGGGCGATGGTCGGCCCGTCCACGGCGGACGGGCGCAGGCTCGCCTCCGGGTCCTGGCAGGTGTCGGAGGGGGCCGCCGGGGCCACCGCCATCGACGCGGGCGCGCGGTACACCCTCGGGCGGCCCGAATCCGGTGCCGCCTGGGTCAGCGGCAGGAGCACGGCCGCGGCCGTCATCGCGCACGCGGCGGCCATGGCGGTGACCCCGCCCCACCCCCGCAGCCTGCCGACGCCGCGCCGCACGGTCGCCCCCGGGGCACGGTGCGGCTCGCCGGGAACGCCGTCGGAGCCGTCGAACCCCCCGTGCCCGCCGAATCCCCCGTGCCCGCCGGAGCCGTCGAAACCACCGTGCCCGCCCGCGCCGCCGAGGCCTGCCGCACCGCCGGGATCCGCGGCGCCGCCGGGGCCCGCGGGACCGCCCGTGCCGCCCGTGCCCGCGGCAGGCGTGCGGCGGCCCTCGAAGCCCTCGGAGACCCGCCTCGCTCGTATCCGCATCGCGCTCACCTGTACTCCGAAAGCCTGCGCCCGATACCGAGCAGTGCCGCCGCCGCGCCGACGACCGCCAGGGCCGCCGAGCCCGTCACCAGACCGCCCAGCGCTCCGAGCCCGTCCCGGGCCGCCCGGGTGAACTCCTGCTGTTCGTGGGCCACCGCCTGCTCCAGCGAGGCGTCCACCGTGTCGAACGCGGCCCCGCTGGTGTCCTTGTGCTGCGCGTCCCCCACGACCTGGGTCAGCGCGGCCTCGAAGTCACCCTTCAAGTCCGCTTCCCGGGCCGCCGCGTGCCGCTGTCGCCACTGCTGCGCACCGTCCACCGCGCGACTGACCGGCTCCCGGCCGGCTTCGTCGTCGGCGAGCCGCCGCGCCGTCGCCAGCCCGGTGTCCAGCTGCTTCATGTTGGAGGTGAACTCCACGTCGTACTTGTCGGACTTCTTGTCCTCGGCCAGTACGGCGCCCCGCGCGACCAGCGTCAGGTTCTCGGCGGCCCGCGCCTGGAGCGAGGCGATGCGCGCGTCGTTCAGCACCTTCAGCGACTCCTGCCCTTCCGTCCGGGCCGAGCTCAGGTCCGACCGTGCCACCGTGTGCCCCACGGCCAGCCACAGCAGGACCACCACCGACGCGGCCGTCGCGGCCAGCAGACCGTGGTTGAAGACCCGGTTGGTCCGACGGTAGTTGCGCCGCTGCGCCCACACCAGGGCGGCGAGCGCGACCAGGCCCAGTGCGAGCGAGACCAGCGGCCACGCGCGGGCATCGTCGTAGTCCGTGTACAGCCGGCCCGTCTCCGACTCGTACAGCCGCTGCGCCGCGGGCAGCAGCTGCGTGGTCATCTGCTCGTTGGCGTACCGGAGGTAGGCGCCGCCCAGCGGCATGCCCTGCCGATTGGTGGCACGGGCCTGCTCTATCAGTCCGGTGTAGCGCGGCAGTTGCTCGCTCAGCAGGGCGATCTGGGCGCGGGAGTCCTCGTTGCCGCCGGTGTTGGCGGCGGCGTTCACCAGCAGCCTGGAGGCGTTGGCGATGTCCTTCTCGTAGCGCCGGCGGACCTCGCGCGGCTCCTGGGCACCCAGCAGGAAGCCGCTGGAGGAGGCCGTGTCGGCGTCCGCGAGGGAGCGGTAGATGCTCGCCGCGTCCGCGCTCAGCGGCTGGCTGCGGCCCACGACGTCGTCGGCGGCGGTGGACCGGCCGGAGATCTCCCACACGCTGACCGCGCCGAACAGCAGCACCAGGGCGGCCAGTGCGGCGCCGATGATCCGCAGCCGTCCCGGCTCGGTCGTCGCCGCGCCGCGCAGCCGCTCCACGCCCTCGGCCCAGGCGGTACCCCGCCCCGGCGGCCCGCCCGGAGGCGGGCCCGACGGACCGGCGGGCGGCACGGAGACACCGCCCCCGGGCGCGGGCGCGCGTGATGTGATCGCCACCGTGACCTCCCCCTCGGTCCTGTCCACTGTCCGGAGCAGTATGGCGCCAGTGTCGGCCCGCCACACCACCCGGTGCTCCATCCCGGACGATCCGACCCCCCGGCGCGCCCGCCACCCCTTCATCGTCAATACGCGTTCGAGACCGCCACGGTTCCAGATCCGCCCCGTCGGCGGGTGGATTCACCCGAATCGGGCACCGGAACGGGCATCGAGCGGGGCCCCGAACTGCGCGCGCAGCCTCGCGTGGGCGGGGGGCGGGGCGCCGAGGGCGTCCAGGCCCAGGAGGGCGGCGCCCAGGACCGGCGGCGCCGTGATCACGTGCATCCGTGCGAGCGGGGCCCGTTCGGCGAGGCCCTCGCCGACGCGGTCGTTCAGCTGCGGGTGCCGGGCGGTCAGCACCCCGCCGCCCAGGACCACCGGGACCTCGCGGTCGAGGAGTTCCAGGCGGCGCAGCGCGACCGTCGCCATGGCCACGACCTCGTCCGCCTGCCGGTGCACCAGCGCGACCGCCACCGGGTCCCCGCCGGCCGCCACCGCGAACAGCACCGGGACCAGTTCGTGCCGCCGCCCGCCCGGGATCCCGCCCAGGTGCAGCGCCTCGATCAGCTCCCGCATCGAGGCGAGCCCGAAGTGCGCGGGCAGGGCCCGGGCCAGCTCCGTCGGCCCGCCCCGCCCGTCCTCGGCGCGGGCCGCGAACCACAGGGCCTCGTCGGCCAAACCGCCCCCGCCGCCCCAGTCGCCGGAGATCCGGCCGAGCGCGGGGAAGCGCGCGGTGCGCCCGTCCGGGGTCATCCCGACACAGTTCACCCCGGCCCCGCACACCACCGCGACCCCGCACGGCTCCTCGACCCCGGCCCGCAGGATCGCGAAGGTGTCGTTGCGCACCTCCGTGGCCGCGCCCCAGCCGCGGGCTCCGATCGCCTCCGTCAGCCGGCGCTCCTCCACCGGCAGGTCCGCGTTGGCCAGACAGGCCGACACCTGCGCGGCGTACGGGGATCCGGGCCCCGGCGCGGGCAGCCCCGCTGCCTCGGCCGCCGCCGAGACGGCCTGCCCGAGGACGTCGACCGCGGCCTCGACACCGGAGCGCGGAGGCTGGAAGCCCCCGGAGCGCCCGCTGCCCAGCACCGTGCCGTCGGAGGCGATCAGGGCCGCGTCGGTCTTGCTGTTGCCCGCGTCGATCGCCAGTACGGAAGGGAGGGTCAGGCCCACGCCAGGTGCTCCTTGTTGTGCGCGAGGAGCCGGTCGACGAGTCCCTCGGCGAGGTCGTACTGCCCGACCAGCGGGTGCGCGAGCAGGGCCTTGAAGACCCGTTCGCGACCACCGCGCAGGGCCGCGTCGAGCGCGAGGTCCTCGTACGCCGTCACGTGCGCGACCAGTCCGGAGAAGAGCGGGTCCAATCGGGGCACGGGCAGCGGCACGGGGCCGGAGGCGCCGACACGGGCCTGCACCTCGATCACCGCGTCGTCGGGGAGGAACGGCAGGGTGCCGTTGTTGAGGGTGTTGACCACTTGGATCGGCGAGCCGCCGTCGCCCAGCAGGGCGGCCGCCAGGTCCACCGCCGCCTCCGAGTAGAAGGCCCCGCCGCGCTTGGCGAGCAGCGCCGGCTTCTCGTCCAGCGCGGGATCCGCGTACAGGGCGAGCAGTTCCCGTTCCATCGCGGCGACCTCGGCGGCCCTTGAGGGCGTGGTGCCCTGTTCCCGTACGACCTCGTCGTGGGCGTAGAAGTAGCGCAGGTAGTACGAGGGCACCACGCCGAGCCGGTCCAGGAGCGTGCGCGGCAGGTGGAGCTGGGCGGCGATCGACTCCCCGTGCTCCGCGAGCAGCCGCGGCAGCAGGTCCTCTCCGTCGGGCCCGCCGAGGCGTACGCCCCGCTCCCAGGTCAGGTGGTTGAGGCCGACGTGGTCGAGGTGGACGTCGGCCGGTGCCACGTCCAGCAGGGCGGCGAACCGGCGCTGGAAGCCGATGGCCACGTTGCACAGCCCGACCGCCTTGTGCCCGGCGGCGAGCAGGGCCCGGGTGACGATCCCGACCGGGTTGGTGAAGTCGACGATCCAGGCGTCCGGGTTGGCACGGCGCACCCGTTCGGCGATGTCGAGGACCACCGGGACGGTGCGCAGCGCCTTGGCGAGCCCGCCCGCCCCCGTGGTCTCCTGCCCGACGCAGCCGCACTCCAGCGGCCAGGTCTCGTCCTGGAGCCGGGCCGCCTGCCCGCCGACGCGGAGCTGGAGCAGCACCGCGTCGGCGCCGTCGACGCCCGCGTCGAGGTCGGCGGTGGTGGTGACCCGGGCCGGGTGGTCCTGCCGGGCGAAGATCCGGCGGGCGAGGCCGCCGATCAGCTCCAGCCGTTCGGCGGCGGGGTCGATCAGCACGAGCTCGGTGACGGGCAGGGTGTCGCGGAGCCGTGCGAAGCCGTCGATCAGCTCGGGGGTGTAGGTGGAACCGCCGCCCACCACTGCGAGTTTCATCAGTCGTCAGCCTTTCACTCCGGTCAGGGTGACGCCTTCGACGAACGCCTTCTGGGCGAAGAAGAAGAGGACGATCACCGGGGCCATGACCAGTACGGTCGCGGCCATGGTCAGGTTCCAGTTGGTGTGGTGGGCGCCCTTGAAGGACTCCAGCCCGTAGCTGAGGGTCCAGGCGGCCGGGTTGTCCGAGGCGTAGATCTGCGGGCCGAAGTAGTCGTTCCAGGCGCAGAAGAACTGGAACAGGGCGACCGCCGCGATCCCCGGTTTCGCCATCGGCAGGACCACGCGCAGCAGGGTGCGCACCTCCCCGCAGCCGTCGACGCGGGCGGCGTCGAGGTACTCGTCCGGGATGGTCAGCAGGAACTGGCGGAGCAGGAAGATGGAGAACGCGTCCCCGAAGGCCATCGGAACGATCAGCGGCCACAGGGTGCCCGACAGGTCGAGCTGTTTCGCCCAGAAGAGGTACATCGGGATCACCACCACCTGCGGCGGCAGCATCATCATCGAGATCACGAGCAGCAGCGAGAGCCGTCGCCCGCGGAAGCGGAACTTGGCGAGCGCGTAGGCGACGGGCACCGAGGAGACCACGGTCAGCACCGTGCCGAGCCCCGCGTACAGCAGGGTGTTGCGCCACCAGGTCAGGAAGCCCGGGGTGTGCCAGACCGTGGCGTAGTTGCCCCATTCCCAGGTGTCCGGCCACAGGTCGCGGGTGAGGGCCTGCCGGTCGGCCATCAGGGAGGTGAGCAGGAGGAAGACGAAGGGGAGGACGAAGAACAGGGCGGCGGCCACGCCCAGGGCGTGCACCCCGATCCAGTGCAGGACGGCCCTGCGGTTGCGCGCGCCCACGGCGCCGGTCGCGCTCACGCGTCCGCTCCGATCAGTCCGCCGCGACGGCGCATCAGGAGCGCGGTGAAGGCCATGGAGAGGGCGAAGAGGACCAGGGCGATGACGCAGGCGGAGCCGTAGTCGAAGCGTTGGAAGCCGGCGTTGTAGACGAGTTGGGGGAGGGTCAGGGTGGACTTGTCGGGATAGCCCGGCTCGAACTGCTGGCCCGAGCCGCCGATCACCCCGGCCGCCACCTTTCCCGCCACCAGCGGCTGCGTGTAGTACTGCATGGCCTGGATGACGCCGGTGACCACGGCGAACAGGATGATCGGCGTGATGTTCGGCAGGGTGATGTGGCGCAGCCGCGCCCAGGCCCCGGCCCCGTCCAACTCGGCGGCCTCGTACTGCTCCTTCGGTACGTCGAGCAGTGCGGCCATGAAGATGACCATCAGGTCGCCGACCCCCCACAGGGCGAGCACGGTCAGGGCGGGCTTGGACCAGTCGGCGTCGGTGAACCAGCCCGGGGTGGGCAGCCCGGCCGCGTCCAGGAGGGTGTTGGCGGGGCCGGTGCCGGGGTTGAGGAGGAAGACGAAGGCGAGGGTCGCGGCGACGGGCGGGGCCAGGTAGGGCAGGTAGAAGAGGGTCCGGAAGATCCCCGCCCCCGTCTTGATCTTCGTGATGAGCAGGCCGACTCCGAAGCCGAAGACGACCCGGCAGGAGACCATGACCACCACCAGCCAGAGGGTGTTGCGCATCGCCGGCCAGAACAGCGGATAGTCCGAGAAGACGTAGGTCCAGTTGTCCAGGCCGTTGAAGACGGGCGGTCGGAAGCCGTCGTACCGGGTGAAGGAGAAGTACACGGTGGACAGCAGCGGGTAGGCGAAGAAGAAACCGAAGCCGATGAGCCAGGGGGACATGAAGGCCGCGGTGCGCAGCGCGGCGCGGCGGCGCTTGGACCGCAGCGGGTTCGTGGTGGTCATCGGGGGCTACTTGGCCTTCGCGATGTCCGTGTCGATCTGCTGGTCGGTCTTGGCGAGCCCGGCCGGGAGGTCGGCGACGTCGCCCTTCTCCACCGCGTAGGCGAAGTCCTGGAGGGTCAGCTGGTAGGTGCCCCCGTCGGCCTGGGCCGGGGTGGTGTTCGACTTCGGGTGCCGCGCGATGTCGATGAAGGTCTTGAACTCCGGGGTCACCCGCAGGTCCGGGGAGTCCAGGGCCGCCAGGGTGGAGGGCACGTTGTGGATGGCGTTGGCGAAGGCCACCACCGCCTCCGTGTCGGTGGTCATGTACTTGACCAGCTCCCAGGCGGCGTTCTGCTTCTTGCTGCCGCCGGCGATGCCCATGATCGTGCCCGACAGGTAGCCCTTGCCGTAGTCGTCGAGCCGGTCGTCGGGCACGGGCAGCGGCGCGGTGCCGACCTCGAACTTCACCCCGGCCTCCTGGGCCATCGAGGCCCGCCATTCGCCGTCGACCTGCATGGCGACCTGGCCCGTGTGGAAGGGGTGTTCGGCGCTCCACTCGTCACCGAAGGTGTTGCGGAAGCGCTCCAGCTTCTCGTAGCCGCCGAGCTTGGCCACCAGGTCCTTCTGCGCGGTCAGCATCTGCGCGAAGGCCGGGTCCTTGGCCAGGTTGGACTTGCCGTCGGCGCCGAAGTACGTCGGGCTCCACTGCGCGGCCAGCCGCATGGGGGTGGTCTCGTAGCCGTGGAAGGTGGGCATCAGGCCGACCTGCTCGTACGAATCCCCCTTCGGCTTCGTCAGCTTCAGGGCGACCTCGGTGAACTGGCTCCACGTCTTGGGGGGTTCGGTGATGCCTGCGTCCGCGAACGCGGTCTTGTTGTAGACGAGGCCGTACGCGTCGTTCAGCAGCGGCAGCGTGCACTGGTTGCCGTTGAACTGGGTGTACTCCAGCAGGGTCTTGGGGAAGACCTTGGTCTTGTCGATCCCGGACTTGGCGAGGAAGGGGTTCAGGTCGGCGAAGGCGCGGGAGTTGCAGAACTTGCCGACGCTGTCGGTGGTGAAGGAGGAGACCACGTCGGGGGCCTTGTCCCCGCCGGCGCGCAGCGCCTGGTTGATCTTGTCGTCGGTCATGTTGCCGGTGACCTCGACCCTGATGTTCGGGTGCGCCTTGGTGAAGCGGGCGATGTTCTCCTCGATCGCCTTCACCTCGCCCGGCGCGGACCAGCCGTGCCAGAAGTTGAGCGTGACCTGGGCCTTCGGGTCGTCGGAGGCGGTGGCGCCTCCCTGGCCCGTACAGGCGCCGGCCAGTAGGGATATCGCGGCGAGGAGGACGGTCGCGGTGATCGGGCGTCCGGTTCTGGGCATGGCGGGGCTCACTCTCTGCGGGAGGAACTACCGATGGGGGGTGCCAGTGGGGGTGCGCGCGGGTGTGGGGTGTGCGGACGTGGTGCGGGTGTGCGGGTGTGCGGGTGTGCGGGTTCGGGTGTGCGGGAGCGGGTCCCGGTCCGGGTGTGGGGTCAGCGGGAGGTGTCGAAGACCTCGTCGCGGGTGGCGGCCAGCGCGGTCTCCAGGGCGCCGCGCAGCACCGGACGCTCCGGTACCTCGCCGGAGACCAGGCGCGGGCGGGAGGGGGCCAGTTCGGCGAGCTCCTCCTCCAGGAGCCTGCGCAGCGGGTCGCCGCCGGCGGCGATCACGGCCCCGGAGAGGACCACGATCTCCGGGTCGAGGACGGCCACGAGCGAGGCGAGGCCGGTGGCCAGCAGGGTGGCGTACGCCTGGAGGAAGCGCAGGTGGGACCCGTCGGGCGTGGCGGCGGCCCGGGCGAGGAGGGCGACGGCGGCACCGACCTCGGGGCCGTACGGGTCGCCCGCCGGGGGTGCGGGTTCGGCCTCCACGCCCAGTTCGGCGGCGAGGCCCGGCACCACCTGTGCGCCGGCCAGCTCCTGGTAGCCGCCGGTGTTGGCGCGGGCCGGCCGGCGGACCAGCGGGTGGCCCGGCACGGGCAGGAAGCCCACCTCGCCCGCGCCGCCGGTCCAGCCGCGGTGCAGCCGGCCGCCGAGCACGAGGGCGGCGCCGAGCCCCTCCTCGTTCCACAGCAGGACGAAGTCCTGGTGGCCGCGGGCCGCGCCGAGGCGCTGTTCGGCGACGGCCGCGAGGTTGACGTCGTTCTCGTACTCGACGGGCATCGGCAGGGCCGCGGCCAGCTCGTCGAGGAGCGTGGGGGAGTGCCAGCCCGGGAGGTGGCCGGCGTAGCGCAGCCGGCCGGTCTGCGGGTCGAAGGCGCCCGGGGTGGCGATGACCACCCGGTGCAGGTCGGAGCGGTGCAGCCCGGCGGCCTTGACCGCCCCGCCGAGGGCCTCGGTCACCTGATCGACGGCGCCGGCCCCCTCGGTGTACGGCACCTCGTGCGTGCCGACCACGGTGCCGGTGAGGTCGGCGACGGCTGCGAGCACCCGGCCCGGGGTGACGTCCAGTCCGCCGACGTACGCGGCCCGGGGGTTGACGGAGTACAGCTGGGCACTGGGGCCGGGGCGGCCGTCGTCGGTGCCGGTGGCCACGACGAGTCCGGCGGCCTCCAGGCGGGCCAGCAACTGCGAGGCGGTGGGCTTGGACAGCCCGGTCAGGCTGCCGATCCGGGTCCGGGAGAGGGGCCCGTGCGCCAACAGGAGTTCGAGGGCGGCCCGGTCGTTCATGGCGCGCAGCAGGCTGGGTGTTCCGGGCGTGGCGGCGGGCATGGTGCGGTCTCTCTCTCGCCGGGGCAGACGGACTGACGGACTGACGGACTGGCGGACGGGCGGTACGGAGGACTGGCGGACGGGCGACTGGCCGTGGAGAACTGTTAGGTAAGTTTCCTATCACCGTTCGGGCCCTGTCAATGCCGCTGCCCCGCAGGATCGACCTGCGGGGCAGCGGGGAAGCCGTGCTCGGTGCTACTTCGAGATCCTCGGGCCGCCGGGCGCCGGGATCGGGGCGGTGGCCAGGGACTGCGGGGAGGCCGGGTTCGCCAGCGCCGAGGGGGCCGCGACGGCGGCCGCCGGGTCCGCCGGGGCCTCCTCCTCGTCGGCGGGCGCTGCCGCGCCGCCGATGATCCGGATGCCGGCGGCGTCGAAGGCCTCCTTGATCCGCCAGCGCAGCTCCCGCTCCACCGCGAACTGCTTGCCGGGCATCGTCTTGGCCGACACCTTCACCGTCATCGAGGCGAGCAGCACCTCGTCCAGGCCCAGCACCTCCACCGGACCCCACAGGCGCTCGTCCCACGGGGACTCCTTCGCCAGGGTGTCGGCGACCTCCTGGACCACCTCGCGGATCCGGGTCAGGTTCTCCGTCGGCTTGACCTGCACGTCCACCCCGGCGGTTGCCCAGCCCTGGCTGAGGTTGCCGATCCGCTTGATCTCGCCGTTGCGCACGTACCAGATCTCGCCGTTGTCCCCGCGCAGCTTGGTGACCCGCAGGCCGACCTCTATGACCTCGCCCGAGGCCACCCCGGCGTCGATCTTGTCGCCGACGCCGTACTGGTCCTCCATGATCATGAAGACGCCGGACAGGAAGTCGGTCACCAGGTTGCGGGCGCCGAAACCGATCGCCACACCGGCCACACCGGCACTCGCCAGCAGCGGGGCCAGATCGATCTTCAGGGCGGCCAGCACCATCAGCGCGGCCGTGCCGAGGATCAGGAACGAAGCCACCGAGCGCAGGACCGAACCGATGGCCTCCGAGCGCTGGCGCCGGCGCTCGGCGTTGACCAGCAGACCGCCCAGGGCGGTGCCCTCGACGGCCTCGGCGCTGCTGTTCATCCGATTTATGAGCTTGGTCAGCGCCTTGCGGACCACCGAGCGCAGTGCGGCCGCGATCACGACGATCAGCAGGATCCGCAGGCCGATGCTCAGCCAGGTGGCCCAGTTCTGTTCGATGAAGCTCGCGGCCTCGGTGACGCTCTCCTGCGCCTCCTTGACCGAGGCGGGCGCGTCCGGAACGTCCGCTGCCAGCGGCAGCAGAGCGGCGGGCCAGGGCACGACGGGAACCTCCAGGTATAGCGGTCTGCCCGGAAGGGGTGTGCGGGCAGACCAACCACACTAACGGGGCAATCCCTGAGACGTGTTTACCGAGGGCCTTCCTGTTCGAGGGAGAGACGGGACTCACCTGGGCAGGAAGCAGGTGTGGTTGAAAACACCCCGGACCCGTTACGGGCGCGTGGTGGCGCTTCGACCAGCCATAAGGAGAGACTGGAGAGCAGATCGTCCCGGCGCGAGCCACGCGCCGCCGGCGTACAAGGAGGCAGTCCGTGCCGCACGTCCTGGTCCTCAACGCGTCGTACGAGCCCCTCGGCGTCGTACCGCTCCGCCGCGCGCTCGTCCTCGTCCTGGAGAACAAGGCCGTCTCCCTGGAAGAATCCGGCGCCTATCTGCACAGCGCGACAAGGGTCGTCCCCGCGCCCAGCGTGGTCCGGCTCAAGCGCTTCGTACGGGTCCCCTACCGGGGGCCCGTTCCACTCACCCGGCGCGCCCTGTTCGCGCGTGACGGGGGACGCTGCATGTACTGCGGTGCCGTCGCCACCAGCGTCGACCACGTCATCCCGCGCAGCCGGGGCGGCCAGCACGTATGGGACAACGTCGTCGCCGCGTGCCGCCGCTGCAACCACGTCAAGGCCGACCGCCACCTGGTCGACCTCGGCTGGCGCCTGCGCCACCAGCCGGCGCCGCCGTCGGGGCTGGCCTGGCGCATCATCGGCACGGGGCACCGGGATCCGCGGTGGATGCCGTACCTCCAGCCGTACGGGGCCGAGGACGCGTTGGAGCGCATCGGGGTCGCGGCGGGGTAGCCCTGCGGGCCGGCCTCCCGGGGCTCCGCCCCGGCCCGCCTCAAACGCCGGCGGGGCTGGATTTCGCTCCTGCCGTCCGCCAGGCTCAGCCGGGTTGCCCGGAGGGCCATTCCAGCTGAGCCGGCGTTTGAGGCGCTGGGGTTCGGGGGCGGCGCCCCCGACAACGGCGCCGCAGGCTCACGGAGTCACCGCGTACGCCTCCGCACCCCATAGCGAACAGCCGAAACGCGTCGCGCGGCGCTCGCAGGTCACCCGGACGAAGCGAGAGCCGGGTGCGTCCACGCGGACCGTCTCGTGGCCGCCGCCGGCGGCCGGCACGGTGGCCGCCGGGCGCCACGTCGTGCCGTCCGCGGAGGTCTCCACCCGGTACGCCGACGGGTACGCCTCCTGCCAGTGCAGCTCCAGGCGGCCGATCCGGGCCGGGGCGCGCAGTTCGGCCTGCCACCACGCGCCGTCCACCGCGGGCGAGGACCAGCGGGTGTTCGGATAGCCGTCGACCGCCGCCGACGCCGGGAAGTCCGGGGTCTCGTCCCCCGAGGAACTCGCCCGCGCCGTGCGCAGGAGGTCCGGCCCGCCCGTGCGCGGCACCGCACGCACCGTCAGGGTGCGGGTCTCCCCGCCGAAGGCGACCGGGACCGCGTAGGTGCCGGGCGCCGTCCCGGGCGCCACGCTGACCTCCAGCGGGATCGACACCTGCCCGCCGCGCGGGGCCACCACGGTCGCCGGAACCCCGACCGTCACGCCCGCCGGGGGCTTCGCCGTCAGCGGCCCGCGGACCTCGCCGGCGCCCAGCGCGGTCAGCTTCGCCGAGACCCGCTGCGCCGTGCCGCCGATCTCCGCGTCGGCCGCCGCACCGTCGGCCAGCTCGAAACGGGCCTGCGGGCCGTCCCCGAGCCACGGCACCACCTGGTGCACCGAGGGCGCGGCACCCGCACCCGCCCAGGAGAGGCGCACCGCGTCCGCGCGCACCCCGCCCGTGTCCACCTGGGTCCAGCCCGAGGCGGCGGCCTCGGCCACCTTGCGCCAGCCCTCGCCCGGCACCTCGACCTCCACCGCCGCGCCCCGCGCGCCCGCCGGGAGCGGGTCCGTCATCACCGTCACCGCCGACACCGGGCGCACCGCGTCCAGCCGCACCGTCCAGCTGTTCGCGTCCTTCGTCACCGTGCCCGTCTTGCGCGCCGCTCCCGTCCACGCGTCCGCCTCCGCGGCGGCCTGCTTCAGGAAGGGGTCCAGTACGGCCTTGTCCACCCGCACCGTGCCCGGCTCGGCCAGCGCCTGCCTGGCCCTGTCCAGGGCCTGGGACGCCTTCCACGCGGCCGTCCCGTCGTTCTTGGCCTGGGCCTGGAGGACGTCGAGCGCCAGCTCTCCCGCCGTGCCGTAGCGCGCCAGCCGGTCCAGCCAGGGCCCCGCCTCGGCCGACAGCGACGGCAGCCGGGCGGGCGCCTCCCGCAGGACCGTGAAGGCCTTGCGCAGTTCGGCCCCGGCCGCCGGGTCGCCCGCCGCGCGGGCCTTCCAGAACTGGTCCACCAGCGGCTTCAGATACGCCGACTCCTCCAGCTTGAGACCCGAGGAAGCGGTGTTCCCGGCCAGTGCAGCCACCGCCTCCCGGGCCCGCGGGTCCGGTCCCGCGAGCTCGCGAACCGCCGCCGCCCAGGACTCCCCGGCCCGGTAACCGCGCGGGTTCCACGCGAAGTCGGCCGCCGTGAAGAGCGGGATCCGCGACAGGGTGCCCTGCGGCATGGCATTGGCCAGCAGCGCCGCCGAGCCGCCGGCCACGGCCGGTTCCCGGCCCGCGTAGGGGCCGAGGAAGATCCGGGCCGGATCCCAGTCGTTGACCGGGTAGTTGTCCATGGTGACCAGCGGGTGGCCCATCGTCGACCGCGCCCCGGCCACCTCCTTGCCGGTGATCGTGCGCGGGACCACGCCCACGCCCGTCCAGGCCACCTCGACCCGCGGGTCCAGCGCGGCCGCCAGGGCCTTGCGGTAGGTGGTGGAGCCCTGCTGGTGGTACTCCGTCGGCAGCAGCGACAGCGCCGCCGTCTCCCGGTCCTTGCGGGCCGCCAGGTGCGCCGCGAGCTCGCCCGCGACCTCCGCGTGCGCCTTCGCGGCCGCAGCGGGCCCCCGCCCGTACTTCTCGCGGTCCTCGCGGCAGCCCCACTCGGAGTAGCTCACGTCCTGGAACTGCACCTGGAAGGCCCGGAACCCCAGCTCCCACATCGCGTCCAGCTTGCGGGCGAGGGCGGCCCGGTCGGCCGCCGAGGACAGGCACATCGACTGGCCGGGAGACACCGCCCAGCCCAGTACGACCCGGTTGGCGCGGGCCTTGTCCGCCAGCGCGCGGAACTCCCCCTGCCGCTCGACCGGGTACTCCTGGCGCCAGGCCGTCGTCCGGTACGGGTCGTCGCCGGGCGCGATCAGCAGCCGGTTCTGCTTGGTGCGACCCATGAACTCCACCTGCGCCAGGCGCTGTTCCCCGGTCCACGGCTCCCCGTAGAAACCCTCGGTGATCCCGCGCACCGGGGCCGCCGGCCAGTCCCGCACCAGCACCCCGGGCACCTTCCCGGCGCCCGCGGCGAGCAGTTGACGCAGCGTCTGCGCCGCGTGGAACAGCCCGTCCTCACCGACTCCGGCCAGTGCGACGGTGTCCCGGCCGCCGGGCCGTCCCACCGCCAGCCGGTAACCCCCCTCCGGCAGGTCGCCGGGCGCGGTCGCCCCCAGCGCCCGCAACGCCTCCTGGGCGTCCGGGCCCTGGAGACGTACGACGGTGCCCTGCGCGGGCAGCGCGGCCCCGGGAGCGGCTTCGCGCACGGTGCGGACGCCCGCCGCGCGCAGGGCCTCCCGCACCACCCGGACGGCCTGGGGGTCGGCATCGTCCGGGGCCACCAGCACGACCTCCGTGCCCAGGGGCACCTCGCGCGCCGGGTCGGCGGTCATCGACTGCGGACGGGGCCATACGGCGGGCCCCTCGGTCGCGGTGCGCGGGGGGTTGGCGGCGGGGTCGAGGACGAGTTCGGCGGAAGCGCCCGCTCCGGCGACGGCGGCCGGCTCCCGGTCCGCCCCGGAGGGGCCGGAGACGATCGCGAACATGCCGACCGGGGCGGAGCCCACGGCTCCGCCCAGCAGCGAACCGATCACCGCCACTGCGGCGGCCGCCGTCCGCTTCCTGCCCCTGAGCTGCACAGAGCCTCCTCGTCCCGGGACGTCCCCCGCCCGTACGGATGAGCCCGAGCCCACCACCCGTGCGGCTGGAGTGTCAATGCGGATGGGTGATCTGACCGGGATCCGCCAGGAATGCGACGCCCCGTACTGGGTAGGGCTGCTGTGTTCGCGGCCGTGTCCCAGGGTGCCGCGCCGGTGTTGACCGGGCGCCGACCCACCCTCAGCACAAAGGAGTGCGCCCATGGACGACGACCTGGCCCGGCTCGCGGCCCTGCATGGTGTGGCCACCGCCTACCAGCCCGCCGCGGACGTCACCGTCCCCGTACCGCGGGCCACGGTCGCCGCCGTACTCGGGATGCTCGGCGTCTGCACGGACACCGCCGAGGACGTCGGGGCGGGACTGGCGACGGCCGAACGGAAGGCGCGGGAGCGGCTGTTGCCGCGGACGCTGGTGTGGTGGGAGGGCGAGCCGCCGCCGACCGAACTGGCCGCGCTGCCGGCCGGGACGCGGATCCGGCTGGAACCGGAGGAGTCGGAGGCCGTCGTCGAGTGGGTCGTCGGTCCTGACGGGGAGCCCGCCGGGCTGCCGTTCGGGGTGCACCGGATCGTCGTCACCCCGCCGGACGGCGAAGTCGGCGGCGCCACGCTGATCGTGGCCCCGGAGCGGGCGCCCGCCGCGCCCGAGCGGGCCCACGGGGTGCTCGTCCAGCTGTACTCACTGCTCTCCGAACGCTCCTGGGGCATGGGCGACCTCGGAGACCTCGCCGAACTCACCCGCTGGGCCGGGCGCACCCACGGCGCCGGCTTCATCCAGGTCAACCCGCTCCACGCGGCCGTGCCCGGCACCCCGACCGACCCGTCCCCGTACCGCCCCTCCTCGCGCCGCTTCCCGGACCCGGTCCACCTGAGGATCGAGGACGTCCCGGAGCACGCCCTGTGCCCGGAGCGGGAGGCGCTCGCCGAACTCGCCGCACGGGGTGCGCAGCTGCGCCGCGCGGTGCTGGAGAAGGGGGAGCTGATCGACCGGGACGCCGTCTGGGAACTCAAGCGCGCCGCTCTGGAGTTGCTGTACGCGGTGCCGCGGTCGGCCGAGCGCACGGCCGCCTACGCCGAGTTCTGCGCTAGGCAGGGCCCGCCGCTGGACCGGCACGCCGCCTGGTGCGCGGCCGCGGCGGGGGAGGATCCCGGGGAGCGGGCCGACTTCCATCGCTGGCTCGTCTGGCTGACCGATGCTCAGCTCGCCGGTGCCCAGCGGGTGGCCCGGGAGTCGGGGATGGCCGTCGGGATCGTGCACGATCTGGCCGTCGGGGTGCACCCCGACGGCTCGGACGCCCGTACCGGTGACTTCCACGCCCGCGACGCCTCCGCCGGCGCGCCGCCCGACGCCTTCAACGCGCGCGGGCAGGACTGGGGGCTGCCGCCCTGGCGGCCGGACCGGTTGGCCGAGACCCGCTACGCGCCCTTCCGGTCCCTGCTGCGTTCGGTGTTCCGCTACGCGGGCGCCCTGCGCATCGACCACGTCATGGGCCTGTTCCGACTGTGGTGGATCCCGGAGGGGACCCCGCCCGCCGAGGGCACGTACGTCTCGTACGACGGCGAGGCCATGCTGGCGGTGCTGGTCCTGGAGGCCCACCGGGCCGGGGCCCTGGTCATCGGCGAGGACCTCGGGACGGTCGAGCCGCGGGTGCGCCGGGCGCTGGCCCGGCGCGGGGTGCTCGGCACCTCGGTGCTCTGGTTCGAGCGGGACTGGGACGGCGGCGGCAAGCCGCTCACGCCGCAGGACTGGCGGGCCGACTGCCTGGCCACCGTCACCACCCACGATCTGCCGCCCACGGCCGCCAAGCTGGCGGGGAGCCACGTGGAACTGCGCGACCGGCTCGGCCTGCTGGCGCGCCCCGTCGAGCAGGAGCGGGCCGAGGACGCGGCCGACACCGCCGAGTGGCTGGAACTGCTCGGCGGTCTGGGCCTGGACACCGGGGACGAGGAGGCCGCCGTACGGGCCTTGTACGCCTTCCTGCTGCGCACCCCCGCCCGGCTGGTCGGGGTGTGGCTGCCGGACGCGGTGGGGGACCGGCGGCCGCAGAACCTGCCGGGCACCTGGGACCAGTACCCCAATTGGCGGCTGCCGGTCGCCGACGCCGACGGACGGCCGCTGACGTTGGAGGAGCTGGCCGCCTCACCCCGGGCGAACGCCCTGCTGAGGGCTCTGCGGAAGGGGGCCTGACCCCGTACGGCACCCCCGGGCGCGCGGGCCGTCGGGGCGTTCGCTAGTTTGGCACCGTGGACAAGAAGAACGCTCTGCGCGCCGGCGCCGTCTCGGCCGGATCTGCGCTGATGATGCTGCTGATGACGTCTCCCGCCCTCGCGCTCACCCGCGACGACGGCGACGACCCGGGCGCGGGTCTGAGCGTCGGCGCGACGCTCGGCCTGTACGTGGCCCTGCCGATCGTGCTGTTCCTGGTCATCGCCGGCCTGGTGATGGTCCTCGACAAGTCCGACAAGCCGCAGAAGCAGGCCTGACCGGGCCGACCCCGTAGGGGCGGCACCACATACTTCCCGGGCGCCGGGGGTCCGCACCGCCGATTCGATTCGGCCGTGCGACGACCCCCGGCGCCTCGTCGTGTCCTCACATACCGGCCAGTAGCTTGCGGAGCAGTCCGCTGAGCACCTCGGCCTCTTCGTCGGTCAGCCCGGTGAGCGCGGCGCGCTGTACCGCCAGGCCCGCGGTGACGGCCTCGTCGATGAGTGCGAGCCCGCGGTCGGTGATCGTCACCTGGAGTCCGCGCCGGTCGTGCGGATCGGGCCTGCGGCTGAGCAGCCCGGCCTTCTCCAGCTTGTCCAGACGCCCCGTCATGCCACCCGTGGTGAGCATCAGCGTGGCGGACAGCTGTCGGGGCGAGAGCGTGTACGGCTCGCCGGAGCGGCGCAGCGTGGCGACCACGTCGAACTCGCCCCGCGAGATCCCGAAGCGGGCATAGGCCCGTTCCATCTCGTCCCCCATGGCCCGGGCGATCCGGTAGATGCGTCCGAAGACTTCCATGGGTTCGGTGTTCAGGTCCGGGCGCACCACGTGCCACTGGGCGGCGATGGCGTCGACGGCGTCCTTGTTGGCCTCGGTCATGGGCGCAGTATCCAGCCTTCCGGAAGTCGATCGCAAGAAAGTTGCTTGACGGAAAGTAGCTTACGAGTAAGCTACTTTCCATCGACCTACTTTGACCGGCCAATTGCGGGGGACACGATGGAATCGAGAGTCGCGGGAGAGCGGGCCATGCTCGCCGGTGTCGGGATCAGCTCGGTCGGGATCGGCATGTACGTCCCGTTCTCGCTGGTCTTCTTCCACCACGTCACCGGGCTCTCCTTCACCCTCGTCGGCCTGGTCATGACCATCACGGGCGTCGCCGGTCTGGCCTTCATGCCGCTGGCGGGGACCGCCGTCGACCGGTTCGGCGCCAAGAAGGTCAACCTGGTCCTCTACGGGATGCGGGCGGTCGGCTTCGCGCTCTACCCCTTCGCGAGCTCACTGGCCGCGTTCGCCGCCGTCACCCTCGTCACCGCCCTCGCCGACCGCTCCTTCTCGATCGTCCAGCAGTCCCTGATCGGGGAGGTGGCGCGCGGCTCCGCCCGCGACCGGCTCCAGGCCTCGATCCGGGCGCTGCAGAACGCCGGGATGGGCGCGGGCGCCATGCTCGTCACCGGCGTCCTCGCCCTGTGGGGGACCGGCGGGTTCACCTACACCGCCTGGGCCAACGCACTGGCCTTCGCACTCGCCGGGCTCCTCGTCTCCCGGGTCCGCCCGGTGCGTGAGGGCGAGGGCGCCGCCGTGAAGCGCGAGGCCGCCGGCTACCGCATGGTCCTGCACGACCGGCCCTTCCTCGGGCTGACCGCCGCCAACTTCCTCGCCGCGCTCGGCTACTCCGCCCTCTCCGTCCTCTTCCCGCTCTACCTCTCCACCTGGCTGATGGCGCCCGCCTCCCTCACCGGAGCCGCCTTCACCCTCAACACCGTCCTGTGCGCCGGGGTCGGCGTACTGATCGCGAGCCGGGTCCGCCGCTCCGGCGCCCGCCGCACCCGCTCGGCCGCCCTCGGCTCCCTGCTCTTCGCCGTCGCCTTCGTCGGCCAGATCGTGCTCGGCACCGTTCGCCCCGGGCAGACCGCCACCCTGGTCGCCCTGATGGTCATCGTGGTCGTCTACACCCTCGGCGAACTGGTGCACAGCCCCTCCGGCGGCGCCCTGTCGGTCTCCGCCGCCCCCGAAGCCGTCCGCGGTCGCTACCTGGCCACCTACCAGCTGTCCTACTCGCTGGCCACCGCGCTCGCCCCCTCCCTCTTCACCGCCCTGCTCGCCGTCGACGGGCGGCTGCCCTGGGCCGTCCTCACCGTCAGCGCGCTCGGCGCCGCCCTGGCTCTGGTCCGGCTGGAGCCGCACCTGCCCGCCGAGGCCGTGCACGCCGAACCGCCGGCCCCCGCCGCCGGGCGCACCCCGGCCCCGGCCCCGGTCGCCGCCTGAGCCGCGCCCGTCCGCACGTCACACCCCTCACGTCCCTCCTTCCTCACCTGCCGAGGAGTCAGCATCATGAAGCGCGTCGCCACCGTCGCCCTCACCGCCCTCGCCCCGATCTCCTGGGGTTCCACCTACTTCGTGGCCAGCGAACTGCTGCCGCCCGACCGGCCGCTGTTCACCGGCGTCATGCGGGCCCTGCCCGCCGGACTGCTGCTCACCGCACTGTCCCGGACCATCCCCAAGGGCGAGTGGTGGTGGAAGTCCGCCGTCCTCGGCACCCTCAACATCGGCGCCTTCTTCCCGCTGCTGTTCCTCTCCGCCTACCGTCTGCCCGGCGGCGTCGCGGCCGTGCTCGGCTCGGCCGGACCGCTGTTCGTCGTGGGACTCGCCGCGCTGCTCCTCGGGGAGCGCGCGAGTGTCCGTACGGTCCTCGCGGCCATCGTGGCGGCCTTCGGCGTGAGCATGGTCGTCCTCACGGCCGAGGCGAAGCTGGACGCCATCGGGATCATCGCCGGCGTGGTCTCCTCCGCCTCCATGGGCGCGGGCACCGTCATGACGAAGCGCTGGGGACGCCCCGAGGGCGTCGGCCCGCTGGCCATGACCGGCTGGCAGCTCACCGCGGGCGGGCTGGTCATCATCCCCGTCGCCGCCCTGGTCGAGGGCGCGCCGCCGGCCCTCGACGGCCACGCCCTGCTCGGCTACGGCTACATGATGCTGATCAACACCGGCACCGCGTACTGGCTCTGGTTCCGCGGCATCGGGCAGCTCAGCGCCACCTCGGTCACCCTGCTCGGCCCGCTCTCCCCGCTGACCGCCGCCGTCATCGGCTGGGCGGCCCTCGGACAGGCGCTGACGCCCGTACAGCTGGCGGGGATGGCGGTCGCCTTCGGGGCCACCGTCGCCGGACAGCTCTCGGCCGCCCGCTCGGCCCGCGCCGCCGAGGAATCGTTCAGTTCTACTGAAGGGATCGATCAAAACATTTCGATGGACCTGACTGATGGGAAGGTGCGACGGTAGGCCTACGCATCGCTCAGAACCACCCCGAGGGGGAGACACCCAGTGGCCGTCACGGACCGCGCCCGCACCGTTCCGCAAGCAGAGCCCGCCGTCACGGGCACCGGGAAGAGGGGAGCCGCCGGTCTCGGCGTGCTCCTCGCCCTCCTGGCGACGGTCGTCTGGTCCGGAAGCTTCGTCGCCACCCGCGGAATGGCCGGACACGTCCCGCCCGTCCAAGCCGTGTTCTGGCGCTGGGTGATCGCCCTCCTCGCCGTCGCCCCCTTCGCTGCCCGCCAGGTCTGGCAGCAGCGGGCCCTGATCCGTGAGCACCTCGGATTCATCGCCCTGGCCTCGCTGTTCGGCGTCGCCCTCTACAACACCCTCGTGCACCAGGCCGGACTGACCACTTCCGCCTCCAACATGGGCATGATCATGGCGGCTTCGCCCGTCATCATGGCGCTGTACGCCCGCCTCGGCGGCGAACGGCTCGGCGCCCGGCGCACCATCGGGATGTTCGTCGCGGCCTTCGGCGTGCTGCTGCTCGTCGGGGACGGCTCCATCGGCTTCGACTTCGGCGCCGGCGACCTGTGGATGTTCGCCGCCGCCCTCTCCTTCGCCACGTACAGCGCCCTGCTCAAGCGCAAGCCCGCCGAACTGGGCGGCCTGGCCTTCCTGATGACCACCTTCGCGCTCGGCGCGCTGATGCTGGCACCGGCGTACGCGGTGTCCGTTTCCGTGCAGGGCGCCTTCGAGGTCACCGCCGGGTCCGTCGGAGCGCTGCTGTACGTCGGGGTGTTCTCGTCGGCCGTCGCCTTCTTCGCCTGGAACAAGGCGATCTCGATCATCGGGGCGGCCCGCGCCGGAGTCGTCTACTACCTCCAGCCGGTCTGCGTGGCCGGACTCGGCTTCCTGCTGCTGGGCGAACAGACCGGGCCCGCGCAGCTGCTGAGCATGGTGCTGATCCTCGGCGGGGTCATGCTGGGGAGCGTACGCAAGTAGGCCGCGGGTAGGGCCGCCGGTAGGTTCGGCCCATGACCGAGTGGGACATCAAGAAGCTGCGGATCCTGCGGACCCTCGCCGAACGGGGGACCGTGACCGCGACGGCCGAGGCGCTGCACATGACGCCCTCGGCCGTTTCGCAGCAGCTGACGAACCTCGCCCGGCAGCTGGGGGTGGCGCTGCTGGAGGCCGAGGGCCGGCGGGTCCGCCTCACGGACGCGGCGCACCTCGTACTACGGCACGCCGAGGCGGTGTTCGCACAGCTGGAGCGGGCCGACGCGGAGCTCGCGGGGTACCTCGCGGGGGACGCGGGGGAGGTGCGGGTGGGCGCCTTCTCCACCGCCGTACCGGCGCTCGTCGTACCGGCGGTGGCGGCGCTGCGGGAGAGCCGGCCGGGGGTGGAGGTCCGGGTCCGTGAGACCGAGGCCGCGGAATCGTACGAGCTGCTGGCCGCCGGGGGCGTGGACCTGGCACTGTCCCTGGCGGCCCACGCTCCGACGGCGCGCGATCCGCGGTTCACGCGGGTGACGCTGATGGAGGACCCGCTGGACGTGGCGCTCCCGCCGGGGCACCCACTGGCCGGGGCGGCGGAGGTCCGGCTGGCGGACCTGTCCGGCGACCCGTGGATCTACGGGGGCAGCGGGCCCTGGTCGGAGATCGCGGTGGGCGCGTGCGAGGCGGCGGGGTTCGTACCGGAACAGGCGCACTCGGCCTCCGGCTGGACGGCGATCCTCGCGATGGTGGAGGCGGGGATGGGCGTGGCCCTCGTCCCCCGCATGGTGTCGAGCCGGGCCTCCGGTGTCGCCGTGCGGGTGCTCGCCCACGACCGGCCGACGCGGCACGTGATCGCCGCGGTTCGCCGGGGCGGCGAAGCCGCGCCGGCGGTCTCCCACGTCCTGACGGCCCTGCGGGCCGTCGCCGCGGCCCGGGGGTAAACCGGGGGCGGCCGGCGGCCACGCCCCCGGGACCCTCATGACCCCGGGACCCTCATGACCCCGGGACCCTCATGACCCCGGACCCTCATGACCCCGGGACCTCCGGACTCCTCTGACCGCCGGACGGGCGCCGGGTCGGCCGCTGCGCGGGGCGGTCCCCTAGCCGCCCTTCCGCCGTTCCCCGGGCTCCGCCCGGACCCGTCCCGGGGGCTCCGCCCCCAGACCTCCGCGCCTCAAACGCCGGCGAGGCTGGATCCGGGCGCGGCCGGATCGCCCGGAGGGCAATTCAGCCCCGCCGGCGTTCGAGGCGCCGCCGGAGGCGAACCAGCCCGCCCGGCGTTCGAGGGTCAGGGGGTCAGGGGGCCAGGGCGTCGTGCCCGTGGGGCGGGGTGCTCCACGGGCACGACGGGGGTTACGCGCGCGCGGCGGCGGCGTCGGCCGCCTGGGCCTTCAGGGCGCGCTCGACGCCCGAGCGGGACTCCGACACCAGACGGCGCAGCGCGGCGTTCGGCTCGGCCGAGGACAGCCACGCGTCCGTCTGGGACAGGGTGGCCTCCGAGACCTGGAGCGACGGGTACAGACCCACCGCGATCTGCTGCGCGATCTCGTGGCTGCGGGACTCCCAGACGCCCTTCAGCGCCGCGAAGTACTTCGCCGCGTACGGGGCCAGCAGCTCCCGCTGGTCCGTCTGGACGAAGCCCGCGATCACCGCTTCCTGCACCGCGTTCGGCAGGTCGCCGGACTCCACCACCGACGCCCAGGCCTCGGCCTTCGCCTCGGCCGTCGGACGCGCCGCCCGCGCCGTCGCCGCGTGCCGCTCGCCCGCCGCCGTCGCGTCCCGCTCCAGCTCCGCCGCGATGGCCGCCTCGTCGGCGTGGCCCGTGGCCGCCAGCCGCTCCAGGAACGCCCACCGCAGCTCGGTGTCGACGGCCAGGCCCTCGACCACGGCCGAGCCGTCCAGCAGCGCCGACAAGAACGCCAGCTGCTCCTCCGTACGGGCCGTGGCCGCGAAGGCACGCGCCCACGCCAGCTGGTGGTCGCTGCCCGGCTCCGCCGCACGCAGGTGCTCCAGCGCGGCCGCGGTCCAGGCCGCCAGGCCCTCCTCCCGCCACGCCGGGTCCGCGTACAGCTCGATCGCCAGCTTCACCTGACGGTGCAGCGACTGGACGACGCCGATGTCCGACTCCTTGCCGATGCCCGACAGGACGAGGGAGAGGTAGTCGCGGGTGGCCAGCTCGCCGTCGCGGGTCATGTCCCACGCCGAGGCCCAGCACAGCGCGCGCGGCATCGAGTCGGTGAAGTCGCCCAGGTGCGCCGTGACGGTCGCGAGGGACTCCTCGTCCAGGCGGACCTTGGCGTACGACAGGTCGTCGTCGTTGAGCAGCACGACGGCCGGGCGGGCGCGGCCCAGCAGCTCCGGCACCTCCGTCAGCTCGCCGTCGATGTCCAGCTCGATCCGGTCCGTGCGGACCAGCTTGCCGCCGTCCAGGTCGTACAGGCCGACCGCGATCCGGTGCGGGCGCAGCGTCGGCTCGCCCTTGGCGCCGGCGGGCAGTGCGGGCGCCTCCTGGCGGATGCCGAAGGCGGTGACCAGGCCGTCCGCGTCGGTGGTGATCTCCGGCCGCAGGATGTTGATGCCGGCCGTCTCCAGCCACGCCTTCGACCAAGCGGTCAGGTCGCGGCCCGAGGTCTCCTCCAGGGCGCCCAGCAGGTCCGACAGGCGGGTGTTCCCGAAGGCGTGCGCCTTGAAGTAGGCCTGCACGCCCTTGAAGAAGGCGTCCGTGCCGACGTAGGCGACGAGCTGCTTGAGCACCGAGGCGCCCTTGGCGTACGTGATGCCGTCGAAGTTGACCATGACGTCGTCGAGGTCACGGATGTCCGCCATGATCGGGTGCGTGGACGGCAGCTGGTCCTGCCGGTACGCCCAGGTCTTCATGGAGTTGGCGAACGTGGTCCACGCGTGCGGCCACTTCGAGCCCTCGGCGTAGGCCTGGCAGGCGATCGAGGTGTAGGTGGCGAAGGACTCGTTCAGCCACAGGTCGTTCCACCACTCCATGGTGACCAGGTCGCCGAACCACATGTGCGCGAGCTCGTGGAGGATCGTCTCGGCGCGCACCTCGTAGGTGGCGTCCGTGACCTTCGAGCGGAAGACGTACTGGTCGCGGATGGTGACCGCGCCCGCGTTCTCCATCGCGCCCGCGTTGAACTCGGGGACGAAGAGCTGGTCGTACTTGGCGAACGGGTAGTCGTAGGCGAACTTCTCCTGGAACCAGTCGAAGCCCTGCCGGGTCACGTCGAAGATCGCGTCCGCGTCGAGGAACTCGGCGAGCGAGGGGCGGCAGTAGATGCCGAGCGGGACGACCTGGCCGTCCTTGCCCTCGTAGGAGCTGTGCACCGCGTGGTACGGGCCGACGATCAGGGCCGTGATGTACGAGGAGATGCGCGGGGTCGGCTCGAAGGCCCACACCCGGTCCTTCGGCTCCGGCGTCGGGGAGTTCGAGATGACCGTCCAGCCCTCGGGGGCCGTCACGGTGAACCGGAACGTGGCCTTCAGGTCGGGCTGTTCGAAGCTGGCGAAGACGCGCCGCGCGTCCGGCACCTCGAACTGGGTGTACAGGTAGGCCTGCTGGTCGACCGGGTCGACGAAGCGGTGCAGGCCCTCGCCCGTGTTGGTGTACGCGCAGTCCGCGACGACACGGAGCTCGTTGGCCCCCGCCTCCAGCCCGCTCAGGGCGATCCGGGAGTCCTGGAAGACCTCCGCGGCATCCAGCGACCTGCCGTTCAGGACGACCTCGTGCACGGCCGGGGCGACCAGGTCGATGAAGGTCTCGGCCCCGGCCTCGGCCGACCGGAAGCGCACGGTGGTCACGGAGGGGTAGGTGCCACCCTCCTGAGCGCCGCTGAGATCGAGCTCGATCTCGTACGAGTCGACGGTGAGCAGCTTGGCCCGCTGCTGGGCCTCTTCACGGGTGAGATTCGTGCCGGGCACGCGGTCATCTCCTTTGATGGTGACGTTGCCCGGCCATCCTTCCATGCGGTCCGCGCCACCGGGTCGGAGTAATCCACGGGCGAACGCGACGTCGGATTCCCGCCGGACCGCGGCGTGCGCCGCCGCCATGCTGACGGACATGAACAGCAGCCACTGGGCGAGGCCCATCGAGGAGACGGCGCTCCGGGAACTCCGGGTGCGGGACGACGCCGGACGGGAGTGCGTCCCCTACCGGGACGAGGAGGGCGGGGCGCCGCTGCGCTGCTGCCTGCGGGCGAGCGGGGCGGGCGAGCGGATCGCGCTCGTCTCGTACGCGCCGCTGCGCCGCTGGGCGGCCGGTACGGGCGCCGACCCGGGGGCCTACGACGAGCAGGGGCCGGTCTTCATCCACGCCGAGGCCTGCGCGGGGCCCGCCGAGGGCGGCGGACACCCCTTCGCCCGCGCGGGCGTGCAGCGCACCGCCCGGCGGTACGACGCCCGCGGGCACATCCTCGGCGGGCGGGTCCTCGACCTCGACGAAGACCCCGACGGGGTGATCGAGCGGGCCCTGGACGAGGCCTTCGCGGATCCCGGGGTCGCGCTGGTCCACCTCCGGGCCGCCGAGTTCGGCTGCTTCCTCTTCGAGGTCCGCAGGCCGTGACACGGGGAGGGGGCGGGCACCGTACGGCGCCCGCCCCCTCCGTGCCCGCCGGGGATCAGCCCTGGCGCAGCTCCTCGGCGACGAGCTCCGCGATCTGCACCGCGTTCAGCGCGGCGCCCTTGCGGAGGTTGTCGTTCGAGAGGAACAGCGCGAGGCCGTTGTCGACCGTCTCGTCGACGCGGATGCGGCCCACGTACGAGGCGTCCTTGCCCGCGGCCTGGAGGGGGTTCGGGATCTCCGACAGCTCGACGCCCGGGGCGTCCTTCAGCAGCTCGTAGGCGCGCTCGACGCTGATCGGGCGGTCGAAGCGGGCGTTGACCTGGAGCGAGTGGCCGGAGAAGACGGGGACGCGCACGCAGGTGCCGGAGACCTTGAGGCCCGGGATCTCCAGGATCTTGCGGGACTCGTTGCGGAGCTTCTGCTCCTCGTCGGTCTCGAAGGAGCCGTCGTCCACGATCGCGCCGGCCAGCGGGAGCACGTTGAAGGCGATGGAGCGCTTGTAGACGCCCGGCTCGGGGAACTCGACGGCCTCGCCGTCGTGGACCAGCTTGGTCGCGTCGGCGGCCACGGCCTTGACCTGGCCGTCGAGCTCGGCGACGCCGGCCAGGCCGGATCCGGAGACGGCCTGGTAGGTGGTGGCGATCAGCGCGGTCAGGCCGGCCTCCTCGTGGAGGGGGCGCAGCACCGGCATCGCGGCCATGGTGGTGCAGTTCGGGTTCGCGATGATGCCCTTGGGGCGGTTCTTGATCGCGTGCGGGTTGACCTCGGAGACCACGAGGGGGACCTCGGGGTCCTTGCGCCAGGCGGAGGAGTTGTCGATCACGACGGCGCCCTGCGAGGCGACCTTCTCGGCGAGCGCCTTGGAGGTGGCGCCCCCTGCGGAGAAGAGCACGATGTCCAGGCCGGAGTAGTCCGCCGTCGAGGCGTCCTCGATGGTGATCTCCCGGCCCTCCCACTCGAGGGTCGAGCCGGCCGAACGGGCCGAGGCGAAGAGGCGCAGCTCGTCCACCGGGAACTTGCGCTCCGCGAGGATGCCGCGCATGACTGCGCCGACCTGTCCGGTGGCTCCGACGATTCCGACCCTCACGGTGACTCCTTCAGCTACGTATGACGCGTGCGCGCGTGGAGCCATCATGCGTTCGACCCCACGAGCCTTGTCCAATCCATTGTCCGCAGTACGGACGATCTGCCGCGATGGACGGGTCCCGGACCCCCTCAGCCGTGGATCCGAAGGCTCCACTTGCCCGCCGCGCGGACGGACAGCGGGCCGGGCGGAACCTTGTACACGCCCGGGGTCATGCACACCCGCTCCCCGGGGACCAGGTGCTCGTCCAGGGGGAACATCGGGGACTGTCCGTCGTCGTGCCGGATCTCCACCTTCGCCCAGCCGCCGGGCACCAGCACGACCTGCGGGCCCCTGCCGGACAGTTTCCGGTCCAGCACCGGCGCGGTGTCCAGCGGCAGGACCTCCAGCTTCCAGGGGACTGTGTCGGGGGCCTCGACCACTAGGTGGGACCAGCCGGCGGGGCCGACGGCGAGCGGGCCGGTCACCGGGTGGCGGTGGTTCGGGAGGGCGACGAGGTGGCCCGTGCCGTCCGCCTGGTAGGTGGCCACCTGCATCCCGGCGTCCTTGTGGCGCCCGCGCCGTCGGCGGGCCTCCCGGAGTCCCGCCCGGGCGCGGGGAGCGGCTCCGCCCGGGGCGGCTCGGCGGCCGGCTCGGCGGGCGAGGCCGGAGGGGCCGGAAGGGACGGCGCGGCCGACGGGCGCGGCGGCGGTCCGGGGGTCTTGTCGACCTCGCTCATCGCGGGGCCGGCCACCGGGGCGGCCGGGAGCGCGTCCGGGCGTATGTCGAAGTCGGCGGCGAGCGCGGCCGGCCCGCCGGTGTAGCCCTGGCCCACCGCGCGGAACCGCCAGGCCCCGCTGCGGCGGCAGCACTCGCCGAGCACCAGCGCGGTGTCCATGACGGCGTCCGTCACCTCGTACCGGGCCGCCGTCGCACCGCCGGCCGTCACCTCCGCGGACAGCCCGTCGACCGCGCCGAAGGGCCCGCCCGCGGTGAAGGCCGCGATCAGGACCCGCTGCACGTCCGGGTCCACGTCGTCCGGGTCCACCTCCAGCCGCTGGACGAGCAGCCCGCCCTGCTCGGTCCCGCCCAGGTGCCGCACCGCGCCGGACGGGTGCCCGGGGCCCTCTGCCAGGACGACGCCGGCTTCATCGCGGACCCGGCCGTAGGCGTCCAGCAGGACCGCCGCGGTGGCGACCGCCGGAGACCCGGGCCGGGCCGTGCGCGCCACGGTGATGCGGAACGGGCCGCTGCCCAAAGGGGTGTTGGCCCCTCGTTCGATGATCGACATGGCGGCATCCTGTCATCGGGCCGTCCCGGTGCAGAAGGGGCGGGGCAGCGCGAAGGGGCCGGTGCCATCGGCACCGGCCCCTCCGTCACGCGGTCACACCGTCATGCGTTCGCGCTCGCGCGCACCCGCTACGGCAGGACCTTCTCGATCTGCACGCTGCCGGTGCCGGCGGCGGTGCCGCGGGCGTTCAGCAGCTGGACCTGGCCGAAGAACTGCCGGCCCTCGGGAGCGGCGGCGCCGACCAGGACGTTCGCCGAGATCGCCGTGGAGGCGCCGTTGGCGAGGTTCACCGCGGCGGCCTCGTCGACCTGGACGGAGCCCAGGGCGGCCGAGAAGTACACGTCGCGGTAGTCGTAGGTGGTGGAGCCGGACGGGACCGCGTAGCCGAGCACCTTGATCTGGTAGGTGCCCGCGGCCGGGTTGGCCAGGCTCACGGCCTCCTCGGAGTCGCCGTCGGCGGAGGAGCCGACCTTGACGCCGTCCTTGTAGACCTCGAGGTCGAGGTCGGCGGCGGTGTCGGAGACCTTGCCGATCGCGATGTCGAGGCGGGAGACGCCCTCGCCGATCGTGACCTCGGTGGTCTGGGTCTCACCGTTGGCGATGGTCGGCTTGGCGACCTTCGCGGAGCCGAGCGGGCCGCCCTTGAGCTTGCCGCCGGAGATGGCCGCACCGTCGTTCTTGACGGTCCACTGGACCGGCGCCGGGGTGCCCTGCTTCACCTCGGGCAGGACCTTGACCGCGGGGTCGAAGGCCGCGCCGAGCACGGAGACGTCCAGCTTGAACGGGTTGTCGAGGAGCGGCGACGTACGGCGCGACTCGACCTCGATCTCCCAGACGCCCGGCTGCGGGTCGGCGTACGACCGCAGGTCGGGGCGGCACTGGTTCGCCGGGTTGTCGTAGTTCGGGTAGCACTGGGTGGTCGCGCTGTCCTCGACGCCCACACCGTAGGGGTGGATCGAGATGAAGCGCGTCTGGCTGCCCGCCGCGAGACCGCCGAGGGCGACCTCGAGGGTCTTCGCGCCCTGCGGCACGGTGACGAAGTACGACTTGTGGCTGTTGCGCTGCACGGACGAGGTGTCCGAGAAGGAGAACGACGGCTTCGCCAGCGGGGTGGAGGCGATGACCGTGGTCAGGATCTGCTTGTCGATGCCCTCGGTGGTCTCGTCGTCCAGCTGCAGGATGCCGCTGTGGACGCCGGCCGTCTTGGGCTTGGCCTCGACCTTGATGGTGACGGGCTTGTTCAGCGGCAGCGTGACGTAGTCGTAGTCGCCGAGGATCTTGAACGTGCCGTCGTTGTTGCGCCAGCTCAGGTTGTGGCGGGTGCCGTACTTGACGCCGGTGGTGCGGGTGACGACGACGTCGTAGACCTTCTTCTGGCCGACCTTCAGGCCGCCCTCGCGGTCGTAGAGGCCGGTGCCGAAGCCCGGGGTCTTCAGGAACTGGTCGATGGCGGTGTCGACCGGCGCCTTGACGGTGAACTCGTTGGACTTCGCGCCGCGCTGGATGGACTCCCACGCACCGAGGACGTTGATCAGACCCGAGCCCTGGGCGTGCGCCGGGACGTCGTCGATCTTCTTCGCGGTGCTGGTGAGCGCGGTGCGCAGGCTCGCCGGGGACAGCGCGATCTTCTGCTGCTTGGCGGCCGAGATCAGCAGGGCGCTGGCGCCCGCGGCCTGCGGCGAGGACATCGAGGTGCCCTGGAGCATGCCGTAACCGGCCGGGAGGTTGTAGCCGGCCTCCTTCACGGGCGCACCGGGCAGCCAGGTCTGGATGGTGTTGATGGCCGCGCCGGGGGCGGTGATGGTCGGCGTGAACCCGCCGTCCTCACGCGGACCGCGCGAGGAGAAGGGGAACATGTTGTACTTCTTGGTCACGCCGGAGCCGTAGTTGGCGGCCCAGGTCTCCTTGGAGACCGCGGCACCCACGGAGATGACCTTGTCCGCGAGACCGGGGTCGCCGATGGTGTTGACACCGGGGCCCTCGTTGCCCGCCGAGATGACGAGCTGGACACCGTAGGTGTCGATGAGGTTCTTGTAGAGCTCCGAACGGGCGTTGTTGCCGTCGTTCAGCGCCGGCAGGCCACCGATGGACATGTTGACGATGTCCACACCGCGGTTGACGACGAGGTCGATCATGCCCTCGGTCAGCGCGATGTTGGTGCAGCCGCCGGACCAGGTGCAGGCGCGCGAGGAGACGATCTTCGCGCCCGGCGCCTCGCCGTTCATCTTGCCGCCGAAGAGGCTGTTGGCGGCGGTGATGCCCGCGACGTGCGTGCCGTGCTCGGACTCGATGATGCCGATGTTGACGAAGTCGGCCTTCTTGCCGACCCAGTCCCCGCCGAGCGGGTCCATCGGGACGTCCTTGCGGATCTGGATCACGAACGGGATGCGCTCGGCGACGTCGGTCGCCGGGTTGTCCGTGCCGAAGTACCCGATCTGGTAGCCGTCCTTGTACGGCTTCATCGGCTCGTTGTTCGTGAAGTCGTTGTCCTGGTCGGTGTCGACGCGGACGGTCCCGGCGACCGGGTCGTAGAGCATGCCGAACCGGTCGGTGGTGTCCCCGTCCCGGTTGACGTCGCCCTTCATGTCGCCGTTGGCGGTGATCGACTCGCTGAACCGGCTCCACTGGAAGCTGCCCTCGGGTGCCTTCCAGCTCGCGCCGCCCGCCGTGAAGGTGCCGCCGGCGGTGGTGACCGGGGTGATCTGGGCGCGCCAGGTGGCGTCGCCGTCGGCGATCGGGTCGGTCGCGGTGACCCAGTCGACGATCTTGCGCTCGCCGGTGGTGGTCTTCTGCAGCGCCGGGTGGCTGACGTCGACGCCCGAGTCCAGGATGCCGATGGTCACGCCGCGGCCGTCGGCCTGCGGGTTCTTCGCGACGAAGTCCACCGCGCCCGTCTCGAAGGACGGGTTGTACGGGTTCTTCGCCGGGGTGTTCTTGTCCGGCGCGGGGTACGACTCGGCGGCGGTCTTCTGGACCTTGCCCGACTCGCCCTTGGTGTCGGGGCGCGGGTCCGGCAGCTGGATCTCGTGCCGCAGGTCGATGCCGTGCACGGAGGACAGCTTGGCGGCCGCCTTCAGGGCGGCCTCCGCCTTGCCGGTGGGCAGGGTGGCGCGCACGTAGCCGAGCTTGTCGTAGGTCTGACCCACCGAGGCGCCGGGGACGGCGCCGATCTGGTCGGTGACCTGCTTGGTCTCGCCGGGGGCGGTCGCGACCATGACGGTGACGGTCGCGTCACCCTTGGCCTTGGCCTCCTGGAGGAGCTCTGCGTCGGCCGAACCGAGCTTCTGGTCGGCGGACTTGACGGCCGGGTTGGAGCCCGGGGCGTCGGCCGCGTTCGCCGCGAAGACGGGCGCCGAGCCGGTGGCCGCGAGGGCGGCCACCAGGCCCGCCGCGGCCGCGACGCGCGCGACGCGTCTGGCCGCGGGTATGGAGCCGGGGGATTCGAGGGTCATCAGCATCCCTGGTAAGTGAAAGATACGGTCCGGATTTCGGTGCCGGATGACCGGTCAGCTTTGCGCAAACGACAGCTCTTTGGGGAGGGTTGTCATTGACCGGTACCCGCCATGGCGGACACTCGCCAGCGCGGCCCATACGCCGGCGCGGCCTTACCGGGACAGACCGGAGCGAACTCCGGGGGTCGCGGAGCTGATTTGTCGATTTGGCGACCGCGTGACAGCACCGGGACGCGATCGCGCCCCGGTGCGGGTGTGACGGTTTCGGACCGTTCAGCGCTCGCGCGTGCGCGCGTAGTGCCGGGAAGCCTTCGCCCGGTTCCCGCAGACGGACATCGAGCACCAGCGCCGGGTCCCGTTGCGCGAGGTGTCGTGGAAGTGCAGCACGCAGGTTTCGGAGGCGCACTTGCGGATCCGGTCGGGCGCGGTGCCCAGCAGTTCGAGGTAGTTCCGGGCCGCGATCCAGGCCGGACCCCAGGTCGGGTCGTCGAACTCGGCCCGCTCGCCGGGGCCTTCGGCCGTCAGGGTGGCGCGGATGCGGCCGTGCTCCAGTACGGCGTCGACCAGCGCGCGGGCGCTCTCGTCGGCCGGGTCCGCCACCGCGCGGGCCAGTGCCTCGCGGGCGGTCATCAGGTGGACCAGGGTCGGGGCGTCGGCGCGGAAGCGGTCGGCCAGCCCGGTGGACTCCAGCCAGATCCGCAGCCCCTCGACCCGGCCGAGCCCGAAGGCCCCGGCGAAGAGGTCGGTGAGCTCGCCCTCCCGCATCCAGCGCGTGTTCAGCAGGTCGAGCGCGACCGGCTCCCCGGTCAGGGGGCGGGGGTCGTCGGACCGGTCCGTGGCCTGGTCGGTCGCCTGGTCGGTCGCCGTCATGTCCGTCTCCTCCGCACCTCGCTAACCCCTGAAGGGTACGTGACCGGTTGACGCATCCGATTCTAACCTCTAATCTCGATTTAGAAGGTTAGAAAGTTGCGAAGTCCCCTGGGGAAGGAACCCGTCATGACGACTGCCATCAGCACCCTCCGCACCGGGCACGTGGGCCTCAACGTCACCGATCTGGAGCGCTCGCTCGCCTTCTACCGGGACGCGCTCGGCTTCCAGGTGCTGGGCGAGGGCAAGGAGGAGGGCCGGCGCTTCGCCTTCCTCGGCCAGGACGGCGAGCTCGTGCTGACCCTCTGGCAGCAGGCCGACGGCGCGTACGCGCCCACCGCGGCCGGACTGCACCACCTGGCGTTCTCCGCCGGCGCCATCGAGGAGGTGCGCGCGTACGAGGAGCGGCTGCGCGGCCTGGGCGTGGAATTCGCGTACGAGGGCGTCGTGGCCCACCGCGAGGGCGCCGCATCGGGCGGCATCTTCTTCCACGACCCCGACGGGACCCGCCTGGAGATCTCGGTCCCGACCGGCGCCGAAGATGCCCCCGCCCCCAGTGAGTCCGCTCCCACCTGCGGATTCTTCTAATGTCCGGGGCCTACCACCAGGGCTCGCTCGCCGTGCAGGAGCGGGTCGGCGTACGCGAACTCGCCGAGCACGTCGGCCGCTCGATCGGCACGGGCATCAAGGACGTGGCCGCGGCCTTCCTGGAACAGCAGCCCCACCTCGTCGTCGGCGCCGCCGACGGCGGGGGCCTGCTGTGGGCTTCCCTGCTCACCGGCGCGCCCGGATTCGTACGGGCCACCGGGCCGCAGCGGATCACGGTCGCCGGCGGCCTGCCGGCCGGCGATCCGCTGACCGGGGCGCTGGCCACGGCCGGGACGAAGGTCGGCACCATCTCCCTCGATCCGCGCACCCGGCGCCGGATGAGGCTGAACGGGACGCTGGAGGTGACCGGCCGGGGCTTCGCCGTCCTGGCCGAGCAGGTCTTCGCCAACTGCCCCAAGTACCTCCAGAAGCGGCAACCGCTGGACCTCGCCGCCGAAGGAGCCGGTGTCGTGCGGCGCGGGGACGCGCTCACCCCCGACCAGGAGCGGGCCGTCCGCGCCGCCGACACCTTCTTCGTGGCCACCACGGCAGAGGCGGACGGGGTCGACGCCAGCCACCGCGGCGGGCTGCCCGGTTTCGTCGAGGTGCTCTCGCCGACCGAGCTGAGCTGGCCGGACTACGCGGGCAACGCCATGTTCCTGACCCTGGGCAACCTCGCGGCCGACCCGCGGGCCGGGCTGCTCTTCCCGGACTGGGAGACCGGGGCCGTACTCCAGCTCAGCGGCCGGGCCCGGGTCGAGTTCGGACCCGACGGGGGCCGCACCACCCGCTTCCGCGTGGAGTCGGTGGTCGAGGCCGTCCATCCGGGGCGGCTGCGCTGGAGCGCCCCGGAGTACTCGCCCCACCTGCCTCACCTGGGCAGGACCACCAGGTAGGCGGCGGGCTCGCGGTCGCCGGACGCCGTCAGGGCGGTCCGGATGACCGCGGCCTGCTGCTCGGGCCAGTCGCGGAGCTTGCGCGGGGTGATGTGGATGACGGTCACCCCGAGCCGCTCCAGGGTCTCGCGCTTGCGCACGCACTCGGACCACTCCTCGTCCTCGCCCTGGCGCGGGGCGCGGGTGTCGAGCTCCACGGCCACGGAGTGCTCGGGCCAGAAGGCGTCGACCCCGCCGAGGTGGGGGCCGCCGGGGATGCGCAGGTCCACGTTCCAGACCGGCTCGGGCAGCTCGTAGCCGCGTACGACGTGGTACAGCCGGTCCTCGGCGATGGCGCGGCCCTCGGCGAGCAGGGCCTCGACGGCCTCGACCACGTGCGTGCGGTTCAGCAGCCGGGCCACCGTCAGCTCCCGTACGACGGCGGCCGGTTCGCAGTGCCCGGCGCGGACGGCCTCGCTGAGCAGACGGCGTACGGTGCCGGCGTCGTCGAGCTGGGCGACGGCGTCGGCGACGGCCCGCGCGACGGGCGCCACCGGAAGCCCCGTCACCTCCTCGGGCCGGGGCGTGGTGTGCGCGCGCACGATCCGCACGTCCCCGGTGGAACGCAGGCGGCGGGTGCCGGGTACGAGCACGTCGATGTGCGAGAGGGCGAGCAAGGCGGGGACGGAGGCGAACCGGTACAGCGCGAGCGCCGCCAGCCCGGTGATCATCTCCTCGCCGTGCCCGCGCCGGCCGGCGTACAACAGGGCGGCGTGCAGCCGCTCCTCGCTGGTCGCGGGCCCGGAGTGGAGCAGGAACACCCCGGGCAGGATCTGCTGCCACGGCCGCTCGGCGGCGTCGGAGGCGGTGACGCCGTGCTCGCGCAGCTGGGCGAGGGTGAGCACGCGGGGGCGGGTGCCGGTGAGGTGGGCGAGGGGGAGGGGCGCGTTGTGGTTCATGACGCGGTGATTCCCTCAGGCCATGGCCTTGATAACCGCTGTTACACGCTCGTCGACAAATACGGACAAGACGGGGCTAAAGTACGGACGTTCGATGACCGATAGCCCCGGCGGCGCGTGCCCGTTCCGTCCCGGTTTCGCCGGGTTTCGCGGCGAGTCCGTCGGACGGGCCGGGTTGCCGTGCAGCGGCAACCCGGCCCGTCCGGCGTTCGAGCGGGGTCAGCCCGCCGCCGCGTCGCAGTGCTGGGCGCGCAGGGCGCGGGCCAGGTCGTCGCGGGACTCCAGCACCAGGCGGCGAAGGGCCGGCGCCGCGTCGGCATGGGCCGAGAGCCACGCGTCGGTCGCCGCCACCGTGGACTCCGGGTCCTGGAGCGAGGGGTACAGACCCTTCACCACGTCGATGCCGATCTGGATCGACCGCTCCGACCAGATCCGCGCGATCACCTCGAAGTACCGCCCCGCGTACGGAGCCAACAGCCCCCGCTGGGACGCCTGCTGCATGCCCGCGATGGTGGCCTCCACCAGCGCGTTCGACAGCGCGTCGGACTCGACCACCGCCGCCCACGCCTGGTCCTTCACCGCCGCCGACGGCCGCGCCGCCAGGCACCGCACCTGGTGCCGCTTGCCCGACGCCGTGTCGTCGCGCGCCAGCTCCGCGGCCAGGACGCCCTCGTCCACCGCCCCGTGCGCGGCCAGCGGCAGCAGGAGGTCCCAGCGCAGCTCCTGGTCCACCTCCAGCCCGTCGATCCGGGCGGAGCCGTCCAGCAGCCCCAGCAGCAGCTGGAAGTCGCCCTCGGTCGTCGCGCCCGCCGCGAAGAAGCGGGCCCACGTCAGCTGGTGCTCCGAACCCGGCGCGGCGAGCCGCAGTTCGGGCAGCGCGCCCGCCGCCAGCTCCCGCCCGGCCTGCTCGCGCCGGTCGGGCGCCGAGTAGTGGGTGACCGCGGTCTGGGCCTGCGCGTGCAGCATCTGGAGCACGCCGACGTCCGTCTCCCGGCCCGCGTGCGCCAGTACCAGCGAGAGGAAGTCGCGCGCCGGCATCAGGCCGTCCCGCGTCAGGTTCCACAGGGCGGACCAGCACAGCGCCCGGGCGAGAGGGTCGGTCAGGTCGCCCAGGTGCCCGCGCAGCGTGGCGAGGGAGCCCTCGTCGAAGCGGACCTTGCAGTAGGTCAGGTCCTCGTCGTTGACCAGGACCAGGTCCGGGCGGTCCAGGCCCGCCGCCTCCTCCACGACCGTCCGCGGCCCCGCCACGTCCACCCCGGCCCGCGCGTAGCGGACCAGGCGGCCGTCGGACTCCAGCCGGTACAGGCCGACCGCCACCCGGTGAGGGCGCAGCTCCTCGCCCTCCTGGACCACCGCCAGTTCCGTCACCCGCCCGGACGCGTCGTACGTCAGCACCGGGGTCAGCGCGTTCACGCCGGCCGTCTGCAGCCAGGCCCGCGACCATTCGGCCATGTCCCGCCCCGAGACCTCGGCGAGCACCGACAGCAGGTCGTCCAGGGTGGTGTTCCCGTACGCGTTCGCCTTGAAGTAGCGGCGCGCGCCCTCCAGGAACGCCTCCCGCCCCACGTAGGCGACGAGCTGCTTCAGGACCGCCGCGCCCTTGGCGTAGGTGATGCCGTCGAAGTTCAGCTTCGCGTCCTCCAGGTCACGGATGTCGGCCGTGATCGGGTGCGTGGACGGCAGCTGGTCGGCGCGGTAGGCCCACGCCTTGCGGCTGTTGGCGAAGGTGACCCACGCCTGGTCGAAGCGGGTGGCCTCCACCAGACCGAAGGAGCCCATGAAGTCGGCGAAGGACTCCTTCAGCCACAGGTCGTCCCACCACTTCATGGTGACGAGGTCGCCGAACCACATGTGCGCCATCTCGTGCAGGATGACGTTGGCGCGCCGCTCGTAGGAGGCCTGCGTCACCTTGCCGCGGAAGATGTACTCCTCGCGGAAGGTCACGATCCCCGGGTTCTCCATCGCGCCCAGGTTGTACTCCGGCACGAAGGCCTGGTCGTACTTCCCGAACGGGTACGGGTAGTCGAAGATCTCGTGGAAGAGGTCGAAGCCCTGCTTGGTGACGAGGAAGACGTCGTCCGCGTCGAAGTGCTTCGCCAGCCCCTTGCGGCACATCGCGCCCAGCGGGATCGTCAGGTCCCCGCGCGTGTAGGTGTCCGTCACGTAGTGGTAGGGGCCGGCGACGACGCAGGTGATGTACGTCGAGATCGGCTTGGTCTCGGCGAACCGCCACACCCCTGCCTCGCGGGACTCCTCCGCGCCGTTGCTCCAGACCTGCCAACCCTCGGGCGCGGTCACCTCGAAGCGGTACGGCGCCTTCAGGTCCGGCTGCTCGAAGTTGGCGTACACCCGACGGGCGTCGGCCGGTTCGTACTGGGTGTAGAGGTAGACCTCGCCGTCCTCGGGGTCCACGAAGCGGTGCAGGCCCTCGCCCGTGCGGCTGTACGCGCAGTTCGCGTCGACCACGAGGACGTTCTCCGAGGCCAGGTCGTGGACCGCGATCCGCGCGCCGTCGAAGACCGCGGCGGTGTCGAGCGACCGGCCGTTCAGTGTGACGGAGTTCACGGAGGGGGCGATCAGGTCCACGAAGGTGGACGTGCCGGGGGCGGCGGCCCTGAAGCGGATCGTGGTCACCGAGCGGAAGGTGCGGGGCCCATCGGCGGGCCTGGCGTCCTCCACGGCGGACCTGACGTCGAGGACCACCTCGTACCCGTCGACGGACAGGAGTTCGGCCCGCTCGCGGGCCTCCTCGCGGGACAGGTTCTCTCCGGGCACGTGCACTCCTTCGTGCGGCATCGTGTTCTTGTGGGGAATCCTCGCACGGGGGAATGCGCGCGCCCCGGTCCTGGTTGGGGACACAGAACGTCAGCCAGTGCTGCCTTTTTTCGAGACGGAGACTGAGGAGAGACATGACCGACACCCAGGTGCGCGAGAAGACCCCGGTCGACTTCTGGTTCGACCCGCTCTGCCCCTGGGCCTGGATGACCTCCCGCTGGATGCTGGAGGTCGAGAAGGTCCGTGACGTCGAGGTCCGCTGGCACGTGATGAGCCTCGCGGTGCTGAACGAGAACCGCCTCGACGAACTGCCCGAGACCTACCGCGAACTGCTCGGCCCCAAGGGCTGGGCCCCCGTGCGCGTGGTGGTCGCCGCCCAGCAGAAGTTCGGCGACGAGATCACCGGCAAGCTCTACACCGAGCTCGGCACCCGCATCCACAACGAGGCCAAGGGCCCGACCCGCGAGGTCATCGCCGAGGCCCTGGCGGCGCTCGACCTGCCGGCCGAACTGCTCGCGTACGCCGACTCCGACGAGTACGACGAGGTGCTGCGCGCCTCGCACAACGACGGCATCGACCGGGTCGGCCAGGAGGTCGGCACCCCGGTGATCTCGGTGCCCGGCGCCGACGGCGAGGAAGTCGCCTTCTTCGGCCCGGTCGTCACCCCCGCCCCGCGCGGCGAGGCCGCCGCCCGGCTGTGGGACGGCACGCTGCTGGTCGCCTCCACGCCCGGCTTCTACGAGATCAAGCGCACCCGCACCAAGGGCCCCTCCTTCGAGTAGGCCCCGCCCGCGAACGACGCAGAAGGCCCCCGCGAGTCACGTCCTCGCGGGGGCCTTCTGGTGGAAACGCCCGCAAGTGAAGGTTGAGAAGACGATCACGAGGCGGACGACTGCGGGGCGCTGATCAGCCCTTGACGGGGATCAGCAGCGGGGTGTTGGCCTTGGCGTCGGTGTAGCGCTTCGCCACGTCCTGCCAGTTGACGACGTTCCACATCGCCTCGATGAAGTCCACCTTCTGGTTCTTGTACTGCAGGTAGAAGGCGTGCTCCCAGGCGTCGAAGACCAGGATCGGGGTGCTGGCCACGCCCACGTTGCCCTGGTGGTCGTAGACCTGCTCGACGACCAGACGGCCGCTGACGGGCTCGTACGCGAGCACGCCCCAGCCGGAGCCTTGGGTGGCCGAGGAGGCGAAGGTCAGCTGCTTCTTGAACTTCTCGAAGGAGCCGAAGGACTCGGTGATCGCGTCGGCCAGGTCGCCCAGACCGTCGGCCGCGGTCGGCTCGCCGCCGCCCTCGCCGGTCTTCGGGCTCGCCATGTTGTGCCAGTAGATGCTGTGCAGGATGTGGCCGGAGAGGTGGAACGCGAGGTTCTTTTCCAGGCCGTTCAGCGCGCCCCAGTTCTCCTTGTCGCGCGCCTCCGCCAGCTGCTCCAGCGTGTTGTTGGCGCCCGTGACGTAGGCCGCGTGGTGCTTGTCGTGGTGCAGCTCGATGATCTGCGGGTTGATCACCGGCTCGAGTGCCGCGTAGTCGTACGGAAGCTCAGGAAGCGTGTAGATGGCCATGCGTGTGATCCGGTCCCCTCGGCGTGCCAATCGCTTATTGCAATTAATGCGCAACTGCACGCTAGCAGCATGTATTCCACGGCGCGCAAACGGGTACGGCCCGGGACTCCCGTCCCGGGCCGTACTCCACGCGTTCCGTTCGGATCAGGACCGGCGGTCCCGCAGTTCGCGGACCCACGCCACCACCAGCACCGCCGCGGCGGCCCCCGCCGACCACAGCAGCTGCGGCCGCGCCGAGTCGTCGAAGAGCATCAGCACCAGCACCGCGGCCATGCCCAGCAGCGCGCACCAGGTGGCGTACGGGAACAGCCACATCGGAAGGGTCAGCCGCTCCGGCATGTCCCGCTCGATCCGGCGGCGCAGCTTCAGCTGCGAGACCGCGATCAGCGCCCACACGAACAGCAGCACCGCGCCGACCGCGTTGAGCATGTACAGGAAGATCGTGTCCGGCCACAGCAGGTTCAGCACGACCGACACGAAGCCGAAGGCCACCGAGGCGAACACGGCCCGGCGCGGCACCCCGCCGCCCGAGACCTTCAGCAGCGCCTTGGGCGCCTCCTCGCGCTCGGCCAGCGAGAAGATCATGCGGGAGGACCCGTACAGGTTCGCGTTCAGAGCCGACAGCAGCGCCACGAACACCACGATGTTCATGATCTGGCCGGCTGCCGGGATGCCGATGGAGTCGAGGGCGGCGACGTAGGGGCTCTGGCCCGGCTCCAGCGAGTCCCACGGCAGGAGCGTGACGATGACCAGCATCGAGCCGATGTAGAAGAAGAGGATGCGCCACACCGCGCTGCGCACCGCGCGGGAGACGGACCGGGCCGGGTCGTCGGACTCGGCGGCGGCGATCGTGACGACCTCCAGGCCGCCGAAGGCGAAGATGACGGCGAGCATGCCGGCGACCACGCCACCCATGCCGGTGGGGAAGAAGCCGCCCTGGCCGGTGAGGTTGGCCAGGCCCACCGGATCCGTGTCGGGGAGCAGGCCGAAGATCGCGAGGGTGCCGAGGATCAGGAACAGCACGATCGCGCCGACCTTGAGCGCGGCGAACCAGAACTCGAACTCGCCGAAGTTCTTCACGGCGGCCAGGTTGCTCACGGTGAAGACCACCATGAAGAGCAGCACCCAGACCCACTGGTCGACGGAGGGCACCCAGCCGTTCGCGATCTTCGCCGCGCCGGTGGCCTCCACCGCCAGCACCACGACCAGCAGGAACCAGTACAGCCAGCCCGCGCTGAAGCCCGCCCAGCGCCCCAGCGCCCGCTCCGCGTACACCGAGAACGAGCCCGAGGCGGGCATCGCCGCCGACATCTCGCCCAACGCCCGCATCACGAGCATCGCGAGGACGCCCGCGAGCAGGTAGGAGCAGACGATCGCGGGACCGGCGATGCCGATGCCGGCTCCGGAGCCCACGAAGAGCCCGGCGCCGATCACGCCGCCGAGGCCCAACATCGTCAGATGGCGCTGCTTGAGACTGTGGCTGAGGGGTTCCGGGGGGAGCTCGGACGTCGGGGGAGGGGGCGGGGGTACTTCGGACAGGCGCTCGCGCATGAGGGGTGCTCGTACTCTCGTTGGGCCCGGCGGCGGTGAAGGCTCCGTCAGGTTGGCGGGACCCTACAGTCTCCCCGAGCGGAACCGTCGTGTGCAAAAAGGACGTGCTGACAGATCTTCCCAGTGATGCGGATCACCCCGCTCGGGGCATTGGCCGCATCCTTTGTGTGATTCCCACGAAACCGGCCGGTACGGCTTTGTGTCGGGCGGCGGTGGGACGGGGCCCGGCGGCCCCATAGCGTCGGTGATCGTCCCGCTCTACCCCTCACCCTCCCGGAGCCAACGATGAGCACCGCTTCCGCAGCCCCCACCGCTTCCGTGTCCTTCCGGGCCGGCGCCGTCCTCGCCGACCTGCTGCCCGCGAGCCGCGTCCGCGACGTCGCGCTCGTCGTCGGCGGCGCCGCGCTCACCGGGCTGGCCGCGCAGATCTCCGTACCGGTCCCCGGCTCCCCGGTCCCGGTCACCGGCCAGACCTTCGCGGCGCTGCTCGTCGGCTCGGCCTTCGGCGCCCGCCGCGGCTTCCTGTCGCTCGCCCTGTACGCGCTCGTCGGCATGGCCGGCGTGCCGTGGTTCGCGGGCGGCACCTCGGGGGCGGGCGGAGCCTCCTTCGGGTACGTGCTCGGCATGCTGCTGGCCGCCACCGTCGTCGGCGCCCTCGCACGGCGCGGCGGCGACCGCTCGGTCCTGCGTACCGCGGGCACGATGGTGCTGGGCTCCGCGGTGATCTACGCCGTGGGCGTGCCGTACCTGATGGCCGCCACCGGCATGTCCGCGAGCGCGGCCGTCGCGGCGGGCCTGACCCCGTTCCTGATCGGCGACGCGCTCAAGGCCGCCCTCGCGATGGGCGCCCTGCCGGCCGCCTGGAAGCTGGCGGGCCGCCGCGGCTGAGAGCCGTACCCGACGCACCGGAGCCCGGCCCGCCTGTGAGGCGGGCCGGGCTCCTTCGTGCGCATGCGACAACGGGTCAGCCCTGCAGGGCGGCCCGCTTGCGGCGGAAGTCGAGCACCACACCGATGACGACGACCACACCGGCGACCAGGGTGGACAGGGTGACGACCTCGCGGTTGGCGTCGTCCACGAACATGTAGCCGATGACGAACATGATCAGGGCGGCGGTGGCCCAGGTCAGCCACGGGAACAGCCACATCTTCACGGTCAGCTTCTCCGGGGCCTCGCGGACCAGGATCCCGCGCATCTTCAGCTGGGTGAAGCAGATGACCAGCCAGACGAAGAGCGCGATGGCACCCGAGGAGTTCAGGAGGAAGTTGAAGACCGTGTCCTTGAACGCGTAGTTGAAGTAGACGGCGACGAAGCCGAAGACCGTGGAGCCGAGGATCGCGGCCACCGGAACACCACGCGAGTTGACCTTGGCGAACGCCTTGGGGGCGTCGCCGCGCTCACCGAGCGAGAAGGCCATGCGGGAGGCGGTGTAGAGGCCCGAGTTCAGGCAGGACAGCACGGCGGTCAGGACGATGACCTCCATGATCGTGCCGGCGTGCGCGATGCCGATCGAGTCGAGGGCGGCGACGTACGAGCCCTTCTCGGTGATCGACTTGTCGTTCCAGGGGAGCAGCGTCAGCACGATGAAGATCGAGCCGAGGTAGAAGACGCCGATCCGCCAGATGACGGAGTTGGTGGCCTGGGTGACCGCCTTGCGGGGGTTCTCCGACTCGCCGGCCGCGAGGGTGACGATCTCGCTGCCCATGAAGGAGAAGACGACCATCAGCACGCCGGTGAGGACGGCGCCGTAGCCGTTGGGGAAGAAGCCGCCCGTGTCGGTCAGGTGGGCGAAGCCCGCACCCGGGTTGTGGGAGCCGGGCAGCACGCCGAAGACGGCCAGCATGCCGATGATCACGAAGGCGCCGATGGCGACGACCTTGATGCCCGCGAACCAGAACTCGAACTCGCCGTACGAGGCGACGGAACCGAGGTTGGTGGCGGTCAGGACCGCCATCACGATCAGGGCCCAGGCCCACTGCGGGACGGCCGGGATCCAGCCCTCCAGGATCGAGGCGCCGGCGGTGGCCTCCACGGCCAGGACGACGACCCAGAAGAACCAGTACAGCCAGCCGATGGAGAAGCCGGCCCAGCGGCCGAGCGCGCGGTCGGCGTAAGCGGAGAAGGAGCCCGAGTTCGGGCTGGCGGCCGCCATCTCGCCGAGCATCCGCATCACGAAGACGACCATCGCGCCGACGAGCGCGTAGGAGATCAGGATGGCGGGACCGGCCTTGGCGATGCCGCCACCGGAGCCGACGAAGAGGCCGGCGCCGATGACACCGCCGATGGCGATCATGGACAGGTGGCGGTTCTTGAGACCGGCCTTCAGACCATCGGAGGGCAGGCCGTCACCGGGGTTGCCGGTGGGGCCGCCTTCCTTCTGAAGGGTCGTCGTGGAGCTCATGGACGGATCCTTAGGGTTCTCGGATTGCGAGCCCCGGCATTCAAACCTGAGATGAACGTAAGGCGGAAGACCCCAATCCGTAACCTTGCCCTGGGACGAAGGTCCAGGACCTTGGTCCCGACCCGCCCCATCTGGGGTCTTTGGGTTTACTTGAGCTTTAGAAGTGACTTACGCGACACCCTGCCGAGCTCCGCCGGGGGCTCTCGTGCCACACTCGTTGCATGCGCGTGTACCTCGGATCCGACCATGCAGGCTTTGAGCTGAAGAACCACCTCGTGGACTGGCTCAAGAACAACGGCCACGAGCCCGTCGACTGCGGGCCCCACATCTACGACGCCGTGGACGACTACCCGCCGTTCTGCCTCCGCGCCGCGGAGAAGACCGCCGCGGACGCCGACAGCCTCGGCATCGTGATCGGCGGCTCCGGCAACGGCGAGCAGATCGCCGCGAACAAGGTCAAGGGCGTCCGCGCCATCCTCGCCTGGAGCGTGGAGACCGCGAAGCTCGGCCGCGAGCACAACAACGCCAACGTCATCTCCGTCGGCGGCCGCATGCACACCCAGGACGAGGCCACCAGCTTCATCGAGGCCTTCCTCGCGACCCCGTACTCCGACGAGGAGCGCCACACCCGCCGCATCGACATGCTCTCGGCGTACGAGCAGACCGGCGAGCTGCCCCCCATCCCGGCGCACCACCCGCAGGGCTGATTCCGCTTCCGGCCGTGGGGCCCGGGGGGGGGGGGGGGGGGGGGGGGGTGGTTAATAGTGAGATCTGCTGACACCTCGCCCGCGGGCCCAGAACAAAACCCACCCGCCCCCCCCCACCCCCCGGCGCGCCCCGCCC